>NZ_JBBCBO010000001.1:0-498069 GCF_037203865.1 Variovorax sp. CCNWLW186 | reverse complement strand
CGCTGCGCAAGGCACCCCATCGACGTGTGCGTCATACGCGCTGGTCGTTGATCAGCGGTGCACCAGCAGCGTGCCCCAGTGCACAGGGCATCGGGTGCTCCGCGCAGCGAAATAAAGGAGGAGGCTGCAGGCCGGGGGACATTCGCGGAGGGGAGTACCCGGTGGCCTTTGCACTCGCCCAGGACGCAACTGACAAAATCACAAGATGACCTCACAAATGACAGCCCTGACCGATGCGCTCGTTGCAGCCCGCCGAAGCAACGCCCCCCTCGATGCCGCCCCCTGGACCGACGCGCTGCAAGACGCAACTCAGTCCTACGAAGTCCAGGACGCAGTAGCGGCTGCGCTCGGCTGGTTTGGTGACCGTGCCGTTCCGGCCCATTGGAAATCCGGCGGCGCCTCCAGAAGCGCGACGCTCACGCATGCGCCGCTGCCGCCACACGGCGTGCGCACGAGCCCGGCGGACTTCAGCGACTTGGTTTTTCACGCGCCCGGCATCGAAGCTGAGATCGCCCTGCGGCTCGGACAGGACGTGACACCCGCCATGGCCGCGAAGCTCGACCACCAAGACGCGGCTTCGCTGATCGATGCCATGGCGGTCTCGGTGGAAATCGTCGATTCGCGTTGGCAAGACCTGGCCGCTACGCCTCCATTGCTTCGCCTTGCCGACTCGCAAGTGCACGGCGCACTGGTTCTCGGCGAATGGCAGCCTTATGCGGCCGTCGATTGGGCTTCGCAACGCTGTGAAACCAAAGTCGGCAATGCGGAAACCGTGGTGCGCGAAGGCACCCATCCGCTGGGCGATCCCGCATGGTTGCTGCCCATCTGGCTGCGCCACATCACGCGCCATGGGCAAAGCGCGCCGGCCGGCACTGTGGTTACTACGGGTTCGTGGGTCGGCATCGTGCCTTGCCGTCGCGGCGATCAGGTAACCGCGGAATTTGCGGGCATCGGCTCGGTTCGCTTGATCGTGTAGCGCCCTCCTCCCACGCCCGAGCACGCCACCAGAAAGTCGAGCACCGCGCGCACGCGTGCTGGCAAGGTGCCGGCCTTGCCGATGTACACCGCGTGGATCGGCTCCACCTCGGCGGGGTTGAATTCCTGCAGCAGCGGCACCAGCCGGCCCGCATCGATGTCGTGCTGGATGTGATACAGCGACAGCCGCGCCACGCCCGCGCCCGCAATCGCCAACTGCCGCAAGGTTTCGCCGTCGCCCGCGCGCACCGGCCCGGCCACGGGCAGCGAGATCATTCGCCCATCGACACGCAACGGCCAATCAGGCGTATTGCGCCGGTAGCTCCAGCCCAACCTGTTGTGCGCTTCCAGTTCCTGCGGCGTGTGCGGTGTGCCGTACTTTGCAAGATAGTCGGGCGAGGCCACGATGGCCTGGCTGGTTTCGCCGAGGCGCCGCGCCACCAGGTCTGAGGGCGGCAACTGCCCCCAGCGGATCGCGATGTCCGCGCGCTCGTCCATCAGGTCGACGATGCGGTCGGTCAGTGCAATGTCCAGCGTGATTTGCGGATGCAGCTCGAGCAGCCTGGGCACCAGCGGCACCAGCTTGTGGTGCCCGAAAGACACGCTCGCGTTGATGCTCACCCGCCCGCGCGGCGCGGCGCCCGCGGCGGCGCAGCGCTCGGCCTCATCCATGTCAGCCAGCACGCGCGTGCTGCGCTCGTAGAAATGCAGGCCTTCGGGCGTAAGCTGCAGTTTGCGCGTGGAGCGGTGCACCAGCTGAATGCCAAGCCGCAGTTCGAGCCGCGCGACGAGCTTGCTTACCGCGGAAGGTGTCATGTCGAGCAGGCGCGCCGCGGCGGAAAAGCCGCCGGATTCGACCACCTGTACGAAGGCCTCCATTTCACCGGAGCGGTTCACATCGATACGCGGCATGGCGGCTCCTCGGCTTTCAGCTGTGACTTCAATTCACAAGTCTATGTACAGCCGGCATTCTAGTCATCCATGGGGATAACCCGCACAGTAGAGCCATCATGCCAATTGCTCTACTCGCCCTTACCGCCGGTGCCTTCGGAATAGGCACCACCGAATTCGTCATCATGGGCCTGCTCATGCAGGTCTCGGCGGATCTTCATGTCTCCATCACCGCCGCCGGCTTGCTGATCTCGGGCTATGCGCTCGGCGTTGCGGTCGGCGCGCCCATGCTCACCATTGCCACCCGCAAGCTGCCGCGCAAGACCGTGCTGCTGGCGCTGATGGCGATCTTCACGCTCGGCAACCTGGCCTGCGCGCTCGCGCCCAACTACGAGCTGTTGATGGCCGCGCGCGTCGTCACCTCGCTCGCGCATGGCACCTTCTTCGGCGTGGGCTCGGTGGTGGCCACGGGCCTTGTGGCGCCGGAGCGCCGCGCCTCGGCCATTGCCATCATGTTCACCGGCCTTACGGCCGCCACGCTGCTTGGCGTGCCGGCGGGTGCATGGCTCGGCCTGCAGTACGGATGGCGCGCCACCTTCTGGGCCGTGACGCTGATTGGCGTGCTGGCGTTTGCGGTGCTCTCGATCTTCGTGCCCCGCGTCAAGGGCGAGGCCAAGCCGGCGCCGCTGCGCGACGAGCTTGCGGTGCTCGCAAGGCCCCAAGTGCTGCTGGGGCTGGCGATGACGGTGCTCGGCTTTGCGGGCGTGTTCGTGGTGTTCACCTACATCCAGCCCTTGCTGACGCAAGTCACCGGCCTGCCGGAATCGGCCGTGTCGCCAATCCTGCTGGTGTTCGGCGGCGGCCTTGCGGTGGGCAACATCCTGGGCGGCAAGCTGGCCGACCGCGCAACGATGCCTGCCGTGATTGGCACGCTGGTGGCACTGGCCGCGGTGCTCGGTGCGATGCAGTTCACCATTGGCACGCCATTCACCGCCGTGGTGTTCGTCGGCCTGCTCGGCATCGCTTCTTTCGCGACGGTGGCGCCGATGCAGCTGCGCGTACTCGAGAAGGCCTCGGGCGCAGGCCAGAACCTGGCGTCGAGCCTGAACATCGCGGCCTTCAACCTGGGCAATGCGCTCGGCGCATGGGCGGGCGGCGCAGTCATCGACCACGGCCCTGGCCTGCGCTCTCTCGGCTGGGTGGCTGCGCTGCTCACGCTGGTGGGCCTGGCGATCGCGCTCTGGAGCCGGTCGCTCGACCGGCGCGAGAGCAACAACAGCGCTCCGGCCGACTGCGCCTCGTCGGCACAAGCCTGAAAACACTACTCAACAACAAATCCAAGGACACCATCATGGAACAACGCTTTCTCGGCCGCTCCGGCTTCAAGGTCCCGGCACTCGGCTTCGGCGCCGGCACTTTCGGCGGACAAGGCCCGCTTTTCAGCGCCTGGGGCAACACCGACGTGGAAGGCGCGCGCGGCATCGTCGACCTGGCGCTCGATGCGGGCGTGACGCTGTTCGACACGGCCGACGTGTATTCGAACGGCGCGTCCGAATCGATACTCGGTGCCGCACTCAAGGGCCGGCGCGACAAGGCGATCATCTCGACCAAGCTCTCGCTGCGCGTAGGCGACGGGCCGAACGACGTCGGCGCCTCGCGCCACCACCTGATCGCCGCAACGGAGGCCGCGCTCAAGCGCCTGGACACCGACTACATCGACATCCTGCAGCTGCACGCTTTCGATGCGATGACGCCGGTCGAGATGGTGCTCGACACGCTCGACGACCTGGTGCGCGCGGGCAAGGTGCGGCTCATCGGCGCATCGAACTTCTCGGGCTGGCAGCTGATGAAATCGCTCTCGGCCTCCGACCGACTGGGGCTGCAGCGCTTCGTGGCCAACCAGACCTACTACTCGCTGATCGGCCGCGACTACGAATTCGAGCTGATGCCGCTCGGCATCGATCAGGGCCTGGGCGCCATCGTCTGGAGCCCGCTGGGTTGGGGCCGCCTCACGGGCAAGGTGCGGCGCGGCCAGCCGCTACCCGTTGGCAGCCGCCTGCATGAAACCGCCGGCTTCGCGCCGCCCGTGGACGACGAGCGCCTGTACCGCGTGGTCGATGCAATGGACCAGGTGGCCGAGGAAACCGGCAAGACCGTGCCGCAGATCGCGCTCAACTGGCTGCTGCAGCGGCCCACCGTGTCGAGCGTGCTGATCGGTGCTCGCAACGCAGAGCAGTTCAACCAGAACCTTGGCGCACTTGGCTGGCAGCTCAGCGCGGAGCAGATCAAGCGGCTCGATGCGGCCAGCGCCGTGACGCCGCCCTACCCTTACTACCCGTACTGGAACGGGCAGTTTGCAGAGCGCAGCCCTGTGGCGGTATGAGCCGGCCGAGGTAGATGAACGCCTAGACCAGCGCGGCGTCGGCAGAGCGCTCGCTCGCCAGAGCTCCGCCAAGTTGGTCCACCAGCCGGTCGACTTCCTGCTCGGCCTTGCGAAGCGATTGCGCGAGCTCCTCGCCGCCGAATTCGTCGGACTCCACCGCCGCCTCGTACACATCGGTAATGCCGATGTAGCCGAACACGGAACGCACCGAGCTCTCGGTATGGTTCAGGTGCGCGATGCGTCCGCCCGGGCCATAGCCGTGATCGCCGCGCGCACCGAGCAGCACCATGCGCTTGCCCGCATCCGCGAGCATCGGCCAGTACGGCACGGCGCCGCGCGCACGGTCGAAACCAAAGGTGCGGCCCACACGCACGATGTTGTCGATGTAGGCCTTGAACTGCGCGGGCACGCTGAAGTTGTACATCGGCAAGCCCACAACAATCACGTCGGCGGCAATCAGCTGGTCGACGAGCCGGTCGCTCTCTGCCAGTGCCTCGGCCATCCAGGGCTCGCGCTCGGCGGGCGGTGTGAACGCTGCATGAATCCAGCGGCCGTTGACGTGTGCCGGCGGATGCTGGCCCACGTCGAGGTAGTCGATGCGGTCGCCCGGGCGGGCCTGGCGCCAACGCTCGACAAAGCGCGCGGAGAGCCGGCGCGTGTGCGAGCCGTGAGGGTCGATGCCGGAAAGCCCGGGACGGGCGCTGGTGTCGATATGGAGAAGATTCATGGTCGTCAATGAGTGAGTTGATCTGTTCTGTCTGGTGCGTTCAAAATGACTGCACGGGCCTCTAATCTAGAGACGAAACCAGACTCCTACAAACGATCATTTCTCCATCGATGAACGAAATCAGCTCACCTGTTCGCCGGCCGCGCAGCCTGCCGCCGCTGCTCTCGCTGCGCGCATTCGAAGCGGCGGCCGCGCATTTGAGCTTTCAGCGCGCGGCGCACGAGCTTTCCGTAACGCCTTCGGCCATCAGCCACCAGGTGCGCGCGCTCGAAGACACGCTCGGCCGGCCGCTGTTTCGCCGGCTCACGCGGCAGCTGGCTTTGACACTCGCGGGCCAGCGGCTTTTCGACGACTTGCGCACGGGCTTCGACGCGCTTGAAGCCGGAATCGAAAGACTGCGCCAGCCTGCGGCAATGCAGGCCGTCACGCTCACCACCAACACCGCGTTCGCCGCCCGCTGGGTGCTGCCGCGCATGGCCGGCTTTCGCAAGGCATGCCCCGGTATCGAACTGCGGCTGCACGCCAGCGATACGCTCGTCGACCTGGCGCGTGGCGATGCCGACATTGCCGTGCGTTCGGGCAGCGGCAATTGGCCCGGCCTCGTGGTGAGCGAATTGATGGCCGAGCAATACGCGCCGCTGTGCAGCCCGATGCTCGGCCTGAAGCGCGTGAGCGATTTGCCGAAGCACCAGCTGATTCACGCCGATTGGCAGCCCGGCGCCGCTGCGCCCGCAACCTGGCCCAGATGGTTTCGCGAGGCCGGCATTGCGCCGCCCCGTGGCCGATCGATGAAGGCTGCGGGCCTCTCTTTCTCCGACGAAACCCACGCCATCCTCGCCGCACTCGCAGGCCATGGCGTGGCGTTGCTCAGCCTCACGCTAGCGGCCGAAGAGCTGCGCAGCGGCGCGTTGGTGCAGCCCTTCGGGCCGGCGCTGGACACCGGAAGCTACTTTCTCGCGACGGCGCAGGGACGCGAAAATGAACCGGCGATTCGCGGCGTCTGGGACTGGATCGCATCGCAGCCCGCGACCGCTGCTTGATGCAGCCTCACATACCTGAAAGGCACCCAAGTTGAAGAACATGAACGTCGCACTGGCACGCCTTCTTCACGGCGTTGTCGCACTCGCCGCGCTGGCGGGCATCGGCCTCGAACTCGCAGCAGCAATCACCGGTGGCGCGGGAGCCGCCCCGACGCACCTCGAGCGCTTCGTGCGGCTCTTCAGCTACTTCACCATCGACGCAAACATCCTCATCGGCGGCGTGAGCGCCCTGCTCGCTTTTCGTCCCGCGCACGATGGCCGACTGTTCCGTCCGCTGCGGTTGACCGCCGTCTTGAGCATTGCCGTGACGGGCATCGTCTTCCACACCGTGCTCACCGGGCTGCGCGAGTTGACGCCGTCCGGGCAGCTGGCCAACTTTCTGCTGCACACCGTGACACCGGTCGTCGCGGTGCTCGGCTGGTTGCTCGTCGGCCCGCGGCCGCGCATCGACGGCGGCACCATCGGTCTTTCGGTACTGCTGCCGCTGGCATGGATCGTCTACACCTTTGCGCGCGGTGCGTTCGTCAGCTGGTATCCGTATCCGTTCATGGATGTCGGTGCGCTGGGGTTCGGGCGCGCGGTGCTCAACTCGGCGGTGGTTGCCGTGATCTTCCTGGCCATGGCATTCGGCTTGCGGCTGCTGGAGAAGCAGCTTCCTTCAGCGCCGGCGGCCTGAAAGCTTTCAGCGCAGCGGCAGCTCGATGCAGCCTGCAAGCGGCACCGCGGTGACGCGCTCGCTGCTCGCAACGACCACGGCTCGGCCGGGCTGCGCAGCGCGCCGGACCAGCGCATTCCACAGGTGATGAATCGATCGGGCATCGAGTGCACCCGTAGGCTCGTCGAGCAGCACCAGCGGACGTCCCGATGCCAGTGCTGCCGCCAGCCACACCTTGCGCTTCGAGCCGGTCGAGAGCATGTACATCGGTTTCTCGAGATGCGGGGTCAGTGCAAAGCCTTCGACGAGGGCTTGCCATGAAGCCTCATCGAAACCCGCATCACCTTCGCTGAGCGTTGCCGTGCATGCGTGGGCGGTGACCTGGTCGAAGGCTTCCGTCGTTGGGTCGCAGAAGAAGACGTTCTGGCGATAGGCATGGGGTGCGAGGTCGAGCCGCGCGCCCACTGCCGTCAGCCGCCCGGTCGCAGCCAGCGCGCCGGCCATCACGCGAAGCAAGGTGGACTTTCCGGTGCCGGTGTCGCCATACAGCAGCGTGACGCCCTCCCCAATGGCCACGGACCAACCGGACGCCAGCGCGGGCTGGTCCGGATATGCGAAGCCCAGGTCCTGAAGTTGAAGGATCGAGAGAGAAGTCGAAGGATTCATGCCCCGGTTGTAGCCGCAAACGATCAAGCCGCCCGCAACTGCTCCCGCAGCTTCTGCCCGATCTCGGGCCGCTCGAGAAACGGATCCGCCGGATTCTTGACGGCGACGATGTTCTCCATGCGGCTGCGCACATTGCCCAGCGCCTTCGGATGGCTGAACACGTAGAACTGGTTGTCGCTGATGGCCTCGAACACCTTCGCCGCCACCTCGGCCGCCGTGATCTTGCCGCTGCTCACCGCCTTGTTGCTCATGGCCTGGCCGATGAGTTGGCTCTTGGTGAGCTCGGTTTCCTTGGGAGCATTCGGGCGGTTGCGCTCGCTGCTCGTGATGCCCGTGGGCACGAAATACGGGCACAGCAGGCTCGCGCCGATCTGGTCGGTGACCAGGTTCAGGTCTTGGTAGAGCGTTTCGGTCAGGCTCACCACAGCCGCCTTGGCGGCGTTGTAAATGCCCATGTTGGGCGGCGTGAGCAACCCCGCCATGCTGGCCGTATTGGTGATGTGGCCGCGGTAGCCCGGGTCCTTGGCGGCGGCTTCGAGCATCATCGGCGTGAACAGGCGCACGCCGTGAATCACGCCCCACAAGTCGACGCCCAGCACCCACTCCCAGTCGGCCACGGTGTTTTCCCACACCAGGCCGCCCGCGCCCACGCCCGCGTTGTTGAACACGAAGTGCGGCGCACCGAAGCGCTCTTTCACCGCAAGGGCGAGCGCCTCCATCTGCGCGGCATCAGACACGTCGACCTTGCGGGCCAGCACCTGCGCGCCGGCAGCTTCCATCTCGGCCTGGGCCTTGTCGAGCGCATCTTGTTGCACGTCGACCAACACCAGGTTCATGCCGCGCGCGGCCCCGATGCGTGCGCACTCCAGCCCGAAGCCCGAACCCGCGCCGGTGAGTACGGCCGTCTTGCCCTTGAAGTCCTGAATCATTTGCCGCTGTCCTTCTTGCGTTGAAAGTTTGTCTCTGACTGACGTTGGTGCAGCAATTGAAATACGAAAAGCGCCGCGGCGCAGTCACGAAGGTGCCCCGCGCGAGAAGCTTTCAGGCTTCGGCTTGCTTCAGCACGTAGCCGATGCGCGGAAAATGCACGTGCACCGTGCCTACGCGCTCGTGGCTGCGCTCCAGCGTGTAGTGCGTGCGCGTGGCGGCCACCAGCGTGCCGGGTGTTTCCTCGAGGCCGAAGCTCTCGGCGCGGACCGTGACGGCGCTTCCCAGCGGAATACCGTGGTCGTCCTGAAAGGTGCTGTCAGTCAGCAGCGTGTGCGGCGTTGCGGCCTTGGCGACGGCAATGGCTTCGTCCGGGTTCGACTTTTCGGGCGCGCCGTGGCCGATGGCTGCCATGCGGTCCATCCAGTCGACCACCGCGGGCGTGAGGTCGAGAATGCCCCGCACCGAGTCGATGCGGCGCGTGTACCAGAGCGGGTGGTACGCCGAAAAGTCGGCAATGCACGGCGCTTCGCCCAGCAGGTAGGGCTTGTCGTCGAGCATGTCGGAAAGGCGGCGCAGGTAAGACTTGTACGCACTCGTCGCGTCGGCCGGGCGCAGCCGCGTCATGTTGCCCGTGCTCATCTTCGCGCGGTCTTCGCCGAAGGCCTTGGCGGCTTCGGGCGGCGCCTTGGCAAACACCTCGGCCACGCCGCGTGGCTGCAGGTTCCAGGCCATTGCGGCCCAGAACAGCGTGGTGTCGGCCCACTGCGAGAGGATGCGCGACATGCCCTTTTCGGGCTCCGGGTAGAGCGTCGCCTCGGGCTGGAGATGTTCCAGCACATCGGCGATGAGTGCGCTGTCGCAGTAGATGTCGGCGCCGATCTGCAGGAACGGCGTCTTGCGATAACCGCCGGTGAGTATTCCCACCTCGGGCTTGGGCATGATGGCCGGAATGAGGACGGACTTCCACGGCAGCTTCTTGGCGCCGAGGATGAGCCGCACCTTCTCGGAAAACGGCGAAGTGTTGAAGTGGTGCAGGATGAGTTCGGCCATCGGCGTCCTTGTGTTCTTTCTTTGAATTGTTCGGGGGATCTGCGATCAACGAGGGCTGGCGCGCTCGATGATCGAATCGAAATCGGTGCCCGCGCCCAGCGTGCCGAATGCGTTGCCCCAATCGCCGCCCAGGCGCGATGCGCAGAACGCGCCTACAACCGCGGGCGGCGCGGTCTGCGCAAGCAACGCAGCTTGCACCGCCAGGGCCACGTCCTGTGCCAGACGGCGCGCCTCGGTTTCGGAGGCCATTGCCTCGATGCGTGCAGGCAGCGCTTCGGCCAGCCGGTCGAGCGCGGCGTGCTGGCCGCGTGCGGGCGCCAGCTCTTTGGCGAGAGCCGCCACCGCATCGCCCTTGCGCAGGCCGCGCAGCATGTCGAGCGCCATGATGTTGCCCGCGCCTTCCCAGATCGAGTTGAGCGGCATCTCGCGGTAGATGCGGGCCATGGTGCCTTCGCCGCCCTCCTCCACATAGCCGTTGCCGCCCAGGCATTCCATGGTCTCTTGCGCAAAGTGGCTGCCGCGCTTGCAGATCCAGAACTTGGCGACCGGTGTGAGCAGCCGCGCCATCAGGCGTTCGTGTTCGTCGTCCTGCCGGTCGAATGCGCGGGCGAGGCGGATGGCGAGCGCGGTAGAGGCTTCGCTTTCGAGTGCAAGATCCGCCAGCACATTCTTCATGAGCGGCTGCTCCACAAGCGGCTTGCCGAAGGCGTTGCGCTGCACGGTGTGGTTGATGGCCAGGCTCAGCGCCTGGCGCATGAGGCCGCTGGTGCCCAGTGCGCAGTCGAGCCGCGTCATGGTGCCCATCTCGAGGATCTGCGGAATGCCGCGCCCCTCTTCGCCTACCAGCCATGCACTGGCGCCATGGAACTCGACCTCCGAGCTCGCATTGGCCTTGTTGCCGAGCTTGTCCTTCAGGCGCTGGATGTGAATGGCGTTGCGGGCGCCATCCCCCATCCATTTCGGCAACACGCGAGGCAGGAAGAAGCAGCTCAGCCCGGCAGGCGCCTGCGCCAGCACCAGGAAGGCATCGCACATCGGCGCCGAGAAGAACCATTTGTGGCCGGTGATCGCATAGCGCTCGCCCCAGGCATCGCTGCCCTCGCGCACGGCACTTGTGGTGTTGGCCCGCACGTCCGAGCCGCCCTGCTTCTCGGTCATGCCCATGCCCATGGTCACGCCGGGCTTGTCCTTGAACGACTTGAGCGCGGGGTCGTACCAAAGGCTGCCGAGCTTGGGCCCCCAGTCGGCATACACCTCCGCATTGCTGCGCAGTGCGGGCGTTGCGGCGTAGGTCATCGAAATGGGGCAAAGAACCGACGATTCCAGCTCGGTGAAGAGCATGAAGCCCGCCGCCCGCTGCACGTGCGGCGAGGCGGAAGTGCCGGTCCACGGCGTGCCGTGCAGGCCCGCGCCGACGGCGGCCTTCATCAGCGCGTGGTAGCTGGGGTGAAACTCCACCTCGTCGATGCGCCGGCCGAAGCGGTCGTGCGTATGCAGCTCGGGCGTATGGGTGTTGGCAAGACGGGCATGCGTCTGCATGTCGGCCGAGCCGACGGCGGCGCCCAGTTCATGCAGCTGCGCCAGCTGGAGCGCAGGCGCGTTGAACTGCAACGCATCGCGCAGGGGCCTGTTGGTTTCGAAGAGGTTGCAGTCCACCAGCGGCGCGGGCTGGTTGAACACCTCGTGCGTTCCAGCATTCTTCATACAGAACCTCCGAGAAGTCAGTTCCAGAAAAACCGCGGCACCGGGTTTGCCGGGCCGCTGGCGTGGCCCCGGCAGCCTAGATCAACTTGACCAGTTGCTTGCCGAAATTCTTGCCCTTGAGCAAACCCAGGAAGGCCTCAGGGGCGGATTCGATGCCCTGCGCCACCGACTCGCGTGGCTTGAGCTTGCCGGTGGCCACCAGCGTGCCGAGCTCGGTCAATGCCTCCGGCCACACTTCCATGTGCTCGCTCACGATGAAGCCTTCGATCTTCATGCGGTTGATGAGGATGAGCGCCGGGTTGGCCAGCGGCAGCGGCTGGCCGTCGTAGCCCGCGATCATTCCGCACAGCGCAACGCGAGAGAAGGCATTCGCGCGCAGCAGCACGGCGTCGAAGATATAGCCGCCCACGTTCTCGAAGTAGCCGTCGATGCCGTTCGGGCAGGCTTCCTTGAGCGCGGCGCTCATGCTCTTCACATCAGGGTGCTGGCGGTAGTCGATGCAGGCGTCGAAGCCCAGCTCTTCGGTCACGTACTTGCACTTGTCGGGGCCGCCCGCAATGCCGACCACCCGGCAGCCGCGCGCCTTGGCTAGCGCGCCGAATGCGCTGCCCACCGCGCCGCTGGCCGCGGTAACCACCATCGTCTCGCCGGCCTTTGGGGCAATGATCTTCACCAACCCATACCAGGCCGTGACGCCCGGCATGCCAACCGCGCCGAGGTAGTGCGACAGCGGCACGTGCGTGGTGTCGACCTTCTTCAGCGCGCCGGGCTGCGATGCATCGACCACGCTGTATTCCTGCCAGCCGCCAAAGCCCACCACCTTGTCGCCGGGGGCGAACTTGGGGTGCTTGCTTTCCACCACTTCACCGGCGGTGCCGCCCTGCATCACCTGGCCGAGCGGCTGCGGCTGCGCATAGCTCTTGGAGTCGTTCATGCGGCCGCGCATGTACGGGTCCAGGCTCATGTAGTGGTGGCGCACCAGCACCTGGTTCTCGGCCAGCGCAGGCGTTTCGGCGGTCACGAGCTTGAAGTTGCTGGCAACGGCTTCGCCATCGGGGCGGTTGTCGAGGTGGATCTGCTTGTTGGTGGGCATGTATGGCTCCTGGAGATTCGTTTCGGTGGTCGGTCAGTCGGTCGAGGGCGGGCGCATCGCGTTCGCGCTGGCGGGCCCTGTGGGCAGGCGTCGCTTCACGTACTTGAAGGTGCCGGTGGCATGGGCGCACACGCGCTCCTGCTCGTCGTAGATCTTGGCCTCGGTAAAAGCCAGCGTCGCGGTGCGATGAATGAGCGTGCCGCGCGCGTGCAAGGGGCCGACCGAAGGCTGCATGAAGCTGGTCTTCATCTCGATGGTGACCACGCCAGTCTCGGGTGCCACGCTGCGCGCCGCGGCCGCCATGGTGATGTCGAGCAGCGTCATGCAGGCGCCGCCATGGGTCACGTCGAAGGTGTTCAGGTGCTCGGGCTTGGCGGTGTAGACGATCTCGGATTCGCCGCCTTCGAACTTGGTGAGCTCGAAGCCCAGGTGGCGCGCGAAGGGAATCTGGCTCGTGTACGAGCGGATGTTGATGTCGGTGGAGTCTTCAGTCATTGCGTACCAAGCTTACGCACCCAGCACCACGCTCACACCGCCGTCCACCGCGAGCCACTGCCCGGTGATGTGCTTGCCGGCATCGCTCGCGTACAGCAGCGTCAGGCCCTTCAGGTCTTCTTCGTCGCCCAGCCGGCCAAGCGGCGCATGCGAGGCCATCTTTTCCTCGCCTAGCGATTTGATCAGCCCGGCGGCCATCTTCGTCATGAAGAAGCCGGGGCAGATCGCGTTCACGTTGATGTTGTACTTGCCCCATTCGGCGGCCAGCGTGCGCGTGAAGCCGATCACCGCCGTCTTCGAGGTGTTGTAGGCCAGCGTCTGCATCTCGGGCGGGTTGCCGTTCAGGCCGGCGATGGATGCAATGTTGATGATGCGGCCCGTTTTCTTGGGGATCATGTAGCCGTTGGCGACATGCTGCGACAGGATGAAATAGCCGCGCACGTTGAGGTTCATCACCTTGTCCCACGCCTCGACCGGATGGCTCTCGGCCGGCGCGCCCCAGCTGGCACCCGCGTTGTTCACGAGGATGTCGATGGCGCCCATGCGCTGCAGCGTTTCGTCCGCCAGGCGGCGCGTGTCTTCTTCCTTGGAACAATCGGCGGCAATCCAGCGCGCATCGATGCCAGCGGATTGCAGCTCGGCCGCGGCCTGCTCCAGGTCTTCGGCCTTGCGGGAGCTGAGCATGATCTTCGCGCCCGCCTCGCCCAGCGCATGCGCCATTTGCAGGCCAAGGCCGCGCGAGCCGCCGGTAATGAGGGCGGTCTTGCCGGTGAGGTCGAACAGCTGCTTGGTGGTGCGAGGGGTCATTGGGTGTCTCCGATATTCAGGATGTTCAGAAGAGATGCGTGCTACTTGTCGCCCAGGCGCGAGCGCACGTAGATGAGCACGACGCCCATAAGCGCGACCACCCCGCCAGGAATGGCCATCGACCAGCCGAGCGCGGGCTCGGTGCGGCCGGTGGCAATGCCCAGAATCACGAGAAACAGGCCGCCGTAGATCAGGATCCATATCCACTTTTCCAGCCGCGCGTGCGGCTTGGGTGGCTTGGCGGGGTTGGGGGTGTTGTTGTTTGGGGCGGCGTTGGCCATTATCAAAAAGCTTCCTCTGGCAATGCTGTACAGGTGGGATCGCGGCTTTCGACCACGTTGAGCCAGGCGCCGATTTTCGGCAGCTCGTAGTGGAAGAAATAGTCCGTGGCTCCAATCTTGCCAGCTGTTACCGCCCTCGCCTTTTGCGCGTCGATCTCGAGTGCCCGCTGCGCCACGTCCAGCCAGATCCAGGCCAGCACGGTGTGGCCGAACGCCTGCATGTATGGCACCGCATTGGCCAGCGCATCGGCCGGGTCGCCGGTGGACCAGGCAGCCTCGGTCGCGCTGCCGATGCGCTGCAAGGCCACCTTCAGGGTCTTGGCATGCGCCGCGAGCGCCGGCACCTCGGCCGCGCGGCCGATGGTGTCGGTGATGCGGCCGGCCAGCAGCTGCAGGCCACGGCCTTTTTCCATCAGCACCTTGCGGCCCAGCAGGTCGGCCGCCTGGATGCCGTGCGTGCCCTCGTGGATCATGTTCAGACGGTTGTCGCGCCAGTATTGCTCCACCGGAAAGTCGCGCGTGTATCCGTAGCCGCCGTGCACCTGAATGGCCAGCGAGTTGGCCTCAAGGCACCATTCGCTGGGCCAGCTCTTGGCAATGGGCGTGAGCACCTCGAGCAACAGGCGCGCGTCGTCCGCGGCCTGCGCGTTGCCTGTTTTCTGCTCGTCGACCAGACGGGCGCAGTACAGCTCCAGCGCCAGGGCGCCTTCGCAATACGCCTTCTGCGCGAGCAGCATGCGGCGCACGTCGGCGTGCTCGATGATGCGCACCTGCGGGCTGGCCGAATCTTTTGCGACTGCGGTGCCGGGCTGTTCGGCTTTTTTCACGAGCCGGCCCTGCGGCCGGGTCTTCGCATATTCGAGCGAGGCGTAGTAACCGGCCATGCCGAGCATGGTGGCCGCAGTGCCGACACCGATGCGCGCCTCGTTCATCATGTGGAACATGCAGTGCAGGCCCTTGCCGGGCTCGCCGACCAGGTAACCCACCGCACCCGCCTTGCCGCCGACGGGGTACTTGCCCTCGCCGAAGTTCAGCAGCGTGTTGGTGGTGCCGCGCCAGCCCAGCTTGTGGTTGAGGCCTGCGAGAGCCACGTCGTTGCGCTCGCCGGTCAGCTCGCCCTTTGTGTTCACCATGCGCTTGGGCACGATGAACAGCGAGATGCCGCGCGTGCCCGGCACCAGCTTGCCGTTGGCATCCGGAATCTTGGCAAGCACGATGTGCACGATGTTCTCGGTCAGCTCGTGGTCGCCGGCGGAGATCCACATCTTGTTGCCCGTGAGCCGGTAGCGTGGCCCCAGCGGATCGTTCTGGTAGTCATCGCCATCGGGCACGGCGCGCGTGGCCACGTCGCTCAGCGAAGAACCGGCCTGCGGCTCCGACAGGCACATGGTGCCCGCCCAGCGGCCCGAAAATTCGTTCTTGGCGAACACCTCTTTCTGCATCTCGGTGCCGTGCACCATCAGCAGGTTGGCGTTGCCGCTCGTGAGCATGTTGGAGCCGATGCTCACCGATGCCATTGCGAAAAAACTGTTGGCCGCGGCCTGCAGCGTGTAGGGCAGCTGCATGCCGCCGATATCGTAGTCCTGCGCCGCGCTCATCATTCCGGATTCGACAAAAGCCTTGTGCGCATCGTGCGTGGCCTGCGGCAAGACGACCTTCTCGCCGTCGAAGTGCGGCTCCTGCGTGTCGACGATGCGATTGGCCGGCGCGTACTTTTCGCGCGCGATGCGTTCGCAGGTGTCGAGCACCGCGTCGAAGGTTTCGCGCGAATGGTCTGAAAAGCGCTCGCGCTGGCTCAGCGATTCCGCGTCGAGCCAGTCGTAGAGCAGGAAGTCGAGGGTGGGACGCAGGCTCATGATCGATCTCGGTGTGAATGGATGCGCGGGTTCGGTGCCAGGAACACCGCTGAACCGGCTCAGCCGGGCCGCCGGTGTCGCCCCCTGAGCGGGGCTGGCAAAGGCGGCGACGCGCTATGCGCCGCCGGCCAGAGGAGAGTCAGAGAACTTCAAACACGCCCGCGGCGCCCATGCCGCCGCCGATGCACATCGTGACCAGCACCTTCTTCGCGCCGCGGCGCTTGCCTTCGATGAGTGCGTGGCCCGTCAGGCGCTGTCCGCTCACGCCGTAGGGGTGGCCCACGGCGATGGCGCCGCCGTCCACGTTCAGGCGGTCGCCCGGAATGCCGAGCTTGTCGCGGCAGTAGATCACCTGCACGGCGAAGGCTTCGTTCAGTTCCCACAGGTCGATGTCGTTGACCGTGAGGCCCAGGCGCTTGAGCACCTTCGGAATGGCGAAGACGGGGCCGATGCCCATTTCGTCGGGTTCGCAGCCGGCCACGGCAAAGCCGAGGAAGCGGCCCAAGGGCTTCAGGCCCTTTTGCTGGGCGTACTTCTCGTCGACCACCACGCAGGCGCCGCCACCGTCGGAGAACTGGCTGGCGTTGCCGGCCGAGATGAGGCCGCCGGGCAGTGCCGGGCGGATGCCGCTGATGCCTTCCTTGGTGGTACCGGGGCGAATGCCTTCGTCGTTCTCGACCGTGACTTCCTTGGTGCGCAGGCCCAGCACGGGGTCGGCCACGCCGGCCAGCACGGTGATGGGCGCGATCTCGTCCTTGAAGCGGCCGGCTTCGAGCGCGGCGGTGGCCTTCTGCTGGCTGGCGGCGCCGTATTCGTCCATGGCGTCGCGGCCGATGTTGTAGCGCTTGGCAACCTGCTCGGCAGTCTGCAGCATGTTCCAGTAGATCTCGGGCTTGTGCTTTACCAGCCAGGGGTCGGCCAGCATGTGCTTGTTGGCTTCGTTCTGCACGCACGAAATGCTCTCGACGCCGCCGGCCACGTACACGTCGCCCTCGCCCGCAATGATGCGCTGGGCGGCGGTGGCAATGGTCTGCAGGCCCGACGAGCAGAAGCGGTTGATGGTCATGCCCGAGGTGGTCACGGGGCAGCCGGCGCGCAGCGCGATCTGGCGCGCAATGTTGGAGCCGGTGGCGCCTTCGGGCGTTGCGCAGCCCATGATCACGTCGTCGACTTCGGCGGCTTCGATACCGGCGCGCGAGATGGCGTGCTGCACCGCATGGCCGCCGAGCGTGGCGCCGTGCGTCATGTTGAAGGCACCCTTCCAGCTCTTGGCGAGCGGCGTGCGGGCAGTGGAAACGATGACGGCGCTGGTCATGGTGAGGTCCTTTGAAGATGGAAGGGAAAAGAAGTCGTGGTCGTCATTGCGCCGGCGCAGCGTTGGTGTTGCGCAGGAGCTGGTGATAGAAGCCGATCATCTCGCCGTAGTTGGAGATGGCGAGGCGTTCGTTGTTGCCGTGGAAGCGCGCCAGGTCTTCGCTCTTCATGCGGAACGGCGAAAAACGGTAGACGGCGTCGCTCACCAGGCTGAAGTGGCGCGAATCGGTGGCGGCCGTCATGAGGCCGGGCGCCACCACCACGTCGGGGAACGACTGTCGCACCGCCTGCTGGATGGCACGGTAGCCGGTGCTGTCGGTCGGCGACACGGGCGAAGGCTCGGAGTTGCCCGGGTAGCGCTTGATCTTGATCTCGTCGTTGCCGAGCGCCTTGCGCAAGTGCGCTTCCACGCTGTCGATCGTGTCGCCCGGCAGGATGCGGAAGTTGACCGCCGCCTCGGCCCGGCCGGGCAGCACGTTGTCCTTGTTGCCGGCGCGCACGATGGTGAGCGCAGTGGTCGTGCGCAGCATCGCGTTGCTGCTCGGGCTCTTCTGGAGCTGGCTGCGCACCAGCGGCTCTGTGAGCCACAGGTTGGAAAGCATCACGCGGTTGACGCCGCCCATCTCGGGCGCGAGCGCGCCGAACATCTGCGCCGCCACGCCCTGGATCGCGCCGGGCATCGGGTTGGCTTCGAGCCGGGCGAGCGCTGCGCTCATGCTGCCGATGGCGCTGTGCTGCGGCGGCATCGACGAATGGCCGGGGGCCGTGTCGAGCGAAAGAAAGAATGTGCCGTAGCCCTTCTCGGCCAGGCCGATGAGCGCAGCCGGCTTCGAAAGGCCGGGCAGCACGCCGTCAAGGATGAGCAAGCCTTCGTCGAGCACCCAATCGAGGCGCACATTGCGCGACTTGAGCAGTTCGGCAATCGGCCGCGCACCGCGCAGGCCGCTCACCTCTTCGTCGTCGCCCATCACGAGGTAGACGGTTTGCCTGGGCTTGAAGCCGCTAGCAATCAGCAGCTCGATGGCTTCCATCTGAGCGAACAGGTTGCTCTTGTTGTCGAGCGTGCCACGGCCCCAGACGAAGCCGTCCTTGATCTCGCCGGCGAAGGGGTCCACGGACCATGCCTTCTCGGTGCCCGGTGCGATCGGCACCATGTCCTGGTGCGCCATCAGCGCGATGGGTTTGGCCGCCGCGTCGGTGCCGGCCCATGTGTAGAGCAGCGCCTTCTGGCCCACCACTTCCTTCTTCAGGGTGGCGTGGACCTTGGGAAACTGCTGCTCCAGGTAGGCGTGCAGCTTGTCGAACTCGGCCAGGTTGGCAGCCGGATCGTCAAGGCTGGAAATGGTCCGGATCGGAATCGCGCCGGCCAGCCGCCTGGCGGCGGCCTGCAGGTCCATCTCGAGCTTGGGTGCGGGCGCCACCGCCAGCTGCTGCGATGGCGTGGTCCAGGTCTTGACCGCCACGGCTGCCACCAGCACCACAAGCACCAGCAGCAATCCGGCAAAGATGCGTTTCAACATGGGCGGCCAGGCTTCCCGTATCAGCTGAAGGACTTGCCTTCGGCCACCAGCTTCTGGATCAGCGGCGCGGGCTGCCAGAACTCGGCGTCGTCGCGCGGGTTCTTGGCAAAGCGCTTCATGGTTTCGGCCACGTTGTAGAGGCCGACCTGCGACGCGTAGTGCATCGGGCCGCCGCGCCAGATTGGGAAGCCATAGCCGGTGAGGTACACCATGTCGATGTCGCCCGCCTTCGAGGCAATGCCGTCCTCGAGGATGTGTGCGCCTTCATTGACCAGCGCATACACCAGGCGCTGCACGATTTCTTCATCCGAAATCTTGCGCGGCGTGATGCCCAGTTCCTTGCGGTGGTCTTCGATCATCTTGTTGACCAGGTCCGAAGGAATCGCATCGCGCTTGCCGGCCTGGTAGTCGTACCACCCTGCCCCGGTCTTCTGGCCGAAGCGGCCCAGTTCGCACAGCTTGTCTGCCGTGCGGCTGTACTTCATGTTCGGATGCTCCACGGCGCGGCGCTTGCGAATGGCCCAGCCGATGTCGTTGCCGGCCAGGTCGCCCATGCGGAACGGGCCCATGGCAAAGCCGAACTTCTCGATGGCCTTGTCGACCTGCTGCGGCGTGGCGCCTTCGTCGAGCAGAAAGCCCGCCTGGCGCGAGTACTGCTCGATCATGCGGTTGCCGATGAAGCCGTCGCACACGCCCGAGACCACGGCCGTCTTCTTGATCTTCTTGCCGATGTCCATGACGGTGGCCAGAACATCCTTGCCCGTTTGCTTGCCGCGCACCACTTCGAGCAGCTTCATCACGTTGGCGGGGCTGAAGAAGTGCATGCCGACCACGTCCTGCGGACGCTCGGTGAACGATGCGATCTTGTCGACGTCGAGCGTGGAGGTGTTCGAAGCCAGGATCGCGCCCTTCTTGGCGACGCGGTCGAGCTCCTTGAACACCTTCTCCTTCACGCCGAGTTCTTCGAACACGGCTTCGATGATCAGGTCGGCGTCCTTCAGGTCGTCGTAGCTCAGCGTGGTGCTCAGGAGCGCCATGCGCTGCTCGTACTTGTCCTGCTTGAGCTTGCCCTTCTTGATCTGCGATTCGTAGTTCTTCTTGATGGTGGCAATGCCGCGGTCGAGCGCTTCCTGCTTCATCTCGAGAATCTTGACGGGGATGCCCGCGTTCAAAAAGTTCATCGAAATGCCGCCGCCCATGGTGCCGGCGCCGATCACGCCGACCGACTTGATCTCGCGCTTGGGCGTGTCGTCGGCCACGTCGGGAATCTTGGAGGCTGCACGCTCAGCCATGAACAGGTGGCGCAGCGCGAGCGACTCGGGCGTGAACATCAGCGACGTGAAGATGCGGCGCTCTTCAGCCATGCCCGCGTCGAACTTCATCTTGGTGGCGGCCTGCACGGCCTCCACGCACTGCAGCGGCGCGGGGTAGTTCTTCGACATGCCGCCCACCATGTTCTTGGCGAACTGAAAGTACGCATCGCCTTGCGGATGCTTGCACGGCAGGTTGCGCACCAGCGGCAATGCGTCGCCGGTCTTGCCGGCCACGCTCTTGGCAAAGGCCACGGCTTCTTCGAACACCGATTCGGGCGAAGCTGCGAGCTTGTCGAACAGCTTCTGGCCCGGCAGGCTGGCGAGCAGTTCGCTCTTGACCGGCTCGCCGCTCACGATCATGTTGAGCGCGGTTTCCACACCCAGCACGCGCGGCAGGCGCTGCGTGCCGCCGGCGCCCGGAATGAGGCCCAGCTTGACTTCGGGCAGCGCAATGCTGGTGCCGGGAGCCGCCACGCGATAGTGGCAACCCAGGGCCAGCTCGAGGCCGCCGCCCATGCACACCGAATGAATGGCAGCGACGATGGGCTTGGGCGAAGCCTCGAGCGAGAGGATCACGCTCAGCAGGTTGGGCTCTTGCAGCGCCTTGGGCGTGCCGAACTCCTTGATGTCCGCGCCGCCCGAGAAGGCCTTGCCGGCGCCGGTGATGACGATGGCCTTGACGGCGTCGTCGGCATTGGCTTTCGACAGGCCATCGGTGATGCCGATGCGGGTCGAGAAACCGAGACCGTTGACCGGCGGGTTGGTCAGTGTGATCACGGCGACATCGCCGAGCACTTTGTATTCAGCCGTCATGCTGCGTTCCTTGGTGTGTGAAGAAAAAGAAGAAAAAGCACGAGTGTTCTTTTTCGAGGGATTCTAGGCGTTTCGCGTGGCTCAACAATGGCACGCAGTCGCTGTTGGGACAAGAGGATCCGGGGCGCGGCCCGGATCCTCGGAGGGCTTCTTCAGACCTCGAGCCACTCTTTGCGAGTGGTGGCGTCGGCCCTGAGGCTATCGGGTGTGCCGTCGAACACGATGCTGCCGTGGCCCATGACCAGCGCACGGTCGGAGATCTGCATGGCAATGGTGAGCTTCTGCTCGATCAGCAGCACCGAAATGCCCTTGTCCTTGAGCGTCTTGAGGTACTGCCCCACCAGCTCGACGATCTTCGGCGCAAGGCCTTCGGTCGGCTCGTCGATGATGATGAGGTCGGGGTCGCCCATGAGCGTGCGGCACAGCGTGAGCATCTGCTGCTCGCCGCCCGAAAGCACGCCGGCCTCGGTGTGCTGGCGTTCCTTCAGCCGGGGGAACATGCTGTACATGTCGTCGAAGGACCAGCGGCTGCCCTTGCCCGAACCCTTTTGCCCGAGCAGCAGGTTCTGGTGCACCGTGAGCTTGGGAAAGATGTCGCGGTTCTCGGGCACGTAGCCAATACCCAGGTGGGCAATTTCGTAGGCCTTCTTGCGAAGGACGTCCTGGTCCTTCCAGCGCAGCGTGCCTTCGGCATGCACCAGGCCCATGATGGCCTTGGCGGTGGTCGAGCGGCCCGAGCCGTTGCGCCCCAGCAGCGCGACGATTTCGCCGGCGCCAACCTCGAAGGAAACGCCATGCAGCACATGGCTCTTGCCGTAGTAGGCGTGAATGTCGTGAAGCTTCAGCATGTGTCAGTGTCCCTGGCCCTGGCTTTGCGCATCGGCAACGGCCGAGCCAAGGTAAGCCTCTTGCACGCGCGCATTGGCGCGAACGGCAGCGGGCGTGTCGAAGGCGATGACTTCGCCGTACACCACCACCGCAATCTTGTCGGCAAGGCCGAAGACCACGCCCATGTCGTGCTCGACCGTCAGCAGCGTCTTGCCGACGGTGACGTGCTTGATGAGCGAGATGAAATGCGAGGTCTCGGTCTTGCTCATGCCCGCCGTGGGCTCGTCCAGCAGAATGACGTTGGCGCCGCCCGCAATGGTCACGCCGATTTCAAGTGCGCGCTGTTCGGCGTAGGTGAGGTTCACCGCCTGCACGTCGCGCTTGCGCTCCAGGCCGATCTGCTTGATGAGCTCTTCAGTGCGCGCATTGGCATCGTCCAGGTTGGAGAGAAAGCGCAGAAAGGTGTACTTGTAGCCCAGGCTCCACAGCACGCCGCAGCGCAGGTTCTCGAACACGCTCAGCTTCGGGAAGATGTTGGTGATCTGGAAGCTGCGCGAAAGGCCCAGCCGGTTGATCTCGTAAGGCTTCTTGCCGTCGATGCGCTGGCCGTTCAGCAGCACTTCGCCGCTGGTGGGCGCAAGGCGGCCGCTGATGAGGTTGAACAGCGTCGACTTGCCCGCTCCGTTGGGGCCGATGATGGCCACGCGCTCGCCGGCGTTCACCGCGAGGTCGACGCCGCGGATGATCTCGGTCTTGCCGAAATTCTTGCGCAGCGACTTCAGTTCCAGTGCATGTTGCGCGCTCATTACGCCGCCTCCCGACGCTTGATTTCTGCTTCGATCTCTTCCTGCGCACGCCCCCAGACGCGCACAAAGCGGCGCCGCGCCACCTCCAGCGCACCCAGGCCGACGGCCAAGATGGCCAGGGCGCCGAGCCAGCTGCCCACGCCCGCGGTGTCGAGCGCCACGCCGAAGAAGTTGAGCGTGGGCCCCATCGCTGCGTTCAGCTGGATGTGATAGATCATTTCGATGAGCGCAGCCGCGCCGATGACCACAGGCACCAGGGCCACTGCAAGCGCAAGGTACAGCAGCCAGAAGCGGTCGAACTTGCCGAACTTGGCAACGCGCAGGTTCATCATCACCAGGCTTGCAATGCCGCCGGGCGCGAACATGACCATGAACACGAACACCAGGCCGAAGTACAGCTGCCAGGCCTTCGAAAGTTCGGACAAAAGGATCGACGCGAACACCAGTAGCACCGCACCGATGATCGGTCCGAAGAAGAACACCGCGCCGCCGAGGAAGGTGAACAGCAGGTAGCCGCCCGAGCGGATGGCGTTGAGGCTGTCGGCCGCGTTCACGATCTCGAAGTTGATCGAAGCCAGGCCGCCGCCGATGCCGGCGAAGAAGCCCGCGATGATGAATGCGAAGTAGCGCACGCGCTGCGTGTTGTAGCCGATGAACTCGACGCGCTCCGGGTTGTCGCGCACCGCATTCAGCATGCGGCCGAGCGGGGTGCCGGTAAAGGCATACATCAGCGCGGTGCAAACGAAGCAATACGCGGCGATCAGGTAGTACACCTGGATCTGCGGACCGAAGTTGAAACCGAAGAAGGTCGGGCCGTAGACGCGGTCGGTGGTGATGCCGCCCTCGCCGCCGAAGAAGCTCGGGAACATCAGCGCCATGGAGGCCACGAGCTCGCCGATGCCCATGGTGATCATCGCGAAGGTGGTGCCCGACTTCTTGGTGGTCACAAACCCGAAGATCACGGCGAAGAACATGCCGGCCAGGCCGCCCACCAGCGGGATGAGCACTAGCGGAATCTGCAGGCCACCCTTGCCGCCCATGTTCATTGCGTGGATGGCAAGGAACGAGCCCAGGCCGACATAGACCGCGTGGCCGAAGCTCAGCATGCCGCCCTGCCCCAGCAGAATGTTGTAGCTCAGGCAGATGATGATGAGATAGCCCATCTGCGAGAGCATCGTGAGTGCCAGGCTGCTCTTGAACAGGAGCGGCGAGACGATCAGCACGATGGCAAAAAGCGTCCAGACCAGGTAGCGGCCGATGTTCCAGGGCTTGAAGCGGTAGTACTGCATTTTTTGCGTACCCTGTGTGCTCTGCACGCCCTGCTCGTTCTGGGTGGTGGATGTGGTTGCTGCGGTCATGGCGTCAGTCCTCCCGGGTTCCAAGAAGACCCTTGGGCCTGAAGATGAGGATCAGCACCAGGAACAGGTACGGCAGGATCGGCGCAACCTGCGAGATCGTGAGCTTGAGCAGCTCGTAGCCGAAGGTCTGGTCTGTCACGGCAACGCCGATGGCGCGCAGGCCCGTGGCCAGCGACTGGTCCATGGCCACCGCAAAGGTCTGGATGATGCCGATGAGGAGCGACGCGAGGAAAGCCCCCGCCAGCGACCCCATGCCGCCGACCACCACCACCACGAAGATGATCGAGCCGACCGAGGCGGCCATTGCCGGCTCGGTCACGTAGGTGTTGCCGCCGACCACGCCCGCCAGGCCCGCGAGCGCGGCGCCGCCGCCGAACACCAGCATGAACACGCGCGGCACGTTGTGGCCCAGCGCCTCGACCATGTCGGGGTGCTTGAGCGCCGCCTGGATGACCAGGCCGATGCGGGTGCGCGTGAGCAGCAGCCACACCGAGATGAGCATGAGCACCGCCACCAGCATGATGAACGAGCGGGACTTCGGAAATTGCGTGCCGTACAGCGAAAAGAGCGGCCCCTGCAGTTGCGGCGGCAGGCCGTAGGGCACGGTCGAGCGGCCCCAGGCCAGCTGCACCACTTCGAGGATGAGGTAAGACAGGCCGAAGGTCACCAAAAGCTCGGGCACGTGGCCGAACTTGTGGACCCGGCGCAGGCTGTAGCGCTCGAATGCGGCGCCCAGAAGGCCCACCAGCAGCGGCGCAATGAACAGCGCCGGCCAGAAGCCGATGATGCCCGACAGCGTGTAGGCGATGTAGGCGCCAAGCATGTAGAAGCTGGCGTGCGCAAAATTGAGCACGCCCATCATGCTGAAGATCAGCGTAAGGCCAGAGCTCAGCATGAACAACAGCAGGCCGTAGCTGACGCCGTTGAGCAGCGAGATGACGAAGAATTCGACGTTCATCGGTCTTTCGGATGCGTGAAAAAAGAAAGAGGCCCGAGTGTTGAAGTCGGGCCTCGACCGGTCAGGCGACCGAAGCGGTCACGAGGCGCCGCCGGGCCGCTTCATCTGGCACGACGTGGGCGTGCTCGAGACATAGGCCTCGTAGTACTTCACCGGTGCCAGCGTGTAGCCAGTGTTTTCCGGGCTGTACGGGTTCTTGGCGTCGGCCTTCTGCCAGCGCGTGATCCACAGGCCCTGCTGCAGCTGGTGGTCTGCCTTGCGCATTTCGACGTCGCCGTTGAAGCTCTTGAACTTCATGCCTTCCATTGCGGCCGCCACCTTGACGGGCTCGGTCGACTTGGTGCGCACGAAGGCTTCGCTCAGCATGGCGTACACCGTGTAGATGTCGGTGGTGTACATGTCGTCGTTGAAGCGCTTCTTGAACTCGTTCATGAGCGGCTGAACCGGGCCCGGCGCGTTGTAGTGGCTGTAGCCCACCTGGTAGACCTTGCCGTCGGAGGCCGCGCCCATGGCGGTCGGCGTGCCGTTGGTCACCGCGTAGTAGGTGTAGAACTTGACGTTCAGGCCCGAGTCATTGGCCGACTTGATGAGCAGCGCCAGGTCGGAGCCCCAGTTGCCGGTAATGACGGTGTCGGCACCCGAAGCCTTGATCTTGGCGATGTAGGGCGAGAAGTCGCGCACCTGGGCCAGCGGGTGCAGGTCGTCGCCGACCACTTCGACGTCGGGGCGCTTAGCCTTGAGGTTGTCCTTTGCGAACTTGGACACCTGCTGGCCGTGCGAGTAGTTCTGGTTGATGAGGTAGACCTTCTTGATGTCCGGCTGGTCCTTCATGAAGGTGGTCAGCGCTTCCATCTTCATGGAGGTGTCGGCATCGAGGCGGAAGTGCCAGTAGCTGCACTTGCTGTTGGTGAGGTCAGGGTCGACGGCCGCGTAGTTGATGTACAGCACTTCCTTGCCCGGGTTGCGGGCGTTGTGCTTTTCGAGCGCGTCGATGATGGCGAGCGCGGGGCCCGAGCCGTTGCCCTGCACCACGTAGCGCGCGCCCTGGTCCATGGCGGAGCGCAGCGCGGCGGTGGTTTCTTGCGGGCTGAGCTTGTTGTCGATGCCGATGATCTCGAACTTCACGCCGGCCGCGTTCTTCTTGTTGAATTCTTCGGCGAGGAACTGGAAGGTCTTGAGCTGGTTGGTGCCGACCGCGGCCATCAGGCCCGAGAGCGGGTCGAGCCACGCGATTTTGACGGTTTCACCCTTCTGGGCCAGGGCGCCGGTGGCGCTTGCGGCAAGGATGGCTGCGGTAGCGATTTTCAGAGCGAACTTCACGATCTATATCTCCTGGTCAAACCGAATCAAAAAGCCTTGCACGAGCGTACAAGCGTTCACTGACCCTCCCCTCAGGGAATGCCCGGAGGGGGCGGCCGCAAAGGCCCGTTTCTATCGCACAGGCGACAGCGCATTTCTCCAATTGCTACCCACGGGTAGATGTCTTCTACCCACGAGTAGGAAATGCGTTCACAAAGACGCTCAAGGGCGCTTCATCTGGCAGGTCGTCGGCGTGCTGGCCACATACGACTCGTAGTACTTCACGGGAACATTGGTGTAGCCGGTGTTCTCGGCGTCATAAGGGAACTTGGCGCTGGCTTTCTCCCAGCGCGAGATGTAGAGGCCCTGCTGCAGCTGGTGGTCGGCCTTGCGCATCTCGACCTCGCCGTTGAAGCTCTTGATCTTCATGCCCTCGAGCGCGGCCGCCACCTTGACCGGATCGGTCGACTTGGTCTGCACGAAGGCGGCATCGAGCAGCGCGAACGTGTGATAGATCGACGATTGCGTCAGGTCGTCGTTCATCTTCTTCTTGTAGCCGGCGAGCAGCTTCTGGATCTCGCCGCCCATGTTGTAGTGGCCATAGGCCACCGTGTAGATCTTGCCGGCCGAGGTGGCGCCCATGGCCGTCGGGGTGCCGGTGCCGAATGCGTAGTAGGTGAGGAACTTGACGTCCAGGCCGGAGTCGTTCGCCGCCTTGATGAGCAGCGACAGGTCGGAGCCCCAGTTGCCGGTAATGACGGTGTCCGCGCCCGAGGCCTTGATCTTGGCGATGTACGGCGAGAAGTCGCGCACCTGCGCGAGCGGATGCAGGTCGTCGCCCACGATCTGAATGTCGGGGCGCTTGGTCTTGAGGTTCTCCTTGGCGAACTTGGACACCTGCACGCCGTGCGCGTAGTTCTGGCCGAGGATGTAGACCTTCTTGATGTCGGTCTGGTCCTTCATCCAGGTGGTCAGCGCCTCCATCTTCATGGAGGTGTCGGCGTCCAGGCGAAAGTGCCAGTAGCTGCACTTGCTGTTGGTGAGGTCGGGGTCGACCGCCGCATAGTTCAGGTAGAGCAGTTCCTTGCCCGGGTTGCGTGCGTTGTTCTTCTCGATGGCGTCGATGATTGCCAGCGCCGGCCCTGAGCCGTTGCCCTGGGTGATGTAGCGCGCGCCCTGGTCCTGCGCGGAGCGCAACGCGGCGGTGGTCTCCTGCGGGCTCAGTTTGTTGTCGATGGCAATGATCTCGAACTTCACGCCCGAGGCATTCTTCTTGTTGAACTCTTCAGCCAGGAACTGCGTGGTCTTGAGCTGGTTGGTGCCAACCGCGGCCATCAGCCCCGAGAGCGGGTCCAGCCAGGCGATCTTGACCGTCTCGCCCTTCTGGGCGAATGCGGCCGCGGCGCTCACCAGCATGGCGCAAGCAGCTACGGACTTGATGGCAAATTGCATGAAGAGTCTCCTGGATGAATGGCGGGTATGAGGCGGGATGCCAGCGTACAAGCGCCCTTTTCTTCGCCGCACAGGGATTGCCCGGAAGGAAGGCCGCCGAAGCGGCCTTGCTATCGCGTGCGCGACAGTGCGGTGGGTCCAGGGCGGTGCGTCAGGCGGTCGGCAGCTTGTAGTCCTTCAGCATTTCGCGCAGACGGGTCTTGAGGATCTTTCCGGTGGCACCGAGCGGAATGGCGTCGACGAACACCACGTCGTCCGGCACCTGCCACTTGGCAGTCTTGCCTTCGTAGAACTTCAGCAGCTCTTCGCGCGCGACCTCCGCGTTGGGCTTCTTGACCACCGCGATGATCGGCCGCTCGTCCCACTTGGGGTGATACACGCCGATGCAGGCCGCCATGGCCACAGCCGGATGCGCAACGGCGATGTTCTCGATCTCGATGGAGCTGATCCATTCGCCGCCGGACTTGATCACGTCCTTGCTGCGGTCGGTGATCTGCAGGTAGCCCTCGGCGTCGATGGTGGCAACGTCGCCGGTGGGGAACCAGCCGCGGCCCTGCTCGTCGCGAACGAGCGGGTCGCCGCCTTCGCCCTTGAAGTACTCCTTCACGATCCACGGCCCCTTGACCAGCAGATCGCCGAAGGCCTTGCCGTCCCAGGGCAGCTCCTTGCCATTGCCGTCGACGATCTTCATGTCGACGCCGAAGATGGCGCGGCCTTGCTTCATGCGGATTTGCAGCTGTGCATCGGGCGGCAGCGACAGGTGCTTGTTCTTGAGCGTGCACAGCGTGCCGAGCGGGCTCATCTCGGTCATGCCCCAGGCATGCAGCACCTCGACGTTGTACTTCTCCTGGAACGCCGTGATCATGGCCGGCGGGCAGGCCGAGCCGCCGATGACGGTGCGGTTGAGCTTGCTGAACTTCAGGCTGTTGGCCTGCATGTGGCCCAGCATCATCTGCCACACGGTAGGCACGCCGGCCGCGAAGGTCACGCCTTCGGATTCGATCAACTCGAACACCGACTTGCCGTCCAGCGCCGGGCCAGGGAACACCACCTTGCAGCCCACCAGCGCGGCCGAGTACGGAATGCCCCACGCATTGACGTGGAACATGGGCACCACCGGCAGCACGGAGTCTTGCGCCGAAAGGCGCATCACGTCGGGCAGCGCCGCGGCGTAGGCGTGCAGCATGGTCGAACGGTGGCTGTAGAGCGCGGCCTTGGGGTTGCCCGTGGTGCCGCTCGTGTAGCACATGCTCGAGGCCGAGTTCTCGTCGAAGGTGGGCCAGTCGTACGCGGTGGGCTGCTCGCCCATCCAGCCTTCGTAGCTCACGAGGTTGGGAATGCCGCTGTCTGCGGGGAGCTTGTCGGCATCACACAGTGCAATCCATTTCCGGATGGTGGTGCACTTGGCATGCACAGCCTGCACCAGCGGCAGAAAGCTCAGGTCGAAGCACAGGATCTGGTCTTCGGCGTGGTTGGCGATCCATGCGATCTGGTCGGGGTGCAGGCGCGGGTTGATGGTGTGCAGCACGCGGCCGCTGCCGCTCACCCCGTAGTACAGCTCCAGGTGGCGGTAGCCGTTCCAGGCCAGCGTGGCGATGCGGTCGCTGAACAGCAGCTGCTCGCCGTCCAGCGCGTTGGCCACCTGCCGCGCACGCGATGCGATGCCGCCCCACGTCGTGCGGTGGATGTCGCCCTCTACCCGGCGCGAGACGATCTCGCCATCGCCGTTGTGGCGCTCGACGAACTCGATCAGCGACGAGATCAAAAGCGGTTGGTCTTGCATCAAACCCAGCATCTACGGACTCCTAAAGGAAATGACTTCATGAAAGCTTGCAAAGCACAGATTCACGCAAGCTTCGGCCGCTTCCACAATGACACAAACCCGCACTGCTGAATGGAACGAAGCGCCTCATCAAGGTGCGTTCACCGGCGTGATTCTGGCGGCCGTGGGCGTTGCGTCGAGCAACAGCTGCGAAGGCCATGTCCCCCACGTGACGCCGAGTTCGGGTGTGTTCGGATCGCCCTTGCGTAGGAAGGCACCCACGCTCGCCATCACGGCGCTGGAAAGCGCGAGCCGGCCGGGCTGGTTGGCCCTGCCGCCCATCACGTTGCTGAGCAGCGAGCCGCTGAAGTTGCCGAAGACGAATGGCAGGTCGAATGCGTGCGCCGCGCCGTACACGTCGTTCCACGGCGGTGCCTCCTGCGCCCAGTCAAGGCGGTAGTGCCAGATGTTCGACTGGCGCGTCTTCATCGTGTTGAGCAGGTTGTCGCGGCTCGCGCCGAAAAGCCCTTGGGTGATGACGTCGGTGGCCGCGTTGTAGCCCGTGCCCGGCTTGTCTACCGGAAGGTAGGACGCATCGATGATGTCGGCCACGGTGAGCGCGGACGGCGCGTCGGGGTCGAAACTGAACATCATCGAGAAGCGCTGCGCGTCGGTCACGATCCAGCCCGGCTTCGGAAAGCCGATGGTGCCCAGCAGCGAAGCGAAGAGCTTGCCCTCGTCGCGCGTGTTGCCCGCGAGCATGGGCACCTTGTTGTACTGGTCGGCCGCAATGGCGCCGATCGGATCGACCGGCAGCACCGTGCCGTCCGGAATGGGGGCGACCGAGCCCAGCCCGGCGGCAACCACCTTGGTGAGCAGTGCCCCGCCCTCCTGCGCCCTCATGTAGTCGGCAATTTGCGCCGGCGTGCGGGTGGCGATGTAGGTCTTGGCCGCGGCGGCATCAGCCACGGTGCCGTCGGCGACGAGCAGCCTCTCCAGGATCGCCTGGCCCTGCGCGAGCGAGGCCGACGCAGGCGCCAGCGTCGGGAGCGTCTGCGCAGGCAGGTTGCTCGCAAGCGAAATGCCACCGCTCATCTCGAAGGCCTTGTGGAACAGCCCCTTGGCCATGGGCGAGGTCATGACCGCCAGCAGGTTGGTGGCGCCGGCCGACTCGCCCGAGAGCGTGACGTTGGCCGCGTCGCCGCCAAAGCTCGCGGCATTGCCCCGGATGAAGCGCAGCGCCGCCATGATGTCCAGCAGCGCAAAGTTGCCCGAATCGTCGCCCGCCGTGCCGCCCGGGCGCAATTGCGGCATGTTGATGAAGCCGAGGATGCCCAGGCGGTAGCTGGTGGTGATGACCACCGCGTTGGCAGCCTTCGCCAGCGCCGCGCCGTCGTACAGCGGATCGGCCGTGTAGCCCGAGATGTTGCTTCCGCCGTGCACGAACAGCAGCACGGGCAGGTTCTTCTCTTCGGTGGCCGGGCGCCAGATGTTGACGAACAGGCAGTCTTCGCTGCCGACCGGCTTGCCCAGGTTGGTGCCGACAGTCGCGTCGAAGGTGTTGTTGGTGCCAGGGCTGAAGAGCCGGCCGATCTGCAGGCACGAATTGCCGAATTGGGTGGCCGGGCGGATGCCGCTCCAGGCTTCAGGCTCGACCGGCGCGCGCCAGCGCAGCGCGCCGACCGGCGGCTGGGCGAACGGAACGCCCTTCCAGAACCAGGTGCCCGTCCTGGCGCTGTCATCCACGCCCTCGATCTTGCCGGCGGTGGTCGTACGCACCATGGGTCCATCTGCGGGCGGCGGAGGCGGCGGCGCCGCGGGAGCGGTCGGGATGAACGAGAAACCGCCACCGGAGCCCCCGCCGCAGGCGGAAAGCGCGATGCAGGCTGTGACCGCTACCGCAACCGCTTGCGCCGCGGTTCTTGCCGCGTTCTGCAGGGTTGCGCCGCGGACTTCCGTTGTCTCTGCCGTGTTCATTGTTTGTCTCCACACCGGGTTAATCGGAATGACTCCATCGGTGTCCGCCCGCCATACTTCGCCGGGCTGGATCCGCCAGAAAATTCTAGGAACCGGCCGCCTTTTCCCCGCTATCGCAAGCGAGCCAATTCAATGACTTCAGGAGCCTCCATGCCGCATGCCCAGCGCCGCCCGCAACGTCGGCCGGGCTGCGCAGCGCAGCCGGAACTTCGAACCAGCTCTGCCGCGTGGCTCGAAGGCGTGCTCTCGATGTTTGCGGCCGAGGGCCTGGACGTGGTCTCGCTGCTGCGCGAAGCCGGCTTCGACCCCGATTCGCTGCACCGGCAGAACGCGCGCATCCCGGTCGACGAAGTCTCCGTGCTGTGGCAGCTGGCCGTGGCGCGTGCCGGCAAGCCCACGCTGGGCCTGCACCGCGACCTTGCGGCGACGCACAGCAAGCTCGGCACGGTGGGCCACGCCATGTCGTGCAGTGCCGATTTGAGCGAGGCACTCAACCGGCTCACGCGCTACATGGCCGTGATTTCGGATGCGACCGCCTTCTCGATGCAGCCCGACGCACGCGGCTCCTGGATGGTGATGGAGCACACCGGCGGCAGCCTGCCGATTCCGCGCCAGCGCGTCGAGTACGCACTGCTCACCGTTTTCATGCAGTGCCAGTGGCTCACCCGGCGCGAGCTGCAACCGTTGGCCCTCGAGTTCGTCTACCCACCGCCCGCCGACGACCGCCTGCACCGCGAGGCCTTCGGCTGCCCGATTCGCTACAACGCGCCGGCCAACCGCCTGCTGCTGTCAACGGCTGACTTGTCCATGCCGCTGCCTACCTACCACCCCACCTTGGGGGAGATGCAGGAGCACCTGCTCGACGAGCAATTGAACCTGCTGGGCCAGACCACCACCAGCACCCTGGTGTGCGCCGAGATCGCGCGACGCTTGCCGCATGGCGAGCCGCGCCGGCAGGACGTGGCCGCGGGCCTTGGGCTGGCGGAGCGCACGCTGCAGCGGCGGCTGCAGGAAGAGTCGGTGTCCTTCCAGTCGCTGCTCGACCGCACCCGCCGCGAGCTGGCTCAGCAGTACCTGGCCGAAGACCGCCACACGCTCACCGACGTGGCGGACATGCTCGGCTTTGTCGACAGCAGCAACTTCTTTCGCGCCTGCAAGCGCTGGTTCGGGCTGCCGCCCGCGCAGTACCGGGCGCGCATCTGGGACACGCCGGCACTTGCCCACTGAATAGGGTGGGGAGGGCGCGGCTTCTCCGATGGCCCGCGCCGCAAGGGGTCTCATGCTCTGCCGGACAATCCGGGCATGAGCTTGCTTGCTGAAGACACGGCCGCCGCCGACCTGGGGGTGCCCTGGAAAACCGGGTTCCGGGCGCTGGGCCCCGCCTTTCTTACCGAACTGCGGCCGACGCCGCTGCCCGATCCCTACTGGGTCGGCCACAGCGACGCAGTGGCCGGCTTGCTGGGTTTGCCCGCCGATTGGCGGCAATCGGACAGCACGCTGGCGGCCCTGACCGGCAGCCTGCCCGTGGCGGGCACCCAGCCCTTCGCCACCGTTTATAGCGGCCACCAGTTCGGCGTGTGGGCCGGGCAGCTTGGCGATGGCCGCGCGATCATGCTCGGCGAAACCGAGGGCGGCCTCGAGGTGCAACTCAAGGGCGCGGGCCGCACGCCCTACTCGCGCGGCGGCGACGGACGCGCCGTGCTGCGCTCCAGCATTCGCGAATTCCTTTGCAGCGAGGCGATGCACGGCCTTGGCATTCCCACGACGCGCGCTCTGTGCGTCACGGGCTCCGACGCGCGCGTGTACCGCGAGGAACCAGAGAGCGCGGCCGTCGTGACCCGCGTGGCGCCCAGCTTCATCCGCTTTGGCCATTTCGAGCACTTTGCGGCCAACCAGCGCGATGCTGAACTGCGTGCGCTGGCCGATTACGTCATCGACCGCTACTACCCGGCGTGCCGCACGACCGACCGCTTCGGCGGCAATGCCTACGCGGCTTTCCTGGAAGCCGTGAGCGAGCGCACCGCCACGCTGCTGGCGCAGTGGCAGGCCGTCGGTTTTTGCCATGGCGTGATGAACACCGACAACATGAGCATCCTGGGGCTCACCATCGACTACGGCCCGTTCCAGTTTCTGGACGGCTTCGATCCGCGCCATATCTGCAACCACAGCGACACCAGCGGGCGCTACGCATTCAACCAGCAGCCCAACGTGGCCTACTGGAACCTGTTCTGCCTGGCGCAGGCGCTGCTGCCGCTGATCGTCGACCAGGAGGTTGCCGTGGCCGCGCTGGAGTCCTACAAGACAGTGTTCCCGCGCGAGTTCGAGGGGCGCATGCGTGCCAAGCTCGGGCTCGGCGATTCGGCCGACGGTGACCGTGCGCTCATCGAGGGCGTGCTGAAGCTGCTGGCCGCGGAAAAGGTCGACTACACGATCTTCTGGCGCCGCCTTTCGCAGCACATGGCGGACGGCAACGCCGAACCCGTCCGCGACCTCTTCCTGGACCGCGCCGGTTTCGATGCGTGGCTGCTATCTTTTTCGGAGCGGCATGCAAAGGTGCCATCGCCGGGCCAACGCTCGGAGGCTGCCGATTTGATGCTCAAATCCAACCCCAGATTCGTGCTGCGGAACCACCTGGGCCAGCAAGCCATCGAAGCGGCTGCGCAGAAGGACTTCTCGGGTGTGGCAACCTTGCTCAACCTGCTCGAAACCCCATTTGAAGAACATCCCGGTGCCGACGCTTACGCCGGCTTCCCGCCCGACTGGGCTTCCACGATCGAAATCAGCTGCTCATCATGACCGCACCCATCCACAAAACCGATGCCGAATGGAAAGCCTTGCTCGCTGAAAAAGGTGCCGAGCCCGCGGCCTTCGAAGTGACGCGCCATGCGGCCACCGAGCGCCCCTTCACCGGCAAGTACGAGGCGCACTGGGAAGACGGCACCTACCACTGCATCTGCTGCGGCGCCAAGCTGTTCGAGGCCTCCGCCAAATTCGACGCGGGCTGCGGCTGGCCCAGCTTCTCGGAAGAAGCCGTGCCGGGCGCCATCAAGAACATCGTCGACCGTTCGCACGGCATGGTGCGCACCGAAAACGTCTGCGCGAATTGCGGCGCCCACCTGGGCCATGTGTTCCCCGACGGCCCGACCGAAACCGGCTTGCGCTACTGCATGAACTCGGCTTCGCTCGATTTCCAGAAGAAATAACCGAACAAACCACCACAGGCTCCCGCCCAGCGCATGAAACTGCTCCTCGACTTTTTTCCGATCCTGCTGTTCTTCGGCGCCTACAAGCTGGGCGACATCTACACCGCCACCGCCGTGCTGATGGGCGCCACCGTGGTGCAGATGGGCATCATCTATGCCACCGAGCGCAAGCTGCAGGCCATGCAGAAGGCCACGCTGGTGCTGATCCTGCTGTTCGGCACGCTCACGCTGGTGCTGCATGACGACCGCTTCATCAAGTGGAAGCCCACGGTGCTCTACGGCGCTATGGCCGTGGCGCTGGCGGTGGCGCTCTGGGCGCTGAAGAAGAACTTCCTGAAAATGCTGCTGGGCTCGCAGTTGCAGTTGCCCGACCGCATCTGGAGCCGCCTGAACGTGGCGTGGATCGGCTACTGCCTTTTCATGGCACTCATCAATGCCTACGTGGCGGCGTACTTCACCACCGAGGCCTGGGTCAACTTCAAGCTCTGGGGCTATGTGTTCCCCATCGTCTTCCTGGTGGCGCAGGGCCTGTACATCTCGCCGCACCTCAAGAGCGACGAGCCCACGGCATGAGCACCGCCGCGACCCACCCGCTGCCGACGGCAAATGCGCTGGAGGCGGTGCTGCGCCAGAAGCTGCAGCCCACCGTGCTGGAGGTGATCGACGAGAGCAGCGCCCACGCCGGCCATGCGGGCGCCAACGCCGAGGGCTACGGCACCCATTTCCGGGTTCGCATTGCCTCCCCACTGTTCGAAGGGAAGCCCCGCGTGGCGCGCCATCGCCTTGTGTATGATGCCCTCCAAGTTTTTATCGCGCAGGGTCTGCACGCCATCGCCATCGAGGTGCTCTGAGTCGTTCGGTCGACCAACGGGTCGATCAAGTGCCACGCGGTTTTCGCCGCGGCGGCTCCGCCCTCCTCATTTCCCTTTTTCGTTCTTTCGCCTTTCCCGCTTTTTCCACGCGCTTTTTTCTACACGCGCATTTCCCATCCAGCCTGATATTCATTCCATGAAAAAACAACTCTTGACGGCCGTTGCGGCCGCAGCGCTGCTCGGTGCGATTCCCCTGGCGGCAGTGGCGCAGAACGCAGCCATCGTCAACGGCAAGCCCGTGCCCAAGGCGCGCATGGACGTGCTGGCGCAGCAACTGGCGGCAGCCGGCCGGCCGGTCACGCCGGAAATGCAGGGCCAGCTGCGCGAGGAAGTCGTTGCGCGCGAAGTGTTCATGCAGGAAGCGCAAAAGCAGGGTCTCGACGCCACCGACGACTACAAGAACCAGCTCGAGCTCGCCCGCCAGGCCATCCTGATCCGTGCGCTGTTCGAGAACTACCGCAAGACCAACGCCGTGTCGGAAGCCGACGTCAAGGCCGAGTACGACAAGTTCGTGGCGGCCAATGGCGGCAAGGAATTCAAGGCCCGCCACATCCTGGTCGAGACCGAAGACCAGGCCAAGAAGATCATGGCCGACCTGAAGAAGGGCGCCAAGTTCGAAGACATCGCCAAGAAGCAGAGCAAGGACCCGGGTTCGGGCGCCAACGGCGGCGACCTCGACTGGGCCAACCCGTCCAGCTTCGTGCCCGAGTTCTCGGAGGCGATGATCAAGCTCAAGAAGGGCGAGACCACGGCAACGCCCGTCAAGACGCAGTTCGGCTATCACATCATCCGCGTGGACGATATCCGCCAGGCGCAACTGCCGAAGATGGAAGAAGTGCAGCCGCAGATCACGCAGCAGCTGCAGCAGCAACGCCTGCAGAAGTACCAGGAAGAGCTGCGCGCGAAGGCCAAGATCGAGTAAGCCTTCGGCCATCGCATCAGAAAAAAAGCCCCGCGGTCGCGGGGCTTTTTTTATTGCGGCGTGATGTCGAAGTCTTTCACGAACCGGGCGTAGTCGTCCGACTCCTTGCGCACGAAGCCCGTGAAGTCCGGCGCCGAGCCACCGATGACTTCGAGGCTGAGATCGGCGAGCTGCTTCTGCGTGTCGGCATTCTTGAGCAGCGCCTGCACTTGTTCGTTGAGCTTGGCGATGATCGGTGCCGGGGTTCCGGCCGGCGCCACCAGGCCGACCCAGCCCATGAACCTGTAGCCCGGCACGCCGGACTCGGCCACCGTCGGCACCTCGGGCAAGGTCGGAACGCGCTTGTCGCCCGTGACCGCCAGCGCCTTCAGCTTGCCGCTCTTGGCATAGGGCACCGCGGTGGGCGAGGTTTCGAACATCAGGTCGATCTGGCCGCCGATCAGGTCGGACAGCGCGGGCGCCCCGCCCTTGTAGGCGACGTTGAGCAGATCGGTGCCGGTCATGCGCATGAAGCGGCGCGCGGCCACGTCCTGCGGGCCGCCCACGCCCGAGGTGCCGACGCTGAGCTTGCCGGGGTTGGCCTTGGCGTAGGCCACCAGCTCGCTGACATTCTTGAACGACCACTTGGGATTCATGATGAGCACGTTGGGCTGGTCGGCCACGCGGATCACGGGCGCCAGGTCCTTGATCGGGTCGTAGGCCAGCTTGGCGAACATGTGCGCGTTGGAAGCCAGGCCGGTGTGCACCATCAACAAGGTGTAGCCGTCCTTGGGCGCCTTGGCGACGTAGTCCATGCCGATGTTGCCGCTGGCACCGGGACGGTTGTCCACCAGCACGGGCTGGCCCAGGGCCGTCGAGAGCTTCTGGCCAACCAGGCGCGCCGTCATGTCGATGCTGCCGCCCGGCGGGAACGGCACCACCATGCGGATCGGCTTGGACGGATAAGCGTCCTGCGCATGGGCCGCAGGCACGATGCCCGCCAAGCCGGCGGCAAGGCACGCGAACGAGACGAATGAGCCGAACGGGAAACGAAAACGCTTGTTCATGGAGTTCTCCGGGGTTTCTTGAGGGTTGGCAGACGGGTCAATCGGCGGTGGCGCGCAGGGCGCGTTCGATGTCGGCGGCCCAGGCGAGCAATGCGGCATCGCGCATCGGCAGGCCTGCAAGGCTCAGGCCCACGGGCGCTTCGCCGGTCGAATGGCAGGGCAAGGAGATGGCGCAGCCATCCATGAAGTTGACGATGGAGGGATTGCGCAGCATCGCTGCGTTGGCGGCGAAGTACTGCGTCTCGTCGGCTTCGAGCGCCTCGATGCGCGGCGCCACCAGCGGCACGGTCGGCATGAGCCAGCCGTCGAATTCGCCCAGGTGCACCGCTACGCGGCGCTGCCAGTCGGCCCGCTGCGCCTGCAGAGCGAGGTAGGTCCGCGCCGTGAAGTCCTTGCCGCGCAGGATGCGGCTGATCACGCGCGGGTCGTAGGCGCTGCCGCTGCGTTCGATCAGCTCGGCATGCCATGCCCATGACTCGGCGGCGCTGAAACCGCCCGCGGCGTTGATGGCTGCGAGCTCGTCGAACTCGGGCACCGCCAGCTCGACCAGCTGTGCGCCGGCGGCCGAGAGGCACTGCAGCGCACACCGGAACGTTGCCGCGACGTGGGCGTCCATGCCGTCTTGCACCAAGGTGGTCGGCACCGCGAAGCGCGCTTGCCGCAGGCGCTGCGGTCGGGGCAACTCAGACACACCGGACAGCACCGCATCCATTGCCGCGCAGCCGGCCACGTCGAGGGCCATCACGCCCACCGCGTCGAGGCTGTGCGACAGCGGCACGAGCCCGGTACTCGGCATGCGCCGCGCCGTCGGCTTGAAGCCGGTGATGCCGCACAGTGCCGCCGGAATGCGTGCCGAGCCACCGGTGTCGCTGCCCACGCTCGCGACGCACATGCCGTCAGCCACAGCCACGGCGGCGCCCGAAGACGAGCCGCCCGGAATGCGCCGTTCGCCGCGCTGCCACGGGTTGGCCGGCGTTCCGTAGTGCGGGTTGAGGCCGAGGCCGGAGTACGCGAACTCCGTCATGTTGGTCTTGCCGACCAGCACCGCACCCGCCGACAGCAGGCGCTGCACGGCCTCGGCGTCCTGCGCCGCGGGCGGTGTATCGCGCAGCACGACGGAGCCGGCAGTCGTCGTTTCGCCGGCCACGTCGAACAAGTCCTTGACCGACACCGGCAGGCCTTCGAGCGGCGAGCGCACGACGCCGGCCTTGCGCAGGCTGTCGGAGGCGCACGCTAGGTGCCCGGCGCGGTCTGCGAGCACACGGGTGAAGGTGCGCGAGCCTTCGCCGAAAGGGTCGGCGATGCGTTGCAGCGCCGATGCAGTCAGCTCGACGGAGGTGGTGCGGCCGGCTGCCAGTTCGGCGCGGGCAGCTTCGAGGGAGATCGCGGCAGGCATGTGCGGCCCCTTTACGTGTCAGGCGACAACCGGCAGCGAAACCGCCCGGTACTCGTGCGCAATGCGGCGGCCTGTGTGCTCGTCGGCCAGCTCCATGCGAAAGCGCGCGGCCGGTCGAATGCCGCCGATGGCACCGACGGTGCCGCAGGTCATTGCGAAACCGTCCGACGGCTCGCCATCGGCCGCTGCGCAGCGCGCCAGCAGATCGGCTGGCGGGCGCAGCGCGGCCAGCGTGCCTTCTTGGTACAGGCGCCATTCACCGCTCTCCTCGATCCACGAACGCAGCACCAGCGTGTCCCAGCGGTCCTGCACGTCCGCCAGCCGCCAAGCACTGCGTGCCACCGGCTTGGCGCAGATCTGCTTGGAGAGCGCCACACTGTGCGCTTCCAGCGCGCGGTCGGTGTGGTCCGAGCCGATGGAGACGAAGAACTCGCCCCGGTGCAGGAACAGCAGCGGCTCGACCTCGCCCGAGGTGTCGGCTCCCACCACTTGCACCGCGTCGGCCTGGCTCAGCTGCTGGGTGGCCACCCGGTAGAACAGCGGCACGGCGCTGGGTGCCGGCACGCCGAGTTCCGCAAGTTCCTCGATGTGATGCTCGATGGCGGCGGTGTCGCGCCCGGTCCAGCCGGCGACGACAAGGTGCCGGGCTTCGAAGTCGAGCGTTTGCGGGGCGCTTCCTTCGGGAAGTTCGAAAGACAGTTTCATGCGTGCTTTGTTGAAGTTTCAGTGAAATTTCACAACCATATTACAGCGAGTTCACAAAAACTTCAAAGAGAGTTGCCACAGGTACCATCAGCAACCCCAACCATGAGCACCGCGCGCCGATGAAAGCAGCCACGCCCGCCCGCAAAAGCCCCGCCCGGCGGCCCGAAGCAGCCATTTCCCTCAACGAGACCGCCTACCTGCGCCTGAAGGAAGCCCTGGTGACCCTGGCCTACAAGCCCGGGGAGTACCTGAACACCGCCCAAGTGATGGAGCGGCTGGGTGTGGGCCGCACGCCGGTCAACCAGGCGCTGCACCGCCTTTCGGCCGAGGGCCTGGTCCACATCATTCCGCGCAAGGGCGCGATGGCCTCGCCGCTGTCGATCAACGACGCGCTGGAACTCATCGAGGTCCGGCTGGTGAACGAGGTGCTGTGCATGCGCCTGGCCGCGGCGGCCATCACGGAGGCCGAGTTGGCCGAACTGCAGGCCATCGCCGAGCAGTTCGAGGCCGCAGCACAGCGGCGCGATGCAATGTCGGTCATGAACCTCGACCGGCTTTTCCACGAAAAAATTGCGGCGGCGGCGCGCAACGCGATGCTGCAGGACATCCTGAGCGTGCTGCATGCGCGCTCGCAGCGCTTCTGGGCGATTTCACTGGCTGCTGAGGGGCACTTGGCGGAGGTGATCGAAGAGCACCGCACCATCGTCGCTGCGCTGCAGCGGCGCGATGCTGAAGCGGCGGCCGAAGCGGCAAGGACGCATGTGCTGTCGTTCAAGGCGTCGATGCTGAACAGCCAGCGCTGACCGGCAGCGCTTCAGGCGCCATTCCCCATGAAAAATGCCCTCCAGACCCAGGTCTGGAGGGCATTTCTTTTGACTCGATTCAGGCCGTCAGCACGGCCTGACTGCGGCCGTGCCGACCGATCACCCCACCCACTTGCGCGCGTTGCGCCAGATCTCCATCCAGGGGCTGAGCTCGCTCCGGTCGCCCGGCGTCCAGCTCATCTGGATGTTGCGGAACACGCGTTCCGGGTGCGGCATCACGGCGGTAAAGCGGCCGTCTGGCGTGGTCACTGACGTCAGGCCACCGGCGCTGCCGTTCGGGTTGAACGGGTACTGCTCGGTAGGCTTGCCGTGGTTGTCCACGAAACGCATCGCCGCAATGGCCTTTGCCGCATCGCCGCGGTGCTTGAAGTTGGCATAGCCCTCGCCATGCGCCACGGCAATCGGCAAGCGGCTGCCGGCCATGCCCGAGAAGAAGATGCTGGGGGACTCGAGCACTTCGACCATCGACAAGCGCGCTTCGAAGCGTTCGCTCTGGTTGGTGGTGAAGCGCGGCCAGGCTTCGGCGCCCGGGATGATGTCGGCGAGTTCGGCAAACATCTGGCAGCCGTTGCACACGCCCAGGCCGAAGGTGTCTTCGCGGCCGAAGAAGGCCTTGAACTGTTCGGCGAGCTTCGGGTTGAAGGTGATGCTGCGCGCCCAGCCGATGCCGGCGCCCAGGGTGTCGCCGTAGCTGAAGCCGCCGCAGGCGACCACGCCCTTGAAGTTGGCGAGGTCCGCCCTGCCCGTCTGCAGGTCGGTCATGTGGACGTCGTAGGCCTCGAAACCCGCTTCGGTGAAGGCATAGGCCATTTCGACGTGCGAGTTGACGCCCTGCTCGCGCAGGATGGCGACCTTGGGGCGGTGCTGAAGGATGGCGGGGGCGTTGATGCTGCCGCCCTCACCCCTGCCCTCTCCCAGAGGGAGAGGGAGAAATACGTGCATGCCGGGGTCCGAAGGCTCGCCCGCTGCGGCGTGTTCGGCATCGGCGCAGGCCGGGTTGTCGCGCTCGCGGGCGATCTTCCAGCTGACCGAGTCCCACACCTGGTGCAGGTCGTGCAGGCTGGCGCTGAACACCGATTTGGCATCGCGCCACACTTCGACCTTGCCCTTGCCGGCGTCCATGGTCGAGCTGGCCGGACGCGTCTTGCCGACGAAGTGGCTATGGGCGCTGAGGCCGTGGGCGCGCAGCACCTGCATCACGTTGTTGCGATCGGCCGTGCGTACCTGCAGCAGCATGCCGAGTTCTTCGTTGAAGAGTGCCTTGAGCGTGAGCTCCTCGCGCCGCGCGCTGACCTGCTGCGCCCAGTTCTTGGCGTCGCCGGTTTCCATGCGGCTGTCGGAAATGCCGTCGCCTTCGGTCACCAGCATGTCGACGTTAAGCGCCACGCCCACATGGCCGGCAAAGGCCATTTCGCAGGCGGTGGCGAACAGGCCGCCATCGCTGCGGTCGTGCATGGCCAGGATCTTGCCGTCGGCACGCAGTACGTTCACGGCGTTCACCAGCGCCACGAGCTGAGCCGGATCGTCGAGATCGGGCACGGTGTCGCCGCTCTGACCGAGCGTTTGCGCGAGGATGCTGCCGGCCATGCGGTGCTGGCCGCGGCCCAGGTCGACGAGCACGAGCGTGGTGTCGGCCTCTTCCGCATCAAGTTGCGGCGTGAGGGTGCCGCGCACGTCGGCCAGCGTTGCGAACGCGGTCACGATCAGGCTGACGGGCGACGTGACCTTCTTGGCTTCACCATCGTCTTTCCACTGCGTGCGCATCGAGAGCGAATCCTTGCCGACCGGAATCGACACGCCCAGCGCCGGGCACAGCTCCAGGCCCACGGCCTTGACGGTTTCATACAGCGCGGCGTCTTCGCCGGGCTCGCCGCAAGCGGCCATCCAGTTGGCCGAGAGCTTCACGCGCGAGAGTTCGATCGGCGCGGCCAGCAGATTGGTGATGGCTTCTGCAACCGCCATGCGGCCCGAGGCCGGCGCGTCGAGCGCGGCCAGCGGCGTGCGCTCGCCCATGCTCATCGCCTCGCCTGCAAAGCCCTTGTAGTCCGCCAGCGTGACGGCGCAATCGGCCACCGGCACCTGCCATGGGCCGACCATCTGGTCGCGGTGGCTCAGGCCGCCCACGGTGCGGTCGCCGATGGTGATCAAAAATCGCTTGGAGGCGACGGTCGGGTGCGAGAGCACGTCGATGGCGGCCTTCTGCAGATCGACGCCGGTCAGGTCGAGCGGCTTGAAGCTGCGCGCGACGGTCTTCACGTCGCGGTGCATCTTGGGCGGCTTGCCGAGCAGCACGTCCATCGGCATGTCGACCGGCTGCACCGCGGCGCCTTCGTCGGCCACCAGCAGCTGGCGCTCTTCGGTCGCCACGCCCACCACCGAGAACGGGCAGCGCTCGCGCTCGCAGAAGGCCTTGAACTGCTCGAGCGATTCCGGCGCGATGGCCAGCACATAACGCTCCTGGCTCTCGTTGCACCAGATTTCCTTGGGCGCCATGCCCGATTCTTCGAGCGGCACGGCGCGCAGGTCGAAGCGCGCGCCGCGGCCGGCATCGTTGGTCAGCTCAGGAAAGGCATTGCTAAGGCCGCCCGCGCCCACGTCATGGATCGCAAGGATCGGGTTGGCCGGGCCCTGCTGCCAGCAATGGTTGATGACCTCTTGCGCACGGCGCTCGATTTCGGGGTTGCCGCGCTGCACCGAGTCGAAGTCGAGTTCGGCCGCATTGGCGCCCGTGGCCATCGAGCTCGCGGCGCTGCCGCCCATGCCGATGCGCATACCGGGGCCGCCGAGCTGAATGAGCAGCGAGCCGGCCGGGAACTGGATCTTCCTGGTCTGCGTGGCGTCGATGCTGCCAAGGCCGCCGGCGATCATGATGGGCTTGTGATAGCCGCGCTGCACCGTGTCGATGTCGCTCGCCACCGTTTGCTCGTATTCGCGGAAGTAGCCCAGCAGGTTGGGCCGGCCGAATTCGTTGTTGAACGCGGCGCCGCCCAGCGGGCCTTCGGTCATGATCTGCAGCGGACTGGCGATGTGCTCGGGCTTGCCGTAGTGGCCCTCTTCCGGCCAGAGCTTCGATACCGTGAAGCCGGTCAGGCCCGCCTTGGGCTTGGAGCCGCGGCCGGTAGCACCTTCGTCGCGGATTTCGCCGCCGGCACCGGTGGAGGCGCCGGGGAACGGGGAAATGGCGGTCGGATGGTTATGCGTCTCGACCTTCATCAGCACATGGCTCAGCGCGCTATTTTTTTGATAGCTCTGCGAACCCGAAGCCGGGATGAAGCGCTCGACTGTGGAGCCCTCCATGACAGAGGCGTTGTCCGCATACGCAACCACCGTGTGCTGCGGGTTCTGCTTCTCGGTATGGCGGATCATCGAGAACAGGCTCTGGGGCTGTGCCTTGCCGTCGATGGTGAACTGGGCGTTGAAGATCTTGTGGCGGCAGTGCTCGCTGTTGGCCTGCGCGAACATCATCAGTTCGACGTCGCTCGGGTTGCGGCCCAGGCGCGTGAAGGCGTCGACCAGGTAGTCGATCTCGTCCTCGGCCAGCGCCAGGCCGAAACCCGTGTTGGCCGCCACCAGCGCGGCACGGCCGCCGCCCTGCACGTCGACCAGCGCCATCGGCTGGGCCGGCAGTTCGCTGAAGAGGCTCGCGGCCTGATCGACGGTGGCAAGCACCGATTCGGTCATGCGGTCATGCAGCGGGCCTGCCACGGCGGCGAGCGTGTCGCCCTCGAGCACGGGCGCCTTGCCGATCAGCGGCGCCTTGAGCTTCAGGTGGTACTGGGTCACGCGCTCGACCCGGCGCAGCGCAAGGCCGCAGTTGTGGGCGATGTCGGTGGCCTTGGAAGCCCAAGGCGACACGGTGCCAAGGCGCGGCGTGACGACCATCGATGTGGCTGCCTTGGCCGATGGCTCGAAGGGCTCGCCGTAGGTCAGCAGCGCGGCAAAGCGATCATGCTCGGCAGCGCTCAGCGCGGCCTCGGTGACCACCAGGTGCACGAAGCGGGCCGAAATGCCCTCGATGCGCGGCTCGATGGCCTGCAGCTTGGGCAGCAGCTGCCGCGCGCGGAAATCGCTGAGTGCGCTGCCGCCCTCGAACATGGTTACGACAGGAAGGGCTTGGGATGCGGGCTGCGTCACGGTCGATGGGGCCTTGGGGCCGCGTTGGGAATCAAAGAATCGAGGCGGAAGACCGCTGACTGGGGTCATCCGCGTTAACCCGGAATTTTAGCTTGCTGAATGGGATAATTCCGGGATGAGCATTACCTACAAAGACGCAGCGGGCATCGCAGCCATGCGCGTCGCCTGCCGCCTGGCCTCCGAGGTGCTGGACTACCTCACGCCGTTCATCAAGCCGGGCATCACCACGAACGAAATCGACCGGCTCGCCGCCGAATACATGGTCAAGCAGGGCACCACCTCGGCCACAGTGGGCTACATGGGCGCGAGCAGCGTGCCCTTTCCGAAGTCTCTCTGCACCTCGGTCAACCATGTGGTCTGCCACGGCATTCCGAATGACAAGCCTTTGAAGAAGGGCGACATCATGAACGTCGACGTCACGGTGGTGAAGGACGGCTGGTTTGGCGACAACAGCCGCATGTACATCATCGGCGACGCCTCCATTGCGGCCAAGCGGCTTTGCAGCATCACCTTCGAAGCCATGTGGCACGGCATTCTGCAAGTGCGCCCGGGCGCCCACCTGGGCGACATCGGCTACGCAATCCAGAAATTTGCCGAAGGCCACGGTTTTTCTGTCGTGCGCGAGTTCTGCGGCCACGGCGTGGGCCAGCGCTTTCACGAAGAACCGCAGGTGCTGCACTACGGCCGCCCGGGCACGCTCGAAGAACTCAAGCCCGGCATGATCTTCACCATCGAGCCGATGATCAACGCCGGCAAGCGCGACGTGAAGGAAGACTTCAAGGGCGGCCAGTACGACGGCTGGACCATCGTCACGCGCGACCATTCGCTCTCGGCGCAATGGGAGCACACGGTGCTGGTCACCGAAACGGGCTACGAGGTGCTCACGCTGTCCGAAGGCAGCCCGCCCCTGCCCTCCTTCGTCACCTCAACGAAAACGTGAGCCGCGCGAGCGGCGCACGGCCCCGGACAAAGCCGTGATCGAACCAGCCAAGATCGACGTGGCAACGCTGCGCGAAGCCTATCGCGCAAAGAAGCTCGCACTCTTCGAAACCTTGCGTTTTGCACGCGCGCCCACGCGCAGCGTGCACACGGTGCTGCGGCAGTTGTCCGCGCTGGCCGACCAGACCTTGTGCGCGCTTTGGCGGGAGGCCGATTTCGGCGACTCGCTCACCCTGGCGGCCGTGGGCGGCTTCGGCCGCGGCGAGTTGTTCCCGTATTCCGATGTCGACGTGCTCCTGCTGCTGCCGCCCGAAGGGCACGCCAGCGAAATCGATCCGGCACGCATCGAAGCCTTCATCGGGCATTGCTGGGACGCGGGGCTTGAAATCGGCTCGAGCGTGCGCACGCTCGAAGAGTGCCTGGCCGAGGCAGAAAAAGACGTCACCGTGCAGACCTCGCTGCTCGAGGCACGGCTGATTGCGGGCAACAAGAAGCTCTTTGTCGCCTTCCGCCGCCGCTTTACCCGCGCCATCGATCCGCAGGCCTTCTTCGTCGCCAAGTCGCAGGAAATGCGGCACCGCCACCAGAAGTTCGACAACACGCCTTACGCACTCGAACCCAACTGCAAGGAATCGCCGGGCGGCCTGCGCGACCTGCAAACCATTCTCTGGATGACCAAGGCCGCCGGCTACGGCAGCCGTTGGGATGACCTGGCAAAGAACGGCCTGGCCACGCCGTTCGAGGCGCAGCAGATCAAGCGCAACGAAGCGTTGCTTTCGCTGATTCGCGCACGGCTGCACGTGATTGCCAATCGACGCGAAGACCGGCTGGTGTTCGACCTGCAGACGGCCGTGGCCGCGAGCTTCGGCTACGAGAGCGAATCGCAGCGCAAGTCGAGCGAAGCGCTGATGCGGCGCTACTACTGGGCGGCCAAGGCGGTCACGCAGCTCAACCAGATCTTGCTGCTCAACATCTCGGAGCGGCTGCAGCCCAGCGACGAACAGCACACGCCGATCAACGAGCGCTTCTACGAACGCGCCGGCCTTATCGAAATTGCGAGCGACGACCTTTACGAGCGCGAGCCGCGCGCCATTCTCGAGACCTTCCTGCTCTACCAGAAGACCATCGGCGTGAAGGGCCTGTCGGCACGCACGCTGCGCGCGCTCTACAACGCGCGCCATGTCATGGACAGCAAGTTCCGGAACGACCCGGCGAATCACGAGACCTTCATGCGCATCCTGCTGCAGCCGTACGGCATCACGCATGCGTTCAGGCTCATGAACCAGACCTCGGTGCTGGGGCGGTACCTGCGGGTGTTCCGCAGCATCGTGGGGCAGATGCAGCACGACCTTTTCCACGTGTACACGGTGGACCAGCACATCCTGATGGTGCTGCGCAACGTGCGGCGCTTCTTCATTGCCGAGCACGCGCACGAATATCCGTTCTGCTCGCAGCTTGCGGCCGGCTGGGACAAGCCGTGGATTCTTTACGTGGCCGCACTGTTCCACGACATTGCCAAGGGCCGCGGCGGCGACCACTCGACGCTCGGCGCGCGCGACGTGCAACGCTTCTGCAAGCAGCATGGCATTGCGCGCGAAGACGCGAAGCTCATCGAATTTCTCGTGGCCGAACACCTGGTGATGAGCCAGGTGGCGCAAAAGCAGGACCTGAGCGACCCGGAAGTGATCGGCGCGTTTGCCAAGCGCGTGGGCAACGAGCGCTACCTCACGGCGCTCTACCTGCTCACCATTGCCGATATTCGCGGCACATCGCCACGCGTGTGGAATGCCTGGAAGGGCAAGCTGCTCGAAGACCTTTACCGCTACACCCTGCGCGCCCTCGGTGGCCGCATGCCCGACCCGGATGCCGAGGTGGAGTCACGCAAGCGCGAGGCGCTGGTGCAGCTTGCACTGCATGCGCAGCGCTTCGAAGCACACAAGGCGCTGTGGGACACGCTCGACGTCGGCTACTTCATGCGCCACGAGGCCAGCGAGATCGCCTGGCACGCCAAGCAGCTTTCGCGCTTTGTGCCGCCACCCAATGTGCCGGTGGACCCCAAGGCACCGCCCATCGTGCGGGCGCGCCTTTCGCCCGTCGGCGAAGGACTGCAGGTGGTGGTGTACACGCCCGACCAGCCCGATCTCTTCGCGCGCATCTGCGGCTATTTCGACCAGTCGTCGTTCAGCATTCTTGACGCGAAAGTACACACCACCAGCAACGGCTACGGTCTCGACACCTTCCAGGTTGTAACTACTTTCCTGCCCGACCATTACCGCGATCTCATCAGCATGGTCGAGTTGGGCCTTGCTCAAACGCTCACAGAGGCCGGCCCCCTGCCCCCGCCCAGCGTGGGCCGGGTCTCGCGCCGGGTGCGCAGCTTTCCCATCAAGCCGCGCATCAGCCTGCTGCCCGACGACAAGGCGCAGCGCTGGCTGCTCAACATCTCGGCCAGCGACCGCGCGGGGCTGCTGTATTCGGTGGCGCGCGTGCTCGCGCGGCACCACCTGAACCTGCAGCTCGCCAAGGTCACAACGCTTGGCGAACGAGTGGAAGACACGTTCCTTATCAGCGGCCCCGAGCTGCAGGGACAGAAGACGCAACTGGCCATCGAGACGGAGCTGATGGAGGCGCTGGCCTCCTGAGGCGCTTGCTTTCCGCTTGTTTCGTTCGCAGGCGCATCCTGCGGCATGATGTTGCCGACTTGATTCAACTCGAACGGCAACACTCGACATGAGCCAAAAGACCAACCCTCTTGCGGGCCAGCCCGCACCGCTGGACCTGCTCGTCAACGTTCCGCGCCTCATCTCGGCCTATTACACGGGCCGGCCCGATCCATCGGTGCCCGCCCAGCGCGTGGCCTTTGGAACATCGGGGCACCGCGGCTCTTCTTTCGACGACGCTTTCAACGAATGGCATGTGCTGGCGATAAGCCAGGCGATTGCCGACTATCGGCGGCAAAAGGGCATCGACGGCCCGCTGTTCCTGGGCATCGATACGCATGCGCTCTCCACGCCCGCATTCAACAGCGCGGTGGAAGTGCTGGCCGCCAACGGCGTGGAGCTGATGCTCTCGAAGGACGACGAATACACGCCCACGCCCGCGGTCTCGCATGCCATCCTGGTCTACAACCGCGGCCGCACGACAGGGCTGGCCGACGGCATCGTGATCACGCCTTCGCACAACCCGCCCGAAAGCGGCGGCTTCAAGTACAACCCGCCCAACGGTGGCCCGGCGGGCACCGACATTACCTCCGCGGTCGAGGCTGCCGCCAACAAGATGCTGGCGAACGGGCTCGAAGGCGTGAAGCGCATGCCACTCGCGCAGGCGCTGCGCGCATCGACCACGCACCGCCACGACTACCTGAACACGTATGTCGAAGACCTGGCGCAGGTGCTCGACATGGATGCCATCCGCGGTGTGGAGATCGACCTCGGTGTCGACCCGTTGGGTGGCGCCGGCGTGCACTACTGGCCGGCCATCGCCGAGCGCTACAAGCTCAAGCGCCTTACCGTGCTGAACCAGGAAGTCGACCCGACCTTCCGCTTCATGTCGCTCGACTGGGACGGCCGCATCCGCATGGACCCGTCGTCGCCCGACGCGATGCACAAGCTGATCGCGCTGAAAGACCGCTTCGGCATCGCCTTTGCCTGCGACACCGATCACGACCGCCATGGCGTGGTCGCGCGCAGCTCGGGCCTGATGCAGCCGAACAGCTACCTCGCGGTGATGATCGACTACCTCTACACGCACCGACCGCAATGGCCGGCGCAGGCGGCCGTGGGCAAGACGGTGGTGAGCAGCCAGATGATCGACCGCGTCACGGCCCGACTCGGCCGCAAGCTCTACGAGGTGCCGGTGGGCTTCAAGTGGTTCGTCGACGGGCTGGTGGATGGATCGCTGGGCTTCGGCGGCGAAGAAAGCGCGGGCGCGACCTTCCTGCGCTTCGATGGCTCTGCGTGGACCACAGACAAGGACGGCATCGTGCCTGCCCTGCTCTCGGCCGAGATCGCCGCGCGCACCGGGCGCGATCCGGGCGAACGCTATGCGGAACTGACACAGGCACTGGGCCAGCCGGTGTCCGACCGCGTCGATGCGGCAGCCACGGTCGAGCAGAAGAAAAAGCTGTCGAGCCTGTCGCCGCAGCAGATCAGTTCGACCGAACTGGCCGGCGACAAGATCGAAGCCGTGCTGAGCCATGCGCCGGGCAACGGCGCGGCCATCGGCGGCGTGAAGGTCGTCACGGCCAACGGCTGGTTCGCCGCCCGGCCCTCGGGCACCGAGAACATCTACAAGATCTACGGCGAAAGCTTCAAGGGTGCGGAGCACCTGGGGCGCATCCTCGAAGAGGCGCAGAAGGTGGTGGACAAGGCGCTGTCGGCGGGCTGAGGAAAAAGCTACAAACACATGCGATCACAAACAATGCAGTTAGGCCTCGCATGCATGCTGGTGGCTTCCGCTGCCCCTGCGATGGCCTGCTCTCCTTCGAGCGATCCCACCGCCCGCCCGAACTATGAGGAATACCTCAAAGGCAAGTACCGGTTTTGGGGAGTGGTTGTCGCAGAGGAATCCGTGACGACTCCGGCAGCACCGCTGCGGCCCGCCGCGACGATGAAAGGGCTGCGCGTTCAGGGCTCACGCCATGCTCGAGGTCCGTTATGGTGCGCTGTGTAGAGGATTCGCGAATCCCTACAGGGGTGCCACGCAGCCATTGATCAACTGAGGATCAGGTTGCCCGGAACGACACGCTGCGACGTGGCCTTGCTAGGCATCACCCCGTCTTCGATCGCCTCAAGAGATCTGCTGCGGGGCTCGTGGTCGCCCTCACGCCTTACCGAAGGCCTGCGGGAGCACCCGCGTTGCCGCTTTTCGCAACCATCCCAAACGCCACGCACCAAGGAGCGTCAGTGGCAGAGATAGAAGGAGCGACAGCACCGCTGTGAGGAACAGTGCCCGAAAGTAGGCGCTATTGCCGCGATCGCGAAGTTCAAAGTATCGCTTGAGGGTGGCAACGGAGGGATCACGAGTGTCGTGGACAACCTGGTGATTCTCCTGGGCGAATCTTCTCGCCCCTTCTTCGTTGGTGGATGTCGTAGTCAGCCGAGTTCGAACCCTAGACGGGCCGTTCAGAACGCAAGTCCATGGATACACTGACTGCTCCAGAACGACGGACTGACAAAATGAGCGAGGACATCAAACGCCAGGCATTGGCGCATCTGAACGAGCAGCAAGCCGCACTCGACGCGCGAGAGCACGCCGCGAAGATCGCTCGCGAAGCAGCAGCAAAGAAAAGACAGGAAGCTTTGCAAAAGTTCTTGGACCTTTGCGCTTCCACTATCGAACCTGCAATGACGGAGTTTCGCGGCTACTTGGACGGACAAGCCATCACCGGCAGTTTTCACAAGGATTTTGAGGATCGACCCTACCCGAGGATGTCCTTTTTTTTCACGTCCCAAGAGCGGCGCAATCTGGCCTCGGTGGAGTTCAAGTACACGGGCGACGGAGATGTTGACGTACAGACCAAACAAGGCCCGGCGACTTCCATCGGCATCAGTATGGCCAATAAAGAAGTGACCAAGGAGGCCGTACAGCAAACTCTTCTAGATGTCTTGAAGAAGCTGAAGCTCTGAACCGCCAGGGCAGTCCTGACGGGTGAAGGTGCGATTGAAATGGTGCGAGGAGACAACTAGCTGGCGAAGCGCCTCGGTCATAGACCCATCCGGCTAAACGCGCAGTGTGCGCTGAACTGTGCGGTTCACGTATTGCCCTCCGTCCCCTGGGATGGGCAACGGGGAATGGTGGAGTGGCTTGCCGTCCCGCTCCAACGCCAGGGCCGCAGTGATGTTCGGGTCCGTAGTCGGTGAGTGATGTTCTCGCGGACATGGCTCTACCGCGAAACCGTATGGAGGTCCTGACCCGGTCAGAGACGCACCCACTCGGAAGTCAGCACACTGCATGCCTCCAACGCTCAACGAGTGGACTTTCGAGTTACCCGCTGCCTCGCCCATGAGGCTGCATTGCGCCACCAAGCGGCCGCCCCCGGCTCCTCGGCGCGGAGGCTTCCCTGGTGGTTCTTTATGCAGCGAAGCAAGGTGATTTGAATGCCTGCGAGCTCTTCGAGCGCTTCCGATCGGCTGGGCAGCGCAGCATTGCCAGCACGATGCTCCTTAAGCTGATAGCTGTAGGTCGTAAGGCGGTCCTGGAACCGATCAACATGTTCGCGGATGCTGACCGCAAGGGATGGATCAACAACGTTGAAGTTGCCGAATCCGACCGAGATGGCCTGAAGCTTCTCTTCTATCGTCTTAAAAACCTCTTCTTCCGCCTGCAAGTCTGTGCCTTGAGCAGGGGGCAGCGCCACCCACAGATTCGAAGTGAAGTCGAGAAGGGGTTCAGTAGTGCTCGGCGAGAGTACCTTCCGCAGCCAGTAGTCGTCATTGATCGACTGCGTGCGAGCATGGCTGTCCTTGGACCTGTTGTAGCCCAACGCCTTCCAGCTAACCACGAGAGCGAGAATGCTTATCAGAGCCGATGGAATACTAGGAAGAATTTTTTCCCAAGAAGCATCTTTCCCCGAGAGGCATACCACCAGGGCAGATTCCTTCAAGCCCTGCACCTGACGACAATCGAGACCCTCTACCCGCACTACGTCGGCTTGGCCGCTGGCAGTAGCGCCTTGAGTATCCAACGGTCCGGCCGCAGCGAAGAACCTGGCCATTTCAGCCTGCTCTGCTCTGCCAACGGACGAAGGGGGGAGCGTGCGTTCGACACGCAACTCTAGACCGTACGGGTCGTTCAACGTGACTGTCAGGCGAAGAGGTTACGCTGTTGAAGCGCTCGCGCTACGTAGCCCTCCACCTCGGGCTTTAGGAAGTCCGGAGCCTGAAAATGGAACCGATGGAAGAAGGCACCCTTACTGCCGCAACGAATCACGCTCGGCCCCAGAAGTCCAAGGAAAAATGAACTCGTCACTGTGTAGGTTCCCTCAGGAATCACGATGGTCACGTCGGCCTCTTCGCTGTCGAATTTGTCGAGCGCCAACTTCTCACGCAGCTGCTTACCACGCTCCCGTCCTGTGTAGACGGGGCCGTTGTACTTGGCAAGGTCGATGGTGACCGCGTTCATGATGGTGTTCCTGTGGATGGCACCGTGGTGGCTTGCTCTGCAGAGATCGGAAATTTTATGCTTAGTACGGTACCAGGGAATGTAGCCGAATCCATGTGCATCACACTGGTAGGGTCGGGCTTCTGGTGCAAGTCGTTGGCGTCATTGAATGCAATCACCCCTGAACCTGCGCCGTTCGGCTTCATCCGGTATCGACCATCGAAAAGTATGCGCGTTCCACCCGAAATCAAGGTCATGATTGGGTTTAAAGCCGAGCCTTCAGCGAGGCACTCCGAACAAACACGCTCGAAGAACATCATCAGGTCATAGGTTCCATTGCCTCGAGTATCGTCTTTTGTATAGTTCTTCGTGCTGACGTGCTGCTGCAGTGCTATCAATGTATAGAGATCATCAGGGTTCCAGCTCTTTTTGAACAGTTGCTTTTTTGAATGAGATTCAACATAGCGAGAAATCATATCTCTCGTGTACGAATCCGAATCCAAATCCCTGAAATTTTGCGAAAATGTTTTGCCAAAATTAAACAAAACTATTTCGCAGACCCAGGGTGCGCGATGAGTATCCAAGTACCCTTGGATTGACCAATCCATCATTCCTGCGTGCTCTTCCGCATTGTCCAGGATTTCACCTATGTATCGGCAGAGCAAATGTCTGGCAGCAGGCGTGAATTGCCGGCCAACGCGCTCCAAGCAGCCACTAAGGTGATCTGCAAACTGTTGTGTGACACGCGACTTCTTGTCGACCTCGGTGAGCCGCACCGCGCGCATGTAGTGGCGACACCTGTCGTCAAACGCCTCCAGCTTGGCAGCCTCTTCGGGCTCAGGGTACTCATGGACAATTTGTAATTTCTTGATGACACCCAAAGCTCGAATTAATCGTTTGAGCTTCTTGTCAGCTGGATATTGCCCAGTCCATCGAACCTTGCGTCTTTCCTTGCGCGCCTTAAATGAGACCTCTGCGACCAAGACATCCAAAATCGCGTTGGCCCCAACATCGTATTGCTTTACCTTCCCGAGATTAATGTGGATAGAGCGGGGTTTCTCAACTAACAAGTCGGCAGCCAGGCGACGTAGTGCATCGAGACATTCATCCGGATTTTCGATTATGGAAAAATTCTCAGGGGCCTCGAAGATCACGCGTCTTTTGCGCACCGCGCGAGCGCTTGGCACGAGTCCATCGGCGAGAAGTCGTATTACGGTCGAGTGCTCGCCATAATGCGCGTCAATCTCCTCTTGGTCAGACTGATTTGAAGCAGCGCGCCATTTTCTGTGGTTGCGCCTAAAGGCTTTTCTTTCTCTTTTTTCCTTCAGAAAGCGGGAGACGTCGACGGCGGCAAGAGATCGCATGCTGAAATGTAACAGTCAACTGCACCGATGTTTGAACTAACGGCTCATCAAGCCGCACACAGCTCGTTGCGTGGTTGCTTCGGTCTTCGACGCCGTCATCGGTCAGAGTGCCCAGGCGGTCGTCGATCACGCTCAGCTTCAGGCCGATGAGCTCGGCCAGCGTCTCGCGGGTGACGATCTGCTCCTGGGCTTGCAAGTCTTGCACGGCCTCAAGCACCGGGGCGGCTATTGATTTCCGGGCGTCAGCCATTCGGATGTCCAGCTATGTCGCGCCGGGCTGCATGGTGCGGGCCACGGCTGAGATCCTGGTCGCCTGGCTACCCGAATGGCGCTTCGCCCGCGAGCGCGATCCGGCAACCGGCTACGCCGAACTGATGCCGAGGCCTCAAAAGAAAGAACTGAACCCGGCAGCGCTGGCTATCTGCAGGGTTCAGGTCGGCGCGCCCGCCAGCCTTCGCTCCAGCCACACGCTGTAGCGCGAAAGCCCAAAGCACAGCACCCAATACACCGCCGCGATGAAGAGATAGCCCTCGAGGTAGAACGGCCGCCAGGTCGGATCGCCGCCTAAGGCCAGGCCCAATGCGCCGGTCAGCTCAAACAGCCCCACCACGGTGACCAGCGATGTGTCTTTCAGCGTGCCCACCACGTTGTTGGTCAGCGCCGGCACCACGAGCCGCAACGCCTGCGGCAGCACGATGTCCCGCTGCACCGGCCAGCGCCCGAAGCCGAGCGCCATCGCCACCTCGGTCTGTCCGCGCGGCACGGCCTGCAGGCCGCCGCGGATGATCTCGGCCAGGTAGGCCGCCACGAACAGCGTAAGCCCCGCCAGCACGCGCACCAGCACATCGGGCTGCCAACCCGCGGGCCACAGCAGCGGCAGCAGGAAAGAGGCCATGAACAGCACCGAGATCAGCGGCACGCCGCGCACCAGCTCGATGTAGCTCGCGCTGAGCGTGCGAACCACCGGCCAGCCCGAGCGGCGCCCCAGTGCGAGCAGCAGTGCCAGCGGAAAGGCCAGCGCCAGGCCCACCACCGCAAGGCCGATGGTGAGCGGCAGCCCGCCCCAGCGACTGGTCGGCACGGAGGCGAGGCCCGCCACGCCGCCGCGCATCAGCAGCACGAACAGCAGCAGCGCCGCAACCCACAGTGGCGCCAGCCACCAGCGCCAGCTGCGCGGCCAGGCGCTCAGCACCGTGACGGCCGACAACACCACCACGGCAATGGCAGGACGCCACTGCTCTTCATAGGGAAAGCGGCCGAACAGCATCGGCCGCCACTTCTCGGCCACCACACCCCAGCAGGCGCCGTGCTGTACCGCGCGGCAGGCTTCAGCGTCGGGCCGGAACACCGCGTTCAGCACGCCCCATTCGACGGCATGGAAGCCGCCCCACGCAAGCAGCGCAAGCAGCAGCACCGTGGCCAACGCGCGCAGCGGCGAACCCCAGAGCTCGCTGCGCCAGGCAATGGGGCCTTGGGCGACGTTTCTCATTGCCAGCCCCTGAGCGCAACCCTTGCGTTGTAGCAGTTCATGCCGAAAGAGATCAGCAGCGACAGCAGCAGGTACACCGCCATGATGATCGCGATGCACTCGAAAGCGCGCCCGTTCGAGCCGATGGTGGTGTTGGCTACCGACACCAGTTCGGGGTAGCCCACGGCGACCGCGAGCGACGAATTCTTGGTGAGGCTGAGCAGCTGGTTGGTGAGCGAAGGCACGATCACGCGCAGCGCCTGCGGCAGGATCACGACGCGCAGCTGCTGCACCGTCGTAAGGCCGAGCGCCTGCCCGGCCAACACCTGCCCCTGCGACACCGAGAGAATGCCGGCACGCACGATTTCCGCCACGAAAGCCGCCGAGTAAAACGACAGGCCCGCGACGATGGTCACGTACTCAGGGCTCAGCGCCGCACCGCCGCTCACGCCAAAGTCGCCCTTCTCGGGCCATTCGAAGTGCGTGGGCCACCAGCCGTCCTCGCCCGACACAGGCCAGGGCACGCTCAAACCGCCCTTGCTGAGCCACACCCCCGGCAGCAAACGCACCGGCTCGGTCGGGTCGGGCAACAGGTTGGCCATGGCAAAGGCCAGCATCAGCAGTTGCACCAGCAGCGGCACATTGCGCAGCACTTCGACATACGCCGTGCAAATGCCGCGCAACAGCACGTGCGGCGCGAGCCGGCCGATGCCGATCAAGGTGCCGAGCACGACCGCGAAGACGGCCGCGGGCACCGCCGCCCGCACGGTGTTGATCAACCCGGCAAGGAAGGCGCGCCAGAACGGCTGGCTGGCATCGAAGTCGAGCCAGCCTTCGCTGATGGAAAAGCCCGCCGGCTCGGTGAGAAAGTCGAACCCCGACCGCACCCCGCGCGAGCGCAGCACATCGAGCGCGTGGTTCATCACCCAGACGGCGCCGGCCAGCACGGCCAGCACCAGCAGCGCCTGGACGATCCAGGCCAGCCAGGCGCCGCGGCGCGAGGCTTGCCGGCTCATCGAACCGGTGGTGCGTAGATCAGGCCGCCCTTGTTCCAGAGATTGTTCGATCCGCGCGGCAGCTTGAGCACAGATTTCGGTCCGACGTTGCGCTCGAACATTTCGCCGTAGTTACCCACGGCCTTGATGGCGCGGAACGACCAATCCTTGTCGAGGCCCAGCAGCTTGCCCAGGTCTTCGCCGGTGCCGACCAGGCGCTGTTGCGCCGGGTCCTTGCTGTTGGCCTTCAAATCGTCTGCATTGGCTTGGGTAACGCCGAATTCCTCGGCCTCGATGAGCGCGTTGGGCACCCACTTGGCAATGGCAAACCATTCGTCGTCGCCGCGGCGCACCAGCGGCGCGAGCGGCTCCTTGGAAATGAGCTCGGGCAGGATGATGTAGTCGTCGGGGTTGGGTGCCTCCTTGTTGCGCAGCCCCGCGAGCGCCGAGGCGTCGGTGGTGAAAGCCTGGCAGCGGCCCGAGAAAAATGCCTTGAACGAAGCCTCGAAGCTTTCGAACACCACCGTCTTGACCGGAATGTTCTGGGCGCGGAAGTAGTCCGACACGTTCTTCTCGTTGGTGGTGCCCGACTGCGTGCAGATGGTCGCGTTCTTGAGCTGCTTGGCGCTGGTCACCTTGAGCTTCTTCGGCACCAAGAAGCCTTGGCCGTCGTAATAGGTGATGGTGGTGAAGTTGAAGCCCAGCGAAGCATCGCGCGTGAGCGTCCACGTGGTGTTGCGCGCAAGAATGTCGATTTCGCCGGCCTGCAGGGCCGAGAAGCGCTGCTGCGAATTGAGCGGCACGAAATCGACCTTTTTCGCGTCGCCCAGCACGGCGGCGGCAATGGCGCGGCAGGTGTCCACGTCCAGGCCCGACCAGTTGCCCTGCGTATCGGGCGCGGAAAAGCCGGCCACGCCGTTCGTCACGCCGCATTTCACGGTGCCGCGCTGCTTGACGGCGTCGAGCGTTTTACCGGCGAAGGCCGGCGCGGCGGCCGCAAAAGCAACGATGGATGCGGCAATGGCCAGCGCGGGACGGAATCGACTCTTCATTGGTGTGTTCTCCTCAACAAACAAGCAAAAGGCAGTGTACGGGGCAGCGCGCTACTCTGCCAAAGAACGGACGGTTGAATGCATATGCCGCATCGTGAGCTGCTCCGGGCTTTTCCTGCCCGTGGCACATTCACTAACATATGGCCCTTCAATCACTCTCACCAGGAATCTGCTCATGACCAAATCCGATGACACCGGCAAGCTCGTTCTGCGCGTTGCACTCGGCATCCTCATTCTGTTGCACGGCATCGCGAAGGTCGGCAAGGGGGTCGACGGCATCGGCGGCATGCTGGCATCCCACGGGCTGCCGGCGGCCATGGCATACCTGGTCTACGTGGGTGAAATCCTCGCGCCCGTGCTGCTTATCGTGGGCCTGTTCACCCGCCCGGCAGCGCTGATCGTTGCCATCAACATGGTGGTGGCGATCTGGCTGGTTCACCAGAAGGACCTGGGCGCGCTCAATGGGCAAGGCGGCTGGGCGCTGGAACTGCAGGGCATGTTCCTGTTCTCGGCAATTGCCGTCGCGCTGTTCGGCGGTGGCCGCTTCGGCCTGGGCGGCAAGTACAACTGAACGCATGCGGCCGGTGATGAACCGGCCGCTTTTTTTCAGTCGTCGTCGTTGGCGTCAAGCCCGGGAAACAGCACGTCGGTGTAGCCGAAGCGCGAAAAGTCGCGCACCCGCATCGGGTAGAGCTTGCCAAGCAGATGATCGACTTCGTGCTGCACCACGCGCGCATGAAAACCGCTCACGGTCCGGTCGATCGGATCGCCATACGGATCGAAGCCGGTATAGCGGATGCTCGAAAAGCGCGGCACCACGCCGCGAAGGCCCGGCACCGAAAGACACCCTTCCCAGCCCTCTTCTTCCTCGTCGCCGATCGGCGTGATGACGGGATTCAGCAGCACGGTGCGGGGCACCGGCGGCGCGTCGGGGTAGCGTGGGTTGACGACGTCTGTGCCGAAAATGACCAGCTGCTGGTCGACGCCGATCTGCGGTGCGGCCAGCCCGGCACCGTTGACCGCAATCATCGTCTCCAACATGTCGCGCACCAGAAGGTGCAGTTCGTCGGTGTCGAAAGCGCTGACCGGCTGCGCAACGCGCAGCAGCCGGGGATCGCCCATTTTCAGGATTTCGCGAATGGCCATGGCGGGATTATCGCGACAGCCGTGCGCCGAGGCTCAGTAGCCCGCCGCGCTCCGATCAGGGAGGCGTTTGATTCTTGGAGTCGGGCGACGTGTACAGCCGTTGACGAGCGTTCGGCGGTGGCGAGCGGTACTGCGGCAATGGCGAAACGCCTGTATTGCCGGTCGGCGGCACGATCGCGCCACCACCGGGCGGCCGTCCACCGCCGCCGCCCCAGCCCGGACGTCCCACCGGGTAGCCCGGCCGCACAGCCGGATAACCTGGCCGCCCGTAGTAGGGCCGGTCACCGTAATAGGGCCGCCCACCGTAGTAAGGACGACGGCCTTCGTAGTAGGCGCCGCCTTCAATGTAGACGGGCGCCGGCTGAACGACCACCGGGCTGTCGTAATACGGCTGCGAGTAGCCCCCGTTGTAGTAAGGATCGCCGGGCACCGCAACGCAGCCGCCGAGCAGCGCGATGCCGCCGATGGCGACGCAGGTACCGAGAACACGAATTTTCTGCATAAGGGACTCCTTGTCAGCCTTTTGTCTTCAACGCCAGCTTGTAGTCCCTGTTGACTGCGCTGGTGTGAAGTCACGTAACCAGCCGTAAGGACGCCGGACCTCCAAGCTCTCAACCCGGCACGCCGTTGGCGAGTATCTCCAGCATACCCGCCTCGTCGATCACGTTCACGCCGAGCTCGCGGGCCTTGTCCAGCTTGCTGCCGGCCTCCTCGCCCGCAACCAGGTAGTTGGTTTTCTTGCTGACGGAGCCGGCCACCTTGGCACCGGCTGATTCCAGTTTGTCCTTTGCTTCGTCCCTGCTGAGCGTAGGAAGGGTGCCGGTGATGACGAAGGTCAGCCCCGCCAGCGGCTTGGGCGCGCGGGCGGCAGGTTCGCCCTCTTCCCACGTCAGACCGCAGGCCCGCAACTGCTCGACCACCTCGCGGTTGTGCGGCTGGTCGAAGAAGGTGCGCAGGCTTTGCGCCACCACCGGGCCGACGTCGTTGACCTCGAGCAACTGTTCTTCGGTCGCATCCATGATCGCGTCGAGCTTGCCGAAATGCTTGGCCAGGTCTTTCGCAGTGCTTTCGCCCACATGCCGGATACCCAGCCCGAACAGGAAGCGCGGCAGCGTGGTTTTCTTCGATGCTTCGAGCGCGTCGACGAGGTTCTTGGCCGACTTCTCCGCCATGCGGTCCAGGCCCGCCAAGGTGGTGAAGCCAAGCCTGTACAGGTCGGGCAAGGTGCGGATCAGGTTGGCATCGACCAATTGCTCGACCAGCTTGTCGCCGAGCCCGTCGATATCGACCGCGCGGCGCGCCGCAAAGTGCAGGATGGCTTCCTTGCGCTGGGCGGCGCAGAACAGGCCGCCTGTGCAGCGGTAGTCGACTTCGCCCTCTTCGCGCAGCGCTTCCGATCCGCACACCGGGCACTGGCGCGGCATGGTGAACAACGGGCCGCGCTCGCCCTCGGGCTTGGCCAGGCTCTCGGGCACCACGCCGACCACTTCGGGAATCACGTCGCCCGCGCGACGCACGATGACCTGGTCGCCCACGCGCACGTCCTTGCGGCGCGCCTCGTCCTCGTTGTGCAGCGTGGCGTTGGTCACGGTCACGCCGCCGACAAACACGGGTGCGAGCTTGGCCACCGGCGTCAGCTTGCCGGTGCGGCCCACCTGCACTTCGATGCCGAGCACCTCGGTGAGTTGTTCCTGCGCAGGGTACTTGTGCGCCACGGCCCAGCGCGGCTCGCGCGAGACGAAGCCGAGCTGCCGCTGCAGCTCCAGGCTGTCGACCTTGTAGACGACGCCGTCGATGTCGTAGGGCAAGGCATCGCGCTGACGGCCGATGTTCTCGTGGAACGCGATCAACTCGATCGCCCCCCTCGCACGCGCCGTCTGCTTGGCCACCGGAAAACCCCATGCGTCGAACTGCTGCAGCCAGTCGAACTGGGTCGGAAAATCCGGACCGCCCTCGCTCGCCGGCGTGACCTCGCCGAGACCATAGGCAAAAAAGCTCAGCGGGCGCGCTGCCGCAATGGCCGGGTCGAGTTGGCGCACCGCGCCGGCTGCTGCGTTGCGCGGATTGACGAACACCTTCTCGTTCTTTTGGCCGGCCGCAATCTTCTCTCGCTGGCGCTCATTGAGCGCGTCGAAGTCGGCGCGCTTCATGTAGATCTCGCCACGCACCTCGACCACGGGCGGTGCCTTGCCGTTCAGCCGCAGCGGAATATCGCGCACCGTGCGGATGTTCTGCGTAACCTCTTCTCCCACCTCGCCGTCGCCGCGCGTTGCAGCCTGCACCAGCACGCCGTTCTCGTAGCGCAGGTTCATGGCGAGGCCGTCGAACTTGAGCTCGCAAACATATTCGACCTGAGGGCCGTCTTCAGCCAGGCCCAGCTCCTTGCGTACCCGTGCATCGAACGCACTGGCGCCGCCGGGCGAGATGTCGGTCTCGGTGCGAATCGACAACATCGGCACCTTGTGGCGCACCTTCACGAAGCCTTCGAGCACCTTGCCGCCGACGCGCTGCGTGGGTGAATCGGGCGTGCGCAGGTCGGGAAACTCGGCCTCGATGGCCTGCAGCCGCTGGAACAGCTTGTCGTACTCGGCGTCGGGCAGTTCGGGCGCGTCGAGCACGTAATAAAGGTGGGCGTGCTTGTGGAGCAGTTCGCTCAGTGCGGCGGCTTCGCGTGCCGCTTCGTCGCGCGTTGTCATGGGTGTCTCCCGAAAAATCGGATCAGCTGAAGAGGCGTCGCGCCAAAGGCGAACCGGCGGCCAGATCGCGCGACTCGAGCGTGTCGTAGAGCTGCTCGAGGTCAGCGCCGATCACGTCCATGGTTTCCTCGCGCAGCAGTTGCCCATCGCTGTCGGTCACCACGCCATCCATCTCGCGCGCCAGCGTGGCGGCGGCCTCGCGCATGCGGCGGAACGGCTGCTCGGCGCGGTCGACCTGCGGCACGTCCAGGCTCAGGCTGAGCTCGCGGATGGCCGACTGCGCCGGATCGTCGGCCAGGGCGGCCTGCGTGTCGAACGACAGCCCGAGGATCGGCGGCAGCCCGACTTCGCTGGTCGGCAGCACCATGCGGCCGGGAATGATGCCCGCCACAAAGCCCAGCCGCGCCGCGTTCTGCTGCACATAGCCGGGGCTCCATGCCGCGTGCAGCGCGCGCAGCACAAAGCCCAGCTGCGCATCGTGAGCACTGGCGAACTGGTCGAGCTCGCGCGCGCGCGCCACTTCATCGAGCATTTCAGGAAATTCGAGCGCGCCGTTGACGGCATCCGCAAAGGCCTGCGCCTTCACCACAAATTCGGAATACTCGATCTCGTTGAGCGCGCCGGTGCGGTTGGCCAACTGCACGCCGACCTGGAAGGCGCTGTAGCGCTGGCCCGCAACCGGCGGTTCCCATTGGCCGGTGTGCTCGTTCAGGCCTTCGATGGCCACGGGCTTGCTGCCCGCGCGGCGGGTGGGCGGCATGGCCGCAATGGCTGCGTCGCCCGATGCAAGGCCGTCCAGCGACACCGGTGCGATCACGTCGATGAGCGGATCGAGGCCGCCGCGACGCTCGGCCGTGGGCAAGGGGCTGGCGCCGGGCGCTGGCAGGTCAGGGTCGAACAAGGGCTCGTGCCGCTCCTGGCCCGGCGGCATCTGGTGCGGGTCGATGTGCAGCATCGGCTCCACGCCGTCGGCCGCGGACGCCGGCGAACGGTCGGCATCGGAAAAATCGTCGCTGGCGGCGTCGGGCTGCCGCGGCGCATTGCGGCGCGAAGTGACGGTGTTGTAGGCCACGACGGCCGCGAGAACGAGGCCGCCGAGGATGGCCAGGGCGAGAGTGAGATTGCTCATGCGCGCTGCTCGGCTTAAGCAGCTTCTACCATCGAGACGGCCGATTCCATGTCGACCGCAACGATGCGGGACACGCCCTGTTCCTGCATGGTGACACCGATCAGCTGCTCGGCCATTTCCATGGCGATCTTGTTGTGGCTGATGAAGAGGAACTGGGTTTCGCGGCTCATGGCGGTCACGAGTTTGGCATAGCGTTCGGTGTTCGCGTCGTCCAGCGGCGCGTCAACCTCGTCGAGCAGACAGAAAGGCGCCGGGTTGAGCTGGAAGATGGCGAACACCAGCGCAATGGCCGTGAGCGCCTTTTCGCCGCCCGAGAGCAGGTGGATGGTCTGGTTCTTCTTGCCGGGAGGCTGCGCCATCACCTGCACGCCCGAATCCAGGATTTCGTCGCCCGTCATCATCAGCCGGGCATTTCCGCCGCCGAAGAGCTCGGGGAACATGCGGCTGAAGTGCTCGTTGACGATCTTGAAGGTGCCGCCAAGAAGCTCGCGCGTTTCGCCGTCGATCTTGCGGATGGCGTCTTCGAGGGTGCCGATGGCTTCGTTCAGGTCGGCCGACTGCGCATCGAGGAAGGTCTTGCGCTCGCTGGCAATCGCAAGTTCGTCCAGCGCTGCCAGATTGACCGCGCCCAATGCGACCACTTCGCGGTTCAGGCGGTCGATTTCGCTTTGCAGGCCCGTGAGGCGCACCTTGTCGGTTTCGATTGACTGGGCGACCGCTTCGAGATCGGCACCGGCGTCGTCCAGCAACTGCTGGTACTGCTCGACACCCAGGCGTGCGGCCTGTTCCTTGAGCTGGAATTCGGTGATGCGCTGGCGCAGCGGATCCAGTTCGCGTTCGAGCTGGAGCCGGCGCTCGTCGCTGGCGCGCAGCTTCAGCGTGAGGTCGTCATACTGGCTGCGCGCGGCGCCCAGGGCAGCTTCGCGTTCGAGCTTGAGTGCCAGTGCGTCCTGCAGGCCCGCCTGGGCTGCGGCGTCCGACAGCCGACCGAGTTCGGCCCTGGCGCGCTCGTCTTCATCGGTAAGGGCCACCACCTGCTGCGATGCAGTTTCGATGGCCCGGCTCAGTTCACCGCGGCGGGCTTCGAGCGTGCGCTGCGAGAAGGTGGCTTCCTGCGCCTGACGCTCCAGGCTGCGATGCTGCTCGCGGCTCGCGGCGAGTGCACGGCCGGCTTCGATCACGCGCTCGTCGAGCTGCGCATGGCGCTCCTGGCTATCGGCCAACTGCATGTCGAGCTCTTCGAAGCGGCCCTCGGCGGCCATGCGCTTTTCCTGCAGCTCCTCGAGTTGCGCATCGACTTCGGCGAGGTCGGCGGCAAGTTGATCGCTGCGCGCCCGCGTCTGCTCGGCAAGCTGCGTCATGCGCAGGGTTTCGACCTGCAGTTCGTGAGCACGCGATTGCGTCTCGGCCGCTTCACGGCGCGCCGTCACAAGGCGCTGCGCGGCATCGGCGTAGGCGGCTTCGGCACGGACCAACGCGGTGCGCGCTTCTTCGCTGATGAGCGTCTGGGCGCGCAGCTGGCGCTCCAGGTTTTCCATTTCCTGCTGGCGCGCGAGCAAGCCGGCTTGCTCGGAATCCGGGGCGTAGAAGTTCACGCTGTGCGAGAAGACGGCGTGGCCGCTCTGCACGTAGATGACTTCGCCGGGCTGCAGCGTGCTGCGCTGCGCAAGGGCTTCTTCGAAACTCTGCGCCGTGTAGCAGCCGTGGAGCCAGTCGGTCAGCAAAGCTTGCAGACCTGCATCGTTCAGGCGCAGCAGGCTGGACAGGCGCGGTAGCGCGGCAGCGCCTTGCGGCAAGCCGGCATCAGGCGGGCTGTAGAACGCCAGCTTGGCGGGCGGCGCGTCGTTGCCGAAGGCGCGCACCATGTCGAGCCGGCTGACTTCGAGCGCGCCCAGGCGCTCGCGCAGCGCCGCTTCGAGCGCGTTTTCCCAACCCTGCTCGATATGGATGCGGCTCCACAGGCCTTGCATGCCTTCGAGCCCGTGCTTGGCGAGCCAGGGCGCCAGCTTGCCGTCGGTCTTGACCTTTTCCTGAAGGGCACGCAGCGCTTCGAGCCGTGCCGAGAGCTCGGCATGCCGGGCGCTCTCGGTATTGACGGCCTGTTGCTTCGTCCGACGGTCGTCGTCGAGCTGCGGCACCGATTCCTGCAACTCGTGCAGACGGGCTTCGGCTTCGCTCGCGGCTTCTTGAGCCGCGGCGTGTTCTTCCTGCATGGATTGCAGGCGGGCTTCGTCCGGCGCGGCCAGTGCGTTCTGATCGGCGCGCAGGCGTTCGCCGCGCTGCGTGAGTTGCCGGCTCTGGTCTTCGATGTTGCGCTGGTCGGCGGCCAGCACCTGAATCTGCTGCTGGATCTGCACCACGGCGGCGCGCTGCGCATTGGCCTCGTCCTGCGCGCGCTGCTGCGCTTCCTCGAGCTCGGGCATGCGCGCGTCGTGCTCTTCGAGTTGTGCGGCCAGCATGACGGCTTGCTCTTCGGCATCGACGCCCTGGCCGGCCAGGGTTTCGATTTCGGCCTCGGCCTCTTCACGGCGGCGGCCCCATTGGCCCATTTGCTCGCGCAACTGAACGAGCCGCTGCTCCACGCGCTGGCGGCCTTCGACCACGAAGCGGATTTCGCCTTCGAGGCGACCGACTTCGGCGCTGGCTTCGTAGAGCTTGCCCTGGGCCTGGTTGACCTGGTCTCCGGCCGCATAGTGGGCCTGGCGCACGGTTTCGAGTTCGGATTCGATGCGGCGCAGGTCGGCCGTGCGCGACTCCAGGTCGTTGATTGCCTTTTCGGAGTCGGCCTTGATCTTGGCCTGGTCTGCGTCGCTTTCGCTGCGCTTCAGGAACCACAGCTGGTGCTGCTTCTTGGTGGCTTCGCCCTGCAGCGTGTTGTAGCGCGCGGCCACCTCGGCCTGCTTCTCGAGTTTTTCGAGGTTTGCGTTCAGTTCGCGAAGAATGTCTTCGACCCGCGTGAGGTTCTCGCGCGTGTCGCCCAGGCGGTTCTCGGTTTCGCGCCGGCGTTCCTTGTACTTGGAAACACCCGCCGCTTCTTCCAGGAACAGGCGCAGTTCTTCGGGCTTGGACTCGATGATCCGGCTGATCGTGCCCTGCCCGATGATGGCGTAGGCGCGCGGGCCGAGGCCCGTGCCCAGGAACACGTCCTGCACGTCGCGGCGGCGCACCGGCTGGTTGTTGATGTAGTAGCTGCTGGTGCCGTCGCGCGTGAGCACGCGCCGCACGGCGATCTCGCCGAACTGGTTCCATTGGCCGCCGGCGCGATGGTCGGCGTTGTCGAACACCAGTTCCACGCTCGAACGGCTGGCCTGCTTGCGCGTGGTCGTGCCGTTGAAGATCACGTCCTGCATCGACTCGCCGCGCAGCTCCGACGCGCGCGACTCGCCCAGCACCCAGCGCACCGCATCCATGATGTTCGACTTGCCGCAACCGTTGGGCCCGACCACGCCGACCAGCTGGCCTGGCAGCAGGAAGTTGGTCGGTTCGGCGAACGACTTGAAGCCTGAAAGCTTGATGGAATTGAGACGCACGACTTGTCGGCCTGCCTTGGCATAGCGCCAAGGTATTGATTTGTAAGGAAAATTGCACGGGCCTGCCGCTTGAAGCAGGCCGCCGCCCCAGCTGTGGATGATAACGTCAGGGCATGAGCGATTCCCTGGTTTCACCCTTCACCGCGCGCCGCGGCTACCTGCTGGCTGGCGCAGCTGCACTGCTGGGCCTTGGCGGTTGCGCGGCCACCCGTTCCACCGAACGCGCCGAACCCTATGCCAACCAGGAATGGTTGCAATCGAGCGCCAACCGCATTGCCAACCTGTCCCTGCGCGACAACCTGCAATCGATCCGGCGCGTGCAAACCACGCTGTACCGGCGCAACCCACGCGAATGGCGCAAATCGGCGGCAAGCATCGAAGCGGCCGCCCAGCGCGCCTGGGACGCGGTGCTGACGGGCCCCGCCCTGCCCGAGTTGCGCGGCGCCACCGGCATCGATGCCATCCGCCTGGCTTTCGACACCAGTCAGCAGGGTTACCAGGGCGACCGGGTTGCGGCATTGGTCGTTGGCTGGGCATCCATGCTCAAGCAAGCCAATGGCGACACCTGGGACCAGACCATGCTCGATGGCGTCAACGCCGAGAACAGCTACCGCGCCGCGCGCAATTTCGAAATATCGCTCTGGCTGATCTCGTCGAAAACCGGCCCGGACGGCCAGCCCCTGCTGCTGGCCACCGAAATCAGCGAGCGCGGCCGCAACCTCGTGGCCGACCGCGAGTTGTCGAAAGTGGTGGCGCGGCTCGACCTGCTGGCCGCCCAGGCCGACGAAAAATACCGCCGCGCCGCGCTCGACTTCGGGCAGAACTGGATCATGGGCGTCGTCATGCCCTTCTTCACCTTGATTCCCAGATAGGGCAATGGGCACGTCCAGGAAATATATTTCCCAAACAGCGGTTTGCGGTAATATGTTTCCGTGATCAAACAGGAACTCATCACTGCTCTCACTGCCCGCCGCGATGCCGCGGGTCTCTCCAACGCGGAAATCGCGGAACGCTCCGGCCTGACCGAGCGCTCGGTTCGAAACGCGCTGAGCCTCAAGGGCAATCCGCAGCTGTCGTCGCTGCTGGCGCTGGTCGACGCCATCGGCCTCGAACTGCAGCTTGCACCCAAGGGCTTCGGCGAGAGCACGGCCCCCGATGACGGCTACCGCCCGGTTGCCACCCGCGTGGGCCACGCCATCGCGCAGGCGCCCTCCCCGCCTCCGTATGCCAACAAGCGGCGCCGTTCGCCATGAACGTCAAGATCCTCGAAATCTCGCTGGGTTCGCGGCGCTTCGGCAAGCTCTTTCAATACGCCGACCTGTGCCGCTTCGTGGCGGAACCCGAACTGGTGGCCGCTCCGCCGGCTGAAGTGCTGTCGCTTTCAATGGTGGCGAGCGATCCAGCCACCCAGGCGGCACTGTGGAGCGACGTGAAGAACCCGCTCTTCAATGCACAGGGTGGCCAGCTTCCGCGCTTCTTTCAGAACCTCTTGCCCGAAGGCGTTCTGCGCAGCCATATCGCGCAGTTGCGCGGCTGCCGCGAAAACGACCATTTCGAACTCCTCGCGGCTTGCGGCGGGGACCTCCCCGGCGCTGTGAGCGCCCGCCCGGTTTCGGTCGACCGCGGCACGCTGCAACGGCTCATCACGCAAGACCAGGACGCGCTCGAGATGTCCGTGGTAGAGCTGCCCATGCCCCAAGGCATTTCGGTATCGGGCGTGCAGCCCAAGCTCGGCCTGCGCCGCCAGGGCGGCCGCTATGTGGCCCGCACGCGTGCCGGTGCCAGCACGCGCGTGATCGCCAAGCTGCCCATGGCCGGCCGGCCGCACATGCCGCAACTCGAAATGCTTTCGCTCCAAATGGCGGGCGCAGCCGGTATCGAGGTCTGCCATGCCGAACTGGCACCGCTCTCCGCCATTGCGGCCGAACACAGCTATGCGCTGCCCGACGAGCCGGATTTTCTTGCGGTCACCCGCTTCGACCGCGAGGGCGCGCGCCGCATTCATTTCGAAGACTTTGCGCAGGTGCTTGCGGTTGATCCGATGCACAAATACAGCTCCAGCTACCTCGACATGGCGCTTGCCATGCGCGCCTTTCCTTCGATGGGCGAAGAGGCCGTGCTCGAACTCGTGCGGCGCCTGGCGGTGAACGACCTGCTCGGCAACCCCGATGCACACCTGAAGAATTTCGGCGTGATCTATCCGGACGGCATCGCGCCGCGGCTGGCGCCGGCCTACGACATCGTGGCATATGCCGCGCTCCAGGGCGTCGACGGCCATGCCTTGCCTCTTCTGCCCGCAGCGGGCGGAGGTGCCGCACCCAAACGCACGGCATTGTTCACGCCCGCCAACATACGCGCCTTCTGCTTCTCGACCGGGCTGCACGAGCCGATGGTCCGGCGCGTCATTGCAGATACCGCGCGGCTCGCGCGCAGCCAATGGCCCGCAATGATCGACGCATCGACGCTTCCCGCGCCGTGGAAAAAGCGGCTGCAGCAGCGCTTGCAGGCACATCCCTTGCTGCAAGGCATGGCCAAGCGCGGCAAATGAGAAAAAGAAAAGAAAACGCGCCCCCTAGAATGATTCAGCCCTTCACTCCTCAACCCATGCGAGGCAGCAGCAACTCATGAGCTCCATCAATTTCATCGGCGGCGAAAAAGGCGGTGTCGGCAAGTCGGTTACCGCGCGCGTGCTGGCGCAGTACTTCATCGACCACAGCCGGCCTTTCACTGGCTTCGACACCGACCGCTCGCACAGCTCGTTCACCCGCTTCTATGAAGGCTTTGCGTCGCCCATCGTGGTCGACAGCTTCGAGGGGCTCGACACCGTGGTGAACGGTTTCGAAACCAATCCGCAGCAAAGCGTCATCGTCGACCTCGCGGCCCAAACGCTGGCGCCGCTGTCGCGCTGGATCAAGGAATCCGACTTGTTCGACGTGTTCGTCGAACTGGGCGTGGCCGTCAACTTCTGGCATGTGCTGGACGACGGCAAGGACTCCACCGATCTGCTCGGCACGCTGATCGACACCTTCGGCAACCGGCCCAACTACATCGTGGTGCAGAACTATGGCCGCGGCAGCGACTTCGGCATGCTGCTCGCGTCGCAGTCGCTCTCCAAGGCCACCGCGAACGGCGCTCGCGTGATCACGCTGCCGCGCCTGCACGAGGCCAGCATGCGCAAGATCGATACGCAGAACACCAGCTTCTGGAAGGCGGTGAATGACCGCGAAGGGCCGCACGCGCTCGGCTTGCTGGAGCGCCAACGCGTGAAGTCGTGGCTTGCGACCGCCTACGCGGCCTTCGACACCTTGCCGCTTTAAGCGACTGGTTCAACGCGCTACGGGGCGCTTGCGGAAAATCAGCACAAGCAGCAGAACCGCAAGAACGAAGAAGGCGACGAACGACCAGTTCGCCAGCGTCAGGCCGAACAGCGACCAGTCGATCTTCGAGCAATCGCCGCCGCCACGAAAGATCATCGGCAGCGCCCGCTTGAGCGGAAAGGTCTCGATCATCCCATACAGGTCGCGGCCGCACGACACGACCTCGGGTGGATACCACTGCAGCCAGCTCTGCGCGGCGGCCGTGTAGGCGCCACCAATGGCCGACACCAGCGCCAGCACCCCGCCCGTCACCTGAAGGCCGCGGCTGCGGAACACGGCGGCCAGCCCGGTGAAGAGCGCCACCAACACCAAGGCATACCGCTGCACGATGCACATGGGACAAGGCTCGAGCCCGACCACGTGCTGCAGATAGAGCCCGAAGGCCAGCATAAGAACGCAGGCCAGGCAGATCAGCCCATACGCGCGGCGCGGCGCGCCGAAGTACCAATCGATCAAGGGGAAACCCAATCTTCTTCTACGAACACCCGGGCCTTGCGCGGCGTGGCGACCACTGTGTCGCCCTCGTTCAAGCCCAGTTCACGGAACTGTTGCGCAGGGATTTGCGCTTCGATGATGGTTCCGGAGCCCGGATTATCTGGATTCGTTTCTGTGGGCTCAAGTTCCAGCCGCGCGATCGGGCCGACCACGATGGCGCGCGACAAGGTGGCCACGATGCCGGTGGCGCCGGCGGTGTAGCGCTCCACGGTGAGGTCATGCGGGCGCACGTAGGCCATGGCCTTGGCGTCGCGCGCACCGCTGTGCTCCGGGGAGTCCAGGCGCATGCCGTCCAGTTGCACCGCGCCGTTGTCGGCCCGGCCATGGAACAGGTTCACGTCGCCCAAAAAGCCGTAGACGAAGGGGCTTGCGGGCTGGTCCCACACCTCTTGCGGCGAACCGACCTGCTCGATGCGGCCCTTGTTGATGACTACCACGCGGTCAGCCACTTCGAGCGCTTCTTCCTGGTCGTGCGTGACGAAGATCGAGGTGACGTGCAGCTCGTCGTGCAGCCGGCGTAGCCAGCGGCGCAATTCCTTGCGCACCTTGGCGTCGAGCGCGCCAAAGGGTTCGTCGAGCAGCAACACCTTGGGTTCGACCGCCAACGCACGCGCCAATGCAATGCGCTGCCGCTGGCCGCCCGAGAGTTGCGAGGGATAGCGGTCGGCCAGCCAGTCGAGCTGCACCAGCTTGAGCAGGTCGGTCACCTTCTGCTTGATCTGCGTTTCGCTCGGGCGCTCCTTGCGCGGCTTCACGCGCAGGCCGAAGGCCACGTTCTCGAACACCGTCATGTGGCGGAACAGTGCGTAGTGCTGAAACACGAAGCCCACCTGCCGCTCGCGCACATGCACGTCGGTGGTGTCTTCGCCCGAAAACAGAATGCTGCCGGTGTCGGCCGTTTCCAGCCCCGCGATGATGCGCAGCAGCGTGGTCTTGCCGCAGCCCGACGGGCCGAGCAGTGCGACGAGTTCACCCGATTCGACGTCGAGGTTGACGTTGTTCAGGGCGCGGAAGTCGCCGAACTGCTTGCTGATGTTGCGGATTTCGATGCTCATGATCTTGTTCTTTCTCTCTCAGGCCACCGTGGGCTCGGGCGGACGTTCCGGCGGCAGCTCGGCAATGGCTTTCATTTCACGCTCGTGGCGCCACTCGATAACCGACTTGATCACCAGCGTGACGAGCGCCAGGATGGCCAGCAGCGATGCCACGGCAAACGCCGCCACCGACTGGTACTCGTTGTAGAGCACTTCCACATGCAGCGGCATGGTGTTGGTCTGCCCGCGAATGTGGCCGGACACCACCGACACCGCGCCGAACTCGCCCATGGCGCGCGCGTTGCAAAGAATCACGCCGTACAACAGGCCCCACTTGATGTTGGGCAAGGTCACGCGCCAGAAGGTCTGCCAGCCGGTCGCACCCAGCACGATGGCGGCTTGTTCTTCGTCGGTGCCCTGTGCCTGCATCAGCGGCACGAGCTCGCGCGCAATGAACGGAAAGGTCACGAACACCGTTGCAAGCACGATGCCGGGCACCGCGAAGATGATCTTGATGTCGTGTTCCGCGAGCCATGGGCCGAACCAGCCCTGCGCGCCGAACACCAGCACGTAGATCAGGCCCGCCACCACCGGCGACACCGCAAACGGCAAGTCGACCAGCGTGGTCAGAAAGGCCTTGCCGCGAAACTCGAACTTGGCAATGGCCCACGCCGCGGCAACGCCGAACACCAGGTTCAGCGGCACCGAAATGGCGGCCGTGATCAGCGTGAGGCGAATCGCGCTCCAGGCATCGGGCTCTTTCAGTGCCTCGACATAGGCGCCCACGCCCTTGCGCAAGGCCTCCGTTGCCACGGCTGCCAGCGGCAGCACCAGGAACAGGAACATGAACGCGAGCGCAAGGCCGATCAGCAGCCAGCGCACCCAGGGCGACTCGGTGGTGCCGGCCTGCGCGCGGCGAATGATTTTGGAAGGGGCGCTCATCTCAAGCTCCTGCGCGGCGGCGCTGCCAGGCTTGCAGGCCGTTGATGACCAGCAGCAGGATGAACGAAATCACCAGCATCACGAGCGCGACCGCGGTTGCGCCGGCAAAGTCGTATTGCTCCAGCTTGCCGATGATGATGAGCGGCGTGATTTCCGAAATCATCGGCATGTTGCCGGCGATGAAGATCACCGAGCCGTATTCGCCGATGGCACGCGCAAAAGCCATCGCAAAGCCGGTAAGCAATGCGGGCGCAATCGACGGGAAGATCACCTTGGTGAAGGTCTGCAGGCGCGTCGCGCCGAGCGACGTAGCGGCTTCTTCAAGCTCTTTCTCGGCATCTTCGAGCACCGGCTGCACGGTGCGCACCACAAATGGCAGCCCGATGAAGATCAGCGCAATGACAATGCCCGCCGGCGTGAACGCCAGCTTGATGCCGTGCGGCTCGAGCAATTGCCCGATCCATCCGTTGCCCGCAAGCAGCGCCGTGAGCGAGATGCCGGCCACCGCCGTAGGCAAGGCAAACGGCAGGTCGACCAGCGCATCGACGATGCGCTTGCCCGGAAACTTGTAGCGCACCAGCACCCAGGCCACCAGCAAGCCGAACACCGCATTCACCATGGCCGCAAGCAGCGACGCGCCGAACGTGAGCCGGTAAGAGGCCATGACGCGCGGCGCGGTCACGGCCGTCCAAAACTGCTCCCAGCTCAGCGTGAAGGTCTTGAAGACCAGCGCCGACAGCGGGATCAGAACAATCAGGCAGAGATAAAAGATCGAAAAGCCGAGCGTGATGTGAAAGCCCGGCAGGACCCGCCTGGAGCCCCCTGCCCGGTTCACATGCGAAAGCGGCGCTCCCGCGGACGGGAGCGCCGAAGAAACAGCGCCGCTCATTTACTTTGCGCCGGGCGTGTAGAGCTTGTCGAACTGGCCGCCGTCGTTGAAGTGCACCTTCTGTGCATCGCCAAGGCTGCCAAAAAGCTCTTGCACCGTGAACAGCTGCAGCGGCTTGAACGTGGCGGCATGCTTCTTCAGCACCGCTTGCGAACGCGGGCGCAGCGCATGCTTGGCCGCAATTTCCTGCGCTTCTTCGGAATAGAGCCAATCGAGGTAGGCCTTGGCGAGTTCGCCGGTGCCCTTTTTCTTGGTCGTGCGCTCGACCAGTGCCACCGGGTTCTCGGCCACGATGCTGATCGACGGGTAGACCGAATCGACCTTGCCCGTACCGAACTCGCGATCGATCGACACCACTTCGGATTCGAAGGTGATCAGCGCGTCGCCGATGTTGCGCTGCAGGAAGGCGGTGGTCGCGTCGCGGCCGCCGCGTGCCAGCACCGGCACGTTCTTGAACAGCTTGCCGACGAACTCGGCCGCCTGGGCGTCGGTGCCGCCCTTTTTCTTCACGTAGCCCCAGGCCGCAAGGTAGGCATAGCGCCCGTTGCCGCCGGTCTTGGGGTTGACGATGACCACCTGCACGCCCGGCTTGACCAGGTCTTCCCAGTCCTTGATGCCCTTGGGGTTGCCGTTGCGCACCAGGAACAGCATGGTCGACGTGGTCGGCGATGCGTTTTCGGGGAACTGCTTGTTCCAGTCCTTCGCGACCACGCCGGTATTGGCCAAAAAGTCGATGTCGGTGGATGTGTTCATTGTCACCACATCGGCATCGAGGCCGTCGGCCACAGCGCGCGCCTGCGCGCTGGAGCCGCCATGCGACTGGTCGATCTTCACGTCCTTGCCCGTGGCCTTCTTGTAGTGGGCCACGAACGCCGCGTTGTAGTCCTTGTAGAACTCGCGCGCCACGTCGTACGAGGCGTTCAGCAGCGTCGTGCCCTGGGCAAAGGCGCTGCTGCCTGCGAATGCGGAGGACGCCAACGCGAGCACGGCGGCGAAGGTCTTGAGTCTGGAAGTCATGTGGTTGCCAAGGTTTCTGAAAATTCACGGCCCGCCGGCCAGGCGGCGGGCTCGTCGGTCAACGACTGGAGCAAGGCCAGGCCGAGCGGCCAGTCTCCATGCCCCGAATCGATGTTGATATGCCCCGCATTCTGCATGCGGACAAACTCACTGCCCCAGGCGCGGGAATATGCGCCGGCCAGGCGGATCGGGCAATACGGGTCGTTGCTGCTTGCCACCACGATGCTGCGGTACGGCAGGGCCGCATAGGGCACCGGCGCAAAGTCCGACAGCACGGCCCGGCGCTCGGGGTCTGCCGGCGCCACCAGGAGCGCCCCCCGGACCCGCGCGGCCGCTTCGGCCGGCAGGTGCGCCGTCGCAATGCAGCCCAGGCTGTGAGCGGCAATCACCACCGGGCCGGGGCTTTCGAGCACCAGCCTGGCCAGCGTAGACACCCAGGCCTCGCGCTTGGGCGACGCCCAGTCGTCCTGCACCACCCGTGCCGCGCCCGGAATGCGCTCCTGCCACAGGCTCTGCCAATGGCCGGGCCCGGAGTCGCGCCAGCCGGGCACGATGATCACGGAAGTCTGCATGGCGGCGCTGCCCTGGCCGCTTACCTGTTGGGCTGCGGCGTGATGCGCAGGTAGGGCTTCACGGCCTTGAAGCCCTTGGGAAAGCGCTCTGCCAGTTCGGCCGGGTCCTGGATGCTCGGGATGATGACCACGTCGTCGCCGTCCTTCCAGTTCACAGGCGTCGCCACCTTGTGGCTGTCGGTGAGCTGCAGCGAGTCGATCACGCGCAGGATTTCGTCGAAATTGCGGCCGGTCGATGCCGGGTAAGTGATGGTCGCGCGAATCACCTTCTTCGGATCGATGATGAACACGCTGCGCACCGTGGCAGTGGCCGATGCGTTGGGGTGAATCAGGTCGTACAGATCGGCCACCTTGCGGTCGTGGTCGGCCACGATCGGGAAGTTCACCGTGGTGTTCTGCGTCTCGTTGATGTCGCCGATCCATTCCTTGTGCTTGGTGGCCGGGTCGACGCTCAGCGCGATCGGCTTGACGCCGCGCTTGGCAAATTCGCCCGACAGCGCCGCGGTCTTGCCGAGTTCGGTGGTGCAAACGGGCGTGAAATCGGCCGGGTGCGAGAAGAACACGACCCACGAATCGCCGGCCCACTGATAGAAGTCGAGGGGGCCTTCGCTGGAGTCCTGGGTGAAATTGGGGGCTGTGTCGCCGAGTCGCAGGGTCGCCATGGTCGCTCCTTGAATTGGATGGGACCTGGGATTGTGCGAACGCCTGCTTCAATGCCAAACGAATATCTACTTGTTTGGTTATGGCGTTTTCCGCATAACGACCGCCTGACGCGGTCATTTAACGGACGCTAGTACATTCCGGTTTCGCTCCCGTGCAGATGCTCGGCCAGGAAGTCGATCAACCGTCGCACCGCGGGCACCAGCGCCCGCCGCGCTGGAAAAACCATGTGCGCAATGACGGCTGGGGGGCCCCATTCGGGGAGCACCCTCGCCAGGCGGCCCGCTTCCACGTCGTCACGGCACATGTAGCCGGGCAGCAGGGTTGCGCCCGCACCCTCGAGCACGGCCAGTTGCAGCGTCGCGAGATCGTCCGCCACATAGCGCGGTGTATGAACGTGCGTGTAGATCTCGCCATTCGGGCCTTCCAGCCGCCATTCGCTCCGCCCCTCGCCGTTGGCCGACATGGCCGCGGTCTGGAGCCGGACAAGGTCGGCGGGCGTTTTCACCGGCCCCTGGCGCTTCAGCAAGTCCGGCCTCATCACCAGCACCGCGCGGCTCGTTCCCAGCACCTTGGCCACCAGGGTGGTGCTGTCCTCGATGGCTGGCCGCACGCGCAAGGCGATGTCGATGCCCTCCTCGATCAGGTCGACCGGCCTGTTCAACACCCGCAGGTCGATACGCACGCCGGGGTAACGCTCCATGAACTGCGGCAGCAACCGGCCCAACCCGCTGTGCGCAATGGAAATGGGGCAGCTCAGCCGCACCGTGCCGCTCGGCTCCGTTTGCACCTGCGCCACGGCCTCGGCCGCCGCCTGCGCTGCGTCGCGCATGGCCGCCGAATGCCTCAGGTAGATCTCGCCCGCCGGCGTGAGCGAAAGCCGCCGCGTGCTGCGCTGCATCAGCTGCACACCCAGCCGCTCCTCAAGATCGGCCACGCGGCGCGACAGCCGCGACTTGGGGACGCCGAGCGCGCGGCTTGCCGCGGCAAAGCCGCCCCGCTCCGCCACTTCAGCGAAGAAAACCATGTCGTTGAGGTCTTGCATGCCTTCATTGTCCTGCAAATAGAACGATGTAGGCAAATTTCACCTACTTATCGTCGACTCGCATCAAAAATAGAATTCCCACATCGTCGGCCACTTTTGAGCGTCGACCCCCACACGAAAGCGATTCACCATGAAACTGCTCCACGTCGATTCCAGCATCCTGAGTACCAACTCGACCTCCCGCCTCCTCACGGCCGAGATCGTGGCCGCGTGGAAAGCCGCGCATCCGGACACCACGGTCGAATATCTCGACCTTGCCGTGAACACCCCGCCGCATTTCAGCGCCGATGCGCTGGGCATCAAGACGGGCGTGCAGGCCCAGCCGACCGAAGCGCAGCAACGCGAAAACGAGCTTTCCGAAAAGCTCGTGAGCCAGTTCCTCGCCTCCGACGTCATCGTGGTCGGCGCGCCGCTTTACAACTTCTCGATCCCGACCCAGCTCAAGGCCTGGATCGACCGCCTCGCCCAGATCGGCCGCACCTTCAAGTACACCGACAAGGGCCCCGTGGGCCTGGCCGGCGGAAAGACCGTGATCGTGGCGTCCAGCCGCGGCGGCGTCTACTCGACCACCGAAGGCGGCCGGGCCATGGAACACCAAGAGAGCTACCTGACGGCGATCTTCGGCTTCTTCGGCGTTACCGACGTGCGCTTCGTGCGCGCCGAAGGCCTGGCCATGGGTGACGCACCCAAGGCCGCCGCGCTGGCTTCTGCGCGCGCCGACATCCTCACGGCAACGGCCGAAGCCGCGAACCAGAAGGACGTGGCACAAGCTGCCTGAGCCTCGCTCGCGTCAAAACAAAAAGCCGCTCCCAGGAGCGGCTTTTTTTCATGCGTGCCCGATGACGGATCGGTGCATCAGACGGCCGAGTGGATCTTGATCCAGGCGACGTACTTGTCCATCCACCCCTGCAGGAACTTCTTCGTGCCCTCGTTGCCGATGTGGCCCTTGTCGTCGAACAGGCCGTCCTTGAACTGCAGGAATATCTCCGGCGAGCCCATCGTCGGAACGTCGAGGTAAGCCAGCACGTTGCGCAAATGCTGCTGCGCCAGCGCGGTGCCGGTCGCCCCGACCGATATACCGACCACGGCGGCAGGCTTGCCGCCCCAGGCACTCTGCCCATACGGCCGCGATGCATGGTCGATCGCATTCTTCAGTACACCGGGGAACGAGCGGTTGTATTCGGGCGTTACGAACAACAAGCCTTGCGCTGCCGCAATCTCGGTTTTCAGCCGCTTCACAGAAGCCGCCGGGTTGCCGTCGTCGTCCTGGTTGTACAGGGGCAGATTGTCGATGCGCAGATGCTCGAAGGTGAAGTCCGACGGTGCAAGGTGCGCCAGCGCAAGGGCCAACTTTTGGTTGTACGAATCCTTGCGAAGGCTGCCGACGATCACGGCAATTCGGGTCTGGCTCATGAATGAAGCTCCTTGAGATGAGTGAAGGGAAGGAATCCAAATGGTGAAAACCATTATGCGAAGCACCCAAGACCTTTTCCAGAAAAGCTCTTCCATTGCGCCCGCCTTTTCGGCGCCCCAAGCAGGCGCTTTGAATCGAAGGCATCATCGTCCCGGTCCTTTCGACCCCAGGAGCAATGCACGATGAGATTCTTGATGGTGGGTGCCGGCGCACTCGGCGGTTATTTTGGCGGCCGTTTGCTGGAGGCGGGACGCGATGTGACCTTTTTGCTGCGCCCCCGGCGCGCGGCGCAAATCGAGAAGACAGGCCTGGTGGTCCAGAGCCCGTTCGGCAACCTGCAATTGCCCTCGCCGCCCCACGTGCTGGCTGAAGACATCAAGGCGCCATTCGACGTGATCGTGGTCGGCAGCAAGGCCTACGACCTCGACTCGACCATGGAGTCGTTCGCACCGGCTGTGGGGCCGGACACGGTCATCCTCCCCCTGCTCAACGGCATGAGCCACATCGAGCGCCTGGTCGCACGCTTCGGCGACGAGCGCGTGCTGGGCGGCCTTTGCATGATCTCCGCCACGCTGGACAACGAAGGCCGCGTGCTGCATCTCAACGACATGCACGGCCTGAGCTACGGCGAGCGCGCGGGCGGCCGTTCGGCCCGCGTCGATGCCATTGCGGCCCAGTTCGCGGGCGCGAAGTTCGATGCCGCCGCAAGCGAAACCATCTCGCAGGACATGTGGGAGAAATGGGTTTTCATTGCCTCGGCGGCCGGCCTCACGAGCCTGATGCGAGCTTCCATCGGCGACATCGCCAGCGCGGGCGGCCAGGACGTGGCACTTGCGATCTTCGACGAATGCTGCGCCATTGCCTCGCACAACGGCTTCGCACCCCGCCCGGCGGCCATCGAGCGCGGTCGCGCCATCATGACGGCGCCGGGCTCGCCAATGACGGCGTCGATGTACAAGGACATCGTGCGCAGTGCACCGGTCGAGGCGGACCACATCGTGGGAGACCTGCTCGGCCGCGCACCGGCAGGCCGTTCGCCGACGCCTTCGGTGCTGCGCATCGCCTACGTTCACCTGAAAGCCTACGAGGCGCAGCGCGCCCGACAAGCCACCTGACGAGGGTTCCCCGATGACCGACGCCATCGCTTTTCTCCACACCGCGCAGGTTCATGTGCCAACCTTCGAGCGCCTCACCCGCGAGATTGCGCCCGAGCTGGAAGTGCGCCACCTGGTAAGGGAAGAACTGCTGCACGAAGCCCGCGCCTCCGGCATCGACAACCCGAAGTTGGCCGCCCGCGTGCACGACGCCATGCGCGAGGCTGCATCCGACGGCGCCGCCGTGGTTGCATGCACCTGCTCCACCATCGGAGGCATTGCGGAAAAAACCGCGACGGGCGGCGCCTTCACCGCCCAGCGCATCGACCGCGCAATGGCCGAGCGTGCCGTGCGCGCCGGTCCGCGCGTGCTGATTGCCGCAGCGCTCGAAAGCACCCTGGAGCCCACCACTGCGCTGATTCTTTCAACTGCGGCGCAGGCCGGCGCCGGTGTCAAACCGAGCGTGCTCTGGGTCGAAGAAGCCTGGCCGTACTTCGAGGCCGGCGACACCGCCCGCTACATCGAGATGTTGGCCAAGGCCATTCGCACTGCCGCTATCGCAGCCGACGCCGTGGTTCTTGCGCAAGCCTCCATGGCGCCCGTTGCGCATGAGCTCGCAGACCTTGGCATCGAGGTGCTCGCGAGTCCCGCCACGGGCGTCGCGCATGCGGTGGCAACGCTGCGCGCATCGCGCACGGCATGGGCGGCGCAGGCCTCTGCCTTTGCGAGCCCTGCGGCCCGCGCTACTCCGATTTGAGAATCGTCTCGCCCTTCAGCGCGCCCATGTCGCGGATGTTGAAGCGGTGCCGCTTCCATCCCTCCCACGTGCGGCGCATGTGGGTGATAGAGATGAAGTAGTAGAGAAACTTGAACATGCCGAGCGCCCGCCAGATCGGCGTGCCGCGGTAGATGTCGCCGGCCAGCAGCGACATCAGCCCTTCCTTCACGCGGAACGGATTGCCCGGGTGCATGAACATGTCGCGGATGGTCGGATTGGTCACGCGGTAGATGAACCACGAATACTCGCGCGGCCCCTTGCGCATCATGGCCTCGAAATCCTTGCGCGCGGGCGCCAGCTCGGCCGGTTTGTCGAGCGCCGTGGCGACCAGTTCGGCGCCGTCGAATGCGCTGTGCATGGCCAGGTACACGCCGGACGAGAACATCGGGTCGATGAAGGTGAAGGCGTCGCCCAGCATCAGGTAGCGGTCGCCGGTGGCATGGGTGCTCGAGTACGAGAAGTTGCCCGTGGCGTGCACCGCGTCGTCCACGAGCGTGGCGTTCTTCAGTCGGTCCACCAGCACCGGGCACAGCGCGATGGTGTCGTAGAAAAAGTCCTTCAACGGCTTGTCGCGCGTCTTCAGGTAGTAAGGCCAGCAAACCGCGCCCACGCTGGTGGTGCCATCGGCCAGCGGGATGAACCAGAACCAGCCGTGCGGAAACCAGCAGATGCTGATGTTGCCTTCCTTCTTGCCCTCGAGCCTTTCGGCATTGGTGAAGTGGCCGAACAGCGCGGTGCTGTTGTGGTCGGGGTTCTTTTCCTTGCAGCGGAATTTATTGGCCAGCAGCGTGTCGCGGCCCGTGGCATCGACCACAAAGCGCGCGCGCCAGCTGCGCTTGGCACCATCGTCCATCTCGGCCTGGACCGTGGCCCCGTCGGCGTCGAACGCCACGTCGCGCACCTTGCAGCCCTCGATCGTCTGCGCGCCGCGCGTGGCGGCATTGCGGAATAGCAGTTCGTCGAGCTCCGAGCGGCGCACCTGCCAGGCGGAGTCGAGCGACTTGTCCCAGCCTTCGGCAAAGTCCACGTAGCTGCGATGCTCATGGTCCGGCGAGACAAACTCGATGCCGAACTTGGGCATGCCGATCTTCTCGACCTGGTCGCGCACGCCGAGCTTCTCGAAAAGCTCCACGTTGGCCGGCAGCAGCGATTCGCCGATGTGAAAGCGCGGGTGATGCGCCTTTTCGAGCAGCACCACCTTGCGGCCCTGTTGCGCGAGCAGCGCCGAAATCGTCGAACCTGCGGGTCCGCCGCCGATCACGAGCACATCGCAGGATTCGTCGGCCGTCCGCGGCATGGAAGAAGCGGAAGAAGTAGCTTGGGGCGAGGACATGCGGGGGCAAGCACCATTGTTGACAACCGCGAAGCATAGCGCGGCCGGCCGCGGCCGGATCCGCGCGGCATTCCTATGGCGTGCCGGTCTTCGGCGCGTTCTGCAGGCTGGCCTGCGTCACGCTCGCACCAGCGGGCACGTTGTCGGTGATCCACACGTTGCCGCCGATGACGGCGCCCTTCCCCAGCGTCACGCGCCCGAGGATGGTGGCGCCGGCATAGATCACCACGTCGTCTTCCACCACCGGATGGCGCGGCAGGCCCTTCTGCAGGTTGCCCTCGGCATCGGTCGGAAAGCGCTTGGCGCCCAGCGTCACGGCCTGGTAAAGCCGCACGCGCTTGCCGATGACCGCCGTTTCGCCGATCACGACGCCCGTGCCGTGGTCCATGAAAAAGCCCGCGTCGATCTGCGCGCCGGGGTGAATGTCGATGCCCGTTTGCGCATGTGCCAGTTCGGCCACGATGCGCGCCAGGAGCGGCAGGTCGAGCTCGTAGAGCCGGTGCGCGAGCCGGTGGTGAATCATTGCCAGCACGCCCGGGTAGCACAGCAGCACTTCGTCCACGCTGCGCGCCGCAGGGTCGCCCTGGTAGGCCGCGAGCACGTCGCTGTCGAGCAGGCGGCGCAAACCCGGCAACGCGTTCGCAAACTGGCGAACGGCATCGGTGGCAATCTGATCGATCTCGCTCGCGGGGCGCGGATCGTGGCGGGCGTTGAAGTTCAACTCCAGGCGCGCCTGCACCAGCAGCGCGTGCAAGGCGGTGTTCAGCGTGTGGCCGACGTAGAAGTCCTCGCTCTCATGGCGCAGCTCCGGCGGCCCGAGCCGCATGGGAAACAGCGCACCCTTGAGCGACTCCACGATCTGCGCAAGCGCCTCGCGCGACGGAAATTCGCGCGCACCGGGCTCGCGCGAACGGCGCTGCGAGTCGCGCCACTCGTCGCGCGCACCGTGCAGTGCGCGAACGACGTCGCTCACTTCAAAATTGACCATGTTGCTTTCTCCGGGACATGTGTAGCCACACTGTAGAAGCCCCCGGCGCTTGTGCCAAGAACTGAAAACCCGGTGACGCGGCAACTCAAGAAAAGCCCGGCGCCAAAGCGGCGCCGGGTGTCGCAAGCCCGAGGGTCCGTCAGAGCTTTGCGATCGAAACCTCCGTGGACTTGACGAGCGCCACCACGTCGGAGCCCACCTTCAGCTGAAGCTCGTCGACCGAGCGGGTGGTGATGACCGAGGTGACGATGCCCCAGGCGGTTTCGACATCGACTTCGGAGACGACGTCGCCGCGGATGATCTCGCGGACCTTGCCCTTGAACTGGTTGCGTACGTTGATGGCTTGAATGGACATGGTGTTGCTTTCTCTTTCAGGTTGAACGGATGATTCGGGTGGGTGAATGGAAGCGCGCGCTCAGGCGGTCGCGGCGGCCAGCGCCTGGTCGAGGTCGGCCAGCAGGTCGTCGATGTGCTCGATGCCGACCGAAAGGCGTACCGTGTCTTCCGTGACGCCGGCCCGCGCCAACTCTTCGGGCGAGAGCTGCCGGTGCGTGGTAGAGGCCGGATGCGTGGCCAGCGAACGCACGTCGCCGATGTTCACGAGCCGCGTGAAGAGCTTCAGCGCATCGAGAAACTTCGCGCCGCCCTCGCGGCCGCTGCCAATGCCGAAGGTGAGCACGCCGCTCGACTTGCCGCCGAAATACTTCTTCGCCAGTGCGTGATCGGGGTGGTCTTCGAGCGCCGCGTAGTTGACCCAGTTGACGGCCTTGTGCGTCTTGAGGTGCTGCGCCACCGCAAGCGCATTGCTGCTGATGCGGTCCATTCGCAGCGCCAGCGTCTCGATGCCCTGCAGGATCAGGAAGGCATTGAACGGCGAAATGGCCGCGCCTGTGTTGCGAAGCGGCACCACGCGTGCGCGGCCGATGTAGGCGGCCGGGCCCAGCGCTTCGGTGTAGACCACGCCGTGGTAACTCACGTCGGGCTCGTTCAGGCGCCTGAAACGCTCCTTGTGCTGCGCCCACGGAAACTTGCCCGAATCGACGATGGCGCCGCCGATGCTGGTGCCGTGCCCGCCGAGGTACTTGGTGAGCGAATGCACCACGATGTCCGCGCCATGTTCGATAGGCCGGCTCAGGTACGGCGAAGGCACGGTGTTGTCCACGATCAGTGGCACGCCGTGGCGGTGCGCAATCTCGGCAATGGCTGCAATGTCCGTCACGTTGCCGGCCGGGTTGCCGAGCGACTCGACGAACACCGCCTTGGTCTTCTCGTCGAACAGCTTCTCGAAGCTTTTTGGATCGCGGTGGTCGGCAAAGCGCGTGGTAATGCCGAACTGCGGCAACGTGTGCGCGAACAGGTTGTAGGTGCCGCCATACAGCGCGGTGCTGCTGACGATGTTGTCGCCCGCCTCGGCGATGGTCTGGATCGCATAGGTCACGGCCGCCTGGCCCGAGGCCAGCGCGAGCGCCGCAATGCCGCCCTCGAGCGCGGCCACGCGCTGTTCGAGCACGTCCTGCGTCGGGTTGTTGATGCGGGTGTAGATGTTGCCCGGCACCTTCAGGTCGAACAGGTCGGCGCCGTGCTGCGCGCTGTCGAAGGCATAGGCCACCGTTTGATAGATGGGCGGCGCCACGGCGCGCGTGGTCGGCTCGGGCGAGTAGCCGGCGTGCACCGACAGCGTTTCGAATTTCCAGTTCTGCGACATGCAGCTGCCTTTCTGTTTGTGTGAATGAGCGGATTCAGACGGCCCAGCGCAGCGTGTGCGCCGAGGGCTGCAGCCAGGCGGCATCGGTTTCCGCGGGCTCCGTGTCTCCGGCCTTCTGCAGCACGCGGTCGAGAATGCGTTTCTCGATGGCGGCAAAGGCCGGGTCGCCCTGCGAGCGCGGGCGTGCGAGCGCAATGTTCTCGTCGAGCGCAATGCGGCCGTCCTCGATCAGGATCACGCGGTCGGCAAGGGCCACGGCTTCCTGCACGTCGTGCGTGACCAGCAGCGCCGTAAAGCGGTGGCGCTGCCACAGGTTTTCGATGAGCCGGTGCATCTCGATGCGCGTGAGCGCGTCGAGCGCGCCCAGCGGCTCGTCGAGCAGCAGCAGCCGAGGGTGGTGCACCAGCGCGCGTGCCAGCGACACGCGCTGCCGCTGGCCGCCTGAGAGGCGCGCCGGCCATTCGTTCTCGCGGTCCGCCAGGCCCACATGCGCGAGCACATCCTTGCCACGCGCCTTCGCCTCGCCGGGCAAGCCCAGCGTCACGTTGTCGAGCACGCGGCGCCAGGGCAAGAGGCGCGCCTCCTGGAACATGATCCGCGTGTCATCGTGCAAGCCGTCGATCGCCTTGCCGTCCGTATAGAGCCCGCCGGACGTAGCCTCCTCGAGCCCGGCAATGAGCCGCAGCAGCGTGCTCTTGCCGCAGCCGCTGCGCCCCACGATGGCGATGAACTGCCCCGGCTCGATGGTGAGCTGCGTATTGCGCAGCACCTCGCGTTCGCCGTAGCGCTTGTGCAGCCCGCGCGCCTCGAGGCGCACGCCGCCGGCGATGGCTGTTTGCTGGATGTCTTTCAGAACGGCACTCATGATGATTTCAGGCTCGGTTGAAACAGCGCCACATCGAGCGCGTTGATCTTTCTTGGCAACAGCTTTTCCGCGAAGAAGGCATCGGCGATGCGCTGCTGTTCGGCGAGTGCTTCGGCCAGCACCGGGCGTACCGCGTAGCTTCGGCGCGCGTTGGCCTGTTCGATCGTCGCGGCGTCCAGACCCCACACGGGCGACAGCAGGGCCGCCGCTTCCTTCGGGTTCTGCTTGACCCACTTGCCGGTTTTTTCGAGCTCGGCATACACCACGCGCAGTACATCCGCACGTGCCTTTGCGAACTTGGTGCTTGCAAGGTAGTAGCGCTGGTATGAAGCGATGCCCGTGCCGTCAGCCAGCACCCGCACCTTGGCCTGGCGTTGCGCCGCGGCAAGGAACGGATCCCACACCACCCAGGCGTCGATGGCACCGCGCTCGAAAGCGGCCCGTCCGTCGGCCGGTGTCAGGTAGGCGGGATCGATGTCCCTGAACGAGAGGCCGGCCTTCTCCAGCGCAGCGATCAGCAGGTAGTGCGCGCCGGCCGCCTTGGCGAAGCCGATCTTCTTTCCCTTCAGGTCGGCCACCGATTTGAGCGGTGAATCCTCGCGCACCAGAATGGCCTGCGCCGCGGGCGAAGGCGCTTCTTGCGCGACGAAGGTCAGGTCGGCACCGGCGGCCTGCGCAAACACCGGCACCGTGTCGGCCACATCGGCGCTGATGTCCAGGTTGTCGAGGTTCAGCGCCTCGAGCAGCGGCAGGCCGCTGGTGAACTCATGCCAGCTCAGCGTGGCGTTGATCGTTGCAAGCTGCTTTTCGAGCGTGCCCTGCACCTTCAGCAGCGCGATCAGCGTTGAAGACTTCTGGTACCCGAGCCGGACCGTCACAGGCCGAGCGGCCGTGCCCTGGGCCAGCACTGTGCCGGTGCCGAGCGCGCCCAGGCCGGCCAGCCCCGCAACGACGGTGCGGCGAGAGATCGTGGATTGTTTGATCATTCGCCCTGCCCTCACTTCGGCTTCTTCTGGTAGCCAGGGTGCCAGCGCAGCCACCACTGCTCCAGCCCGCGCGCGAACAGGTCGGCCAGCTTGCCGAGCAGCGCATACAAGAGGATGCCCACCAGCACGATGTCGGTCTGCAGGAACTCGCGGGCATTCATCGTGAGGTAGCCGATGCCTGCCTGGGCCGAAATGGTTTCGGCCACGATCAGGATCACCCACATCAGCCCGAGCGAAAAGCGCAGGCCCACCAGAATCGACGACAGCGCGCCCGGCAATATCACCTCGCGGTACAGCTGCCAGCGAGAGAGGCCGTAGGTGCGGCCCATCTCGATCAGCTGCGGATCGACGTTGCGAATGCCGTGAAAGGTGTTGAGATAGATCGGAAAGAACACCGACACCGAGATGAGAAACAGCTTGGCCGACTCGTCGATGCCAAACCACAGGATCACGAGCGGAATGAGCGCCAGCGCGGGAATGTTGCGCACCATCTGAATGGTCGAGTCGAGCAGCGTCTCGAAGAACTTCACCGAGCCTGTCAAGAGGCCCAGCACCAGCCCGGTTCCGCCGCCGATCGCAAGGCCCGCGAGCGCACGCCCCGCGCTTACCTTCACGTGCGTCCAGAGCTCGCCCGAAACCGCCAGGCTCCAGGCCGCCTTGACCACGTCCACCGGCGCCGGAAGCACCCGGGTGGAGAGCCAGCCCAGCGATGAAGCGATCTGCCAGAGGACGATGAGCCCCACCGGCACGAGCCACGGCACCAGCCGGCCCGCAACGTTGGCGCCGAAGGCCTTCAGCGCTCCAGGGGTGCTCTCTCGCGAAGGCGCGAGCGCCGGCAGTTCCTGCACTTGTTCGGTCATGACGGTCCTTAGCTTTGGGATGCGAAGCGCGAAGGCGCATCGAGATTGGCGACGACTTCGCCGAAGGGCCCGCTCAGCGAGCCGCCCGCGAGCCGCGTTTGCGCCTTGCGCGAAAGCAGCGGAAACACCAGCTCTGCGAATCGGTAGGCTTCTTCGAGATGCGGGTAGCCCGAGAGAATGAATTTGTCGAGGCCGAGCGCCGCGTATTCCTCGATGCGCGCCGCCACGGTCTTGGGGTCGCCCACGAGTGCGGTGCCCGCGCCGCCACGCACCAAGCCCACGCCGGCCCAAAGGTTGGGCGAAATTTCCAGGTCGGCACGGGAGCGCTTGGCCCCGCCCGCATGCAGCGCGGCCATGCGGCGCTGGCCTTCGGAGTCCATGCGCGCAAAGGCGGCCTGGGCGCGGATCACCGTGTCATCGTCGACACGGCTGATCAAATCTTCGGCGGCTTTCCATGCCGCGTCTTCGGTTTCGCGCACGATCACATGCAGCCGGATGCCGAACTCGACCTTGCGGCCTTTGCGCGCGGCGCGGTTGCGCACGTCGGCAATCTTCTTGCCCACTTCGGCGGGCGGTTCGCCCCATGTGAGATAGGCATCGACCTGCTCGGCCGCGAGTTCGTGCGCGGCAGCCGACGAGCCGCCGAACCACACCGGCGGATGCGGGTTCTGCACCGGCGGAAACAGCAGCTTCGCGCCCTTCACGCTCAGGTGCTGCCCTTCGTAATCGAAAGACTTGCCGTCGTGGCTGCGCGCAAGAATCTCGCGCCAGATGCGAATGAACTCGGCCGACTGCTCATAGCGCGCCCCATGGTCGAGATACACGCCGTCGCCTTCGAGCTCGGCCTGGTCACCGCCGGTGACCAGGTTCACCAGCAGGCGGCCGCCCGAGAGCCGGTCGAAGGTCGCGGCCATGCGCGCGGCCAGGCTGGGCTGGTGCAGGCCCGGCCGCACCGCGACCAGGAACTTGAGCTTCTTCGTCGCGCCGATCAGGCTCGATGCGATCACCCAGGGGTCTTCGCACGAGCGACCGGTGGGAATCAGCACGCCTTCATAGCCGAGGTTGTCGGCGGCGCCGGCAATCTGCTGCAGGTAGGCCAGGTCGACCTGGCGCGCGCCTTCGGTCGTGCCGAGATAGCGGCTGTCGCCATGGGTGGGTAAAAACCAGAATATCTGCATGTCTTCTTTCCGTCGGTTGGACCTGGCGTCAGATGGCGAAGGAAAAGCCGCGCACGCTGGGCGGTGCGAACCGCAGGCGCGGCAAGGCGGCACGCGAACGGCCGGCCTGCGGCTCGGAAATGCCCCACGCGCGCCTAGTGGTCGCGAGCACGCAATTAGCGCGGCTGCGCAAGGTTTCGCGCGTCACGCAATTCCCGCCGGAGCGGCCTCGAGCACGTTGATCCGCTTCGGAATCAGCTTCAGGTCGAAGAAGGTGTCCGCGATCTTTTGCTGCTCGGCAAGAATCGCCTTGGTGATGGGGCCGGTGCCGTAGACCGCGCGCGCCACCGTCAGGTCGGCCACCGGCTTCGGCAGGCCCCAGAGGGCGGCCAGCTCGGCGGCAAGATCGCTCTTGTTGGTGGTGCCCCAGGCGTCGATCTTGCCGATCTCCTCGGTCACGATGGCCAGCACGTCGGCGTTCTTCGCCGCATAGTCGAGCGACGAGAAGTAGTACGAGCGGTTGCCCACCACGCCGGTCGCGTCGGCCAGCACGCGCGCCTCGAGCGATTTTTCGGCGGCCGCAAGAAACGGATCCCAGATCACCCATGCGTCGACCGAGCCCTTCTCGAAGGCGGCGCGCGCATCGGCCGGCGGCAGGTAGACAAGGTTCAGGTCGCTGTACGCAAGGCCGTGCTTCTCGGCCAGCTTGACGATGAAGTAGTGAACGTTCGAGCCCTTGTTGAGCGCAATCTTCTTTCCCTTCAACTCGGCCACGGTCTTGATGCCCGAACCCTTGGGCACCAGCACCGCTTCCGACTGCGGGCGTTGCAGCGTGGCGGCCACATAGGCCAGCGGCGCCCCCGCGGCCTGCGCAAAGATGGGCGGCGCCTCGCCCACGTCGCCGAAGTCGATGGAGCCGACATTCAGCGCTTCGAGCTGCACCGGGCCGGCGGTGAACTCGGTCCACTTGAGCGACACGCCGAGCGGCGCGAGCCGCTTCTCGAGCGTACCGCGGCCTTTGAGAATGCTGAGCAGGCCTTTCTGCTTGCCGATGCGAAGCTGGCGCGCAGGCGCCTGGGCAAGCGCGCCGAAAGAAGGAAACGCTACCGCGGCGGCAGCGCCCTGCAGCAGGCGACGGCGTGGAATGGAGATCGAAGTCATGAGGTTGTTCTTTCGTGTGCGGAGGAGCAAACCGGGCTCAGGCCGAGATGAAACCGACGATGAGCGCAACGGCCGTGACCACGACCGTGCTGATGGCAAGGTCTCGCAACGCGTGCCAGATGGAACGAGGCGGCGTGTCGAGCGCGGAGTCTTCGGTGGCAACGGGGTTCACGTGTGGTTCCTTTGGGCAAAGCTGTCCCCTCGCCGCATACGGGCGAAAAAAGGGAACTGAGATGGAAGCTGAAGGCGGGGTCGACGGGGAACCCGTCAGACGCTACATCGCACGCGTGAGAACGGCACCGGTTCGAAGCCGTGCGTGGCCGGCAGCTTCAGCCCTTCGGTCGCCAGCACTTCGACGGCTTCGTTGAGCCGCTCGGCCAGGTCGGCATGCACCTGATAGGCGTTCTCGGGTGTCAGCGTGATCTGCGAATCGGTGGCGTAGACACCCGGAAGAATGTGCCGCGCCGAGAGCGCATGCAGCACGGGCCGCAATGCGTAGTCGAGCGCGAGCATGTGGTGCGGGCTGCCGCCGGTGGCCAGCGGCAGCACCGTCTTGCCCTTGAGCGCGTTCTGCGCCAGCAGGTCGAGAAAAACCTTCAGCACGCCGCTGTAAGCCGCCTTGTAGACCGGCGTGGCCACCACGACCACCCGCGCCTGCGCCACCTGCGCAATGGCGCGCTCGATGGCTGGGTGGTCCCAGTCGGCCAGCAGCAGCGCCTGTGCCGGCAGATCGCGGATGGCGAGCCGCTCGATGCGCGCATTGCGACCGGCGAGCCGCTCACCCACGGCCTCGAGCAAGGCGGTGGAACGCGACGGTGCCGAAGGGCTGCCAGCAATCAGGAGAACGGACACAAGAGGCTTTCTTTGCTGTTTTACTTGTAGATCTGGTCGAACGAGCCGCCGTCGGCAAAGTGCGCCTTGTCCGCCTTGGCCCAGCCGCCGAATGCTTCGTCGATGGAAACCAGCGTGAGCTTGGGGAACTGCTTGTCGTACTTGGCCTTGGCCTTTTCCGAGGTCGGGCGGTAGAAGTTGCGGCCCGCAATGTCCTGGCCCTCATCGGAGTACAGGTACTTGAGGTATTCCTCGGCCACGGCGCGCGTGCCCTTCTTGTCGACCACCTTGTCGACCACCGCCACGGTCGGTTCGGCCAGGATGGAAATCGAAGGCACCACGATCTCGAACTTGTCGGTGCCGAACTCCTTCAGCGCCAGGAAGGCTTCGTTCTCCCAAGCCAGCAGCACGTCGCCCACGCCGCGTTGCACGAAGGTGATGGTCGAGCCGCGCGCGCCGGTGTCGAGCACGGGCACGTTCTTGAACAGGCTGCCGATGAATTCCTTGGCCTTGGCATCACTGCCGTACTTGCGCTTGGCAAATTCCCACGCGGCCAGGTAGTTCCAGCGGGCGCCGCCGGAGGTCTTGGGGTTGGGCGTGATCACCTGGACGCCCGGCTTCACCAGGTCGCTCCAGTCCTTCAAGCCCTTGGGGTTGCCCTTTTTCACCAGGAACACGATGGTTGACGTGTACGGCGCCGAGTTTTGCGGCAGGCGCTTCTGCCAGCCCTCCTTGACGACCCCGCCATGCTTGACCAGCGCGTCGATGTCACCGCCCAGCGCCAGCGTGGCCACGTCGGCGTCGATGCCGTCGATGATGGAACGCGCCTGCTTGCCCGAGCCGCCATGCGACTGCTTGATGGTCACGTCCTGGCCGGTCTTGGCCTTCCAGTATTTGGCGAAGGCGCGGTTGTAGTCGACATACAGCTCGCGCGTCGGGTCGTACGACACGTTCAGCAGCGTCACCGGGCCCGCGCCCTGTGCAAACGACGGCAATGCTGTCAGGGCCATGGCACCGGCCACGCCGGCCCCCAGGGAAAGCTTGATAAAGTCGCGGCGAAGGCTCATGGTGTCTTACTCAAAAGGCATATCAATGAAGCTACGTATTCTGAATACGGCATATGGAAACTGGAACGACCGAGTTCTCAGTTCTAAATAGCAAAATCAACTAAGCAACCGCTTTCCCCACCAGAGGCAATCAAAAATGGCACGCATGGTTCAGTGCATCAAGCTCGGCAAAGAGGCCGAAGGGCTCGACTTCCCGCCCTATCCCGGGGAACTGGGCAAGCGCCTGTGGGAGAACGTCAGCAAGGAGGCTTGGGCCGCCTGGCTCAAGCAGCAGACGATGCTGGTCAATGAAAACCGGCTGAACCTGGCCGATCTGCGGGCCCGCCAATACCTTGCCCGCCAGATGGAAAAGCACTTCTTCGGCGAAGGCGCCGACGTCGCCCAGGGCTACGTTCCCCCGTCGAACTAAGACCGCCTTGGCCGCCGAGCCCGTCGCCTGGCGCGCCGACGGCGTGCCGTACAGCGAGCGCTTCGGCGGCATCTACCACACCGAAACCGGGGCACTGGCGCAGGCTCGCCATGTGTTTCTGGGCGGATGCGGCCTGCCCGAAGCGTGGTCTGGACGGTCGAAATGGCTGATTCTCGAAACCGGATTCGGGCTGGGCCTCAACTTTCTGACAACCTGGCAGGCGTGGCGCGCGGACGCGAACCGGCCGCGCGTGCTGCACTTCGTCTCGGCCGAGGCACATCCAGTCGGGCCTGAAGACCTGCTGCGCGCCGCCGGGGCCTACCCGGAGCTGATGCCGCTGGCTGAGGAGTTGGCCGCGCAGTGGCACGGGCTGCTGCCGGGCTTTCACCGGCTGGCCTTCGACCAAGGCCGCGTGCTGCTCACGCTGTGCATCGGCGACGTGCAGCCGATGCTGCGCGCGCAGCGCTTCGAGGCCGACAGCATCTTTCTGGATGGCTTCAGCCCAGAGCAGAACCCTGCCATGTGGTCACCCGACACGCTCAAGGCCGTGTCACGCTTTGCCCGCCAGGGCACCGGCCTCGCCACTTGGACCTGTGCCCGGGCCGTGCGCGATGCGCTTTCGCAGAACGGTTTCCAGCTTGAAACCCGGCCAGGCCTGCCGCCCAAGCGCGACAGCCTCGCCGGCGTGTTCGCGCCGGCCTGGACGGTGCGCCGCCGCGGCCCCGCGCCTGAACATGTCGAAACGCCTGGCCGCTGCGCGGTCATCGGCGCCGGGCTGGCCGGCGCGGCCGTTGCCGCCAGCGTTGCGCGGCGCGGGTGGCAGGTCACCGTGGTCGATGCAGCCGACCGCCCTGCCGCCGGCGCTTCGGGTCTGCCGGTCGGCGTGCTGGCGCCGCATGTCTCGCCCGACGATGCCCTGCTCTCGCGGCTTACGCGTGCCGGCATCCGCGCCACCTGGCTGGAGTTGGAGCGCCTGCTGCAAGAAGGCCGCGACTGGCGCGCCGCCGGTGTGCTGGAGCGCCGGCCCGAAGGCGACACGCGCGTGCCCGCCGGGTGGAGCGAGAGCGGCCCGAACGAATCGTGGCCCGCCAGCGCCGCGCAACTGGCGAATGCCGGCTTGCCCGCCGACGCACCCGCGCTCTGGCATGCGCGGGCGGGCTGGGTCCGTCCTTCAAGGCTGATCGAAGGCTGGCTGCGCGAGCCGGGCATCGAGTTTCGCGGCAACGCGCCGGTCGCACGCCTGTCACGCAGCGCGGCCGGCTGGCAGCTCTGGGATGCTGCCGACCGGTTGCTGGCTGAAGCCGACCGCGTTGTCATCGCAGCAGGCTACGAATCGGGCCGCTTCGCGCCCGAGCTTCCGCTGCAGCCGGTGCGCGGCCAAGTCGCGTGGGGCCGCATGGCGGACGACCTTGCATTGCCCGCCACGCCACTCAACGGCGACGGCCATCTGATCGCCCACGTACATGGAGGCGAAGGCGCCCTGCTCTGGCTGTGTGGCGCCACCTTCGACCGCGACAGTACCGACCTGGCACCCCACGCCAATGATGCCGAGGCAAACAAAGAGCGCCTGAAGCGCCTGCACCCCGGCGCCGCGGCAACTCTCGCACCGGCTTTCGAAAGCGGCGAGGCCGAACACTGGGTGGGCATCCGTTGCGCCTCGGGCGACCGCCGCCCGCTGGTCGGCCCACTGAACGAGGCCGGCCTCTGGGCCTGCACCGCGCTGGGTTCGCGAGGGCTCAGCTTTGCGGCGCTGTGCGCCGAACTGCTGGCCGCGAAATGGCACGGCGAGCCGCTGCCGCTGCCGGCCAACCTGGCCAAGGCCCTCGGCACCGAAAGAACCGCGCCCTAGGCGCCAACGTTGCCGGCCGGCGCCAGCATGTGGTCGATCTTGCTGTCGCCGTAGACGCGCACCACCTCGGCAATGACGACCTTGTAGCCGTCGAGCCAGTTGGCCTGCGCCGCCTTGGCTTGCTGGTGCACGGGGTGCCGGATCAGCGCCTGCAGCGCTTCGAGCGAATCCCAGTAGTAGACGTTCGACACCAACTCGTTGCTCGTGTTCTCCCATGTCTCCTCGCCCAGGTAGCCGGGCAGCGACTTCGCGGCCGCCGCAATGGTCTGGTCGAGACGATGGAACTCGTCGTCGAACTGCTTCTTGGCAAAGATGAAGGTGGCGGAGTACATGTGGCGTCGATGCGGTGGTGGTGAAGGCCGTTCGGGCGCCGATTCTGCGGCATAGGACCGCGGCAAGCCGACGGAAAGCCACCGCTCGCCCCGCCGACACGTGAGAATGCACCGCATGGCCATTCAGTACGACATCACGCACACCACCGTCTACCGCTACAAGAAACCGGTGACCTTCGGGCTGCACCGCGTCATGTTCCGGCCCCGCGACAGCCACGACCTGCGGGTGTTGGCCACCGACCTGCAGGTGAGCCCGCAATCTTTCACCAGGCTGATCCAGGACCCGCACTCCAACTCGGTTGCGCTGGTGCAGCCCATGGGCGAGGCCACCGAGCTGCGCATCGTGTGTTCCTTCACCATCGAGCATGTGCCGGCGCAGCAGGACCAGCTCGCGCTCGACCCAGCCGCCGAATTCCTGCCCTTTGCCTATTCGGTGCAGGAGCGCCTCGACCTTGAGCACTACCTGCGCCCGCATCATGACGACGATGCGAACGGCACGCTGATCCGCTGGGCCCACCAGTTCCTGCACACCGACAAGCCCAACAGCACGCGCGAAGTGCTCACGCGCATGAACGCGCACATCGGCCAGAGCCTCGAATACAAGGCACGCGACGAGGAAGGCACGCAGACGCCGCTGCAGACGCTGGCGCTCGGCAGCGGCAGTTGCCGCGACTACGCGCTGCTGATGATGGAAGCCACGCGCCGCCTGGGCATTGCCACCCGCTTTGTCTCGGGCTACATCTACGACGCCGCGCTCGACCGCGCGGCCCAGTCGCCCGGCGAATCGATGACCGGCGCCGGCACCACGCACGCCTGGCTGCAGGCCTACCTGCCGGGCGTCGGCTGGCTGGCATTCGACCCGACCAACAACCTCATGGGCAGCGGCCAGTTGATCCGCGTCGGCGTCACGCGAGACCCGGCACAGGCCGCGCCGATCTCGGGCAGTTGGTATGGCGACGCCGAGGCCTACGACGGTCTTGAGGCCACGGTGGTGGTCACGCGCCGCAAGGAATGACGCCTCCGCGCGCCGGCATGGCGCGGGTGTCGCGTACGAGATAGCAGCTACGGGAAAGCCCGGGCCGATGCGCCCGGCAACGCCCCTACGCTGCGCCGCCGGTCCAGCGAAATAGCACGGTCGTTCTCTACGGCCTGGCAATGCACCGCTGCGCCGGGCTTCTTCTTCCCAACACCACAAGAACGGAGAGAGACATCCCATGCATTCCGCGCGCCTGACACTTCTTGCCCTTGCAGCCAGCCTTGCCGTCGCATCCTGCGGCGGTGGTGGCGGTGGGGGCGGCTTTGCGTTCACCCCGCTGCCGCCGGCTCCGGCCCCCGCGCCGCCCCCTCCTCCTCCACCGCCCCCGCCGCCGCCGGAAGAGACGCGCCTGCAAGACAGCCGCAACTCGTTCGCGCCCGCCGATGCTTCAGCGACCACCTTCGCGGCGCTCGCCTCGGACGCCAGCGACACCATCGACAACGCCACCACCAGCCGCTGGGCCGGCATGCTCGGCGCCGCGCAATACCAAGTCGAGGTGCCTGCCAACTGGAACGGCAAGCTGGTGATGTATGCGCACGGCTATGCGGGTGAAAGCAACCTGCTGAAGGTGAACGCCCCATCGATCCGCCGCTATCTCATCCAGAACGGCTACGCCTGGGCCGCGTCGAGCTACAGCAAGAATTTCTATGACGTGCGCGCCGGCGTCGAAGACACCAACGCGCTGGCCCTGCAGTTCAACGCCATTGCCAAGGCCAACGGCCGAGAGCTTGCGGCGCCTTCAAAAATCTACATCACCGGCCATTCGATGGGCGGCCACATCACCGCGGCGGCCATCGAGGACGAGGCTTTCGCCACGGCCAACCACAAGGTCAGGTACAACGGCGCGGTGCCGATGTGCGGCGTGCTGGGCGACACCGAGCTGTTCGACTACTTTGCAGGCGCACAGATTGCCGCACAGGCACTGGCAGGTCTGCCCAAGTACCCGACCGTCAACTGGCTGGACATCAGGACGCAGGTCACGGCCACGCTCTACACGGCCTTTCCGGGCACACCCACGGCCACCGGCCTGAAGTTCGGATCGGTGGTGAAGAACCTCACGGGCGGCGAGCGGCCGATGTTCGATCTCGGGTTCACGCAGGGCGGTTCGTTCGCGGCGGTCTGGGGCGTGTTCGGCAGCGACGGCACGGTCAACGGCATCCTGAACAAGAGCACGCTCGACACCAACCGCTTCACCTACACCATCGACGGCGACGTGGCGGGAACGACCGCGCTGAACGCATCGGTGCTCAAGCTCACCGCGGCACCCGACGCCAACCGGTTGCGCACCGACGGCCTGCGCTGGATTCCCAAGGCGAACGGCGAATTCAAGATCCCGGTGGTTTCGCTGCACACGCTGGGCGACCTGTACGTGCCCTTCAGCATGCAGCAGATCTACAACCAGCGCGTTGCGGCCAAGGGCAACAGCGACTGGCTGGTACAGCGCGCCGTGCGCGGCATCTCCCATTGCGACTTCACGATCGCCGAGCAGGTCGAAGCCTTCGACGCCATGATCAAGTGGGAGCGCGACGGCGTGAAGCCGGCGGGTGATGACGTGGTCACGGCTGCCACGGTGGCGGATCCGGCCTATGGCTGCACCTTCACCCGACCTCTTGGCACGGTGGACGAAGGCCCCACGAGCCAGGCGACGCGGCCGGGCGCGGCGGCGGCGCGCCCTTGCCCACCGTAAAAAAGCGCAAGGGGTTCTGGCCGGCGTGCAAGCGCCGGTCGAGTGGCTGAACCGGCAGGTCGATAAACGTCGATAAAAGGCACGGGTACGCGGCATTGACGCACGCCACGTTCGGCGGCAATGTCGCTCCCATCGGCCTGGCATCGATGGCTCACTCGCACGGGACAGCACATGAGAACCCTCGCATTCACCGCAGCCGCGCTCACAGCCGCGGCGCTGGCCTGGCCTGTCGCGTCTTCGTCCACCGAGCCGCCCCGGCGCGTGCCCGCGCCCAAGGTCGACGTCATGGCCTCGCCCACCACCAAATACGAAACCGCCGTGTTCGCCGGCGGCTGCTTCTGGGGCGTGCAGGGCATATTCCAGCGCGTCAAGGGCGTGAACAACGCCGTGTCGGGCTATGCCGGCGGCGAATCGAAGACGGCACGCTATGAGCGCGTGGGTTCCGGCAACACCGGCCATGCCGAATCGGTGCGTATCACGTACGACCCGCAGCAGATCAGCTACGGCAAGCTGCTGCAGATCTATTTCTCGGTAGCGCACGATCCGACCGAGCTGAACCGGCAAGGGCCCGACACGGGCCCTCAATACCGCTCCACCGTGTTCGCCGAGAACATCGAGCAGGCCCGCGTTGCAAGGGACTACATCGTGCAGTTGAACCAGGCCAAGACCTTCGGCAAGCCGCTGGCGACCACCATCGAAATGTCGAAGCCTTTTTATGCGGCCGAGGCCTACCACCAGGACTTTCTCACGCGCCACCCGCGGCACGGCTATATCGTGATCCACGACATGCCGAAGATCGAAAACCTGAAGAAGCTGTTCCCGGAAAGCTACCGGTCGACCCCTGTGCTGGTGAACCCGGCAAAGGGCGGCTGAACTCAGCCGGGCCCGGGTGCGTCCGCCAGCGCGTCGTAGTTGCCGCGGCGCGCGGCCTGGTTGCAGCGGGCGCGGTGCACAAGCGCCTTCTGCGCCGCAGCGACATTGGCGGCGTCACCCTTCCATGCATCCAGCGCCGGCTGCTGAACGGCGCGCGAGTATGAGAACGCAAGCGCCCACGGCAGCCGCGATGCGAACCGCGCGTTCATGGCGTTCAACCGGGCCGAAGCAAGTTGCGCCGACTGCCCTCCCGAAAGGAACGCGATGCCCGGCACGGCTGCGGGCACGGTGCGCAGCAGGCAGGTCACCGTGGCGTCGGCCACCTCATCCACGCTCTCCTGGATCGGGCAGGCCTGGCCGGGCAAGACCATGTTGGGCTTCAAGAGCATGCCCTCCAGCAGCACGCCCTGCAAACGCAATTGAACGAAGACCGCATGCAGCGTTTCTTCGGTGATTTCCGCGCAGCGTGCGAGGAAATGGTCTCCGTCCATCAGCACTTCGGGTTCGACGATGGGAACCAGCCCGGCCTCCTGGCACAGGGCCGCGTAGCGGGCCAGCGCATGGGCATTGACCTCGATGCACGCACGGCTCGGCAAACCGGGGCCCGGTGTGATGACGCCGCGCCATTTGGCAAAGCGTGCCCCCATGCCGGCGTACTCGGCGAGCCGCTCGCGAAGGCCGTCGAGGCCCTCGGTCACCGTCTCGCCGGGGTGGCCCGCCAGAGGCTTCGCGCCCGTGTCGACCTTGATGCCCGGAATGATGCCCGCCGCCTCGAGTGCCGAGACAAAGGTCGCGCCCCCGCTCGTGCGCTGCCGGATCGTTTCGTCAAAAAGAATCGCCCCGCTGATGCTTGCGCCAAGGCCGGGCGCGGTCACGATCAGCTCGCGCCAGCTGCGGCGTGCGTCTTCGGTCTGGGGAATGTTCAGCTTCGCAAAGCGCTTGTGGCAGGTGGCGTTGCTCTCGTCCATGGCCAGCAAGCCCTTGTCGCCGGCAACCAGCGCCTGTGCGGTATCGATCAATGCCTGTGCAGTCATGATGCTGTGGCCCTCGCTTGCGAATGATCGTACGCCTCTGCCCGGCCTCCGGCTAGATCACGTTCTTCTCGACCAGCGGCCTGTTTTCGAGAATGCGCGTAAACGAAACCGGCGACAGGTCGAGGCTGCGGTATTCGCCGTAGCGGATGAGCTCCGCCACGCCCCGCCCCGCCGCAGGGCATTGCTGCAGCCCATGCCCTGAGAAGCCGTTGGCAAAGTAGAGGTTGTCGCAGCCCGGATGCAGCCCGAGGATTGCGTTGTGGTCGAAAACGTTCATCTCGTAGTAGCCGGCCCATGCGCTTGTCATGCGAATGGCCTCGAACGCCGGCACGCGCGCAGCCAGCGCCGGCCAGATGAAATCGTCGAACACGCGGTAGTCAACCTCGAGCGGCGCATCGTCGCGGTCCCGGTCCTGCGGCGGTGCAAAGCCGCAGATGAAACGGCGGCCTTCGGGGCGCAGCCAGATGCCCGAGGTGTCGATGATCAGCGGGCAGCCCGGCAAGGTGTCGGGGCACGAAAAGCTGAACACCATGCGCCGGCGCCCGCGCACCGGCAAGTCGATGCCGGCCCAGCCCGCCACCTTGGCGGCCCAGGCGCCCGCCGCGTTGACCACCACGTCGGCCTCGAGCGGATCGCCGATGTCCAGCTCCACGCCCGTCAACGCACGGCCGCTGCGCTGCAGCCCGGTTGCCTTTGCCTGCACATAGCGCGCGCCCTGTGAAATGGCCTTCTTCCGGAACGCCTGCAGCAGGCTGTAGCCGTCGTACCAGCCCTCACCCGAAAGGCCCAGCGAAGCCAGCGCGATGCCTTCGGTCGAAATCCACGGAAAGCGAGCCTTCAGCTGTTCCGGCGTCATCAGCACCACATCGACCCGATGCGCCTTCTGCGTTGCATGGTTCTCGCGCAGCACGTCCACGCCCTCCAGTGGGGCCAGGTACAAGTACCCGGGCTCGACCAGGCCGATGTCGGGCACGTTGTCGCCCACGCGCAGGGTTTCGCCAAGCCGGCGAAAAAACTCGATGCCGTAGAGCGACATCTCGATGTTGATGGCGGTGGAGAACTGCTGCCGGATCGAGCTCGCCGACAAGGCCGACGATGCCTGCGTGTACGAGAAGTCGCGCTCGACCACGGTCACGTCGAACGGCTCCTGCGACGGGTCCTGGTTCAGAAAATAGGCAATCGCAGAGCCGATGGCCCCGCCGCCGATGATCACCACACGACGCATGAAATCCCTTTCTTGCTGCTCGCCCACAGGTCCATTCTTACAAGCGCCGGGAAAAACCGCGAGACCCGCACGCAGAATAGCAACGATGAGAAAAGACATTCCCAACCTGGGCGCGCTGCAGGCCTTCGAGGCCTCGGCGCGCCTGGGGAGCTTTACCCGCGCCGCGGCCGAACTGGCGCTGACGCAAAGCGCCGTCGGGCGCCAGGTGGCCACGCTGGAGCAGCGGCTGGGGGTGCCGCTGTTTTCGCGCGTGCGCCGGCGGCTCACGCTCACCGACACCGGCCGTGAATACGCCGCGCGCATCCGCCGCCACCTGGACCAGATCCGCCGCGACACGCTCGAGATCAGCGCCGGCCACGACATGGGTTTTGTGCTCGAAGTGGCGGTGGTTCCCACCTTTGCCACCCAATGGCTGATTCCCCGGCTGCCCGACTTCAGCCGGCAGCACCCGAACATCACGGTCAATCTCTCGGTGCGCACGCAGCCCTTCTCTTTCCAGGAAAACGCCTATGACGCCGCCATCTATTTCGGCGACCAGTTCTGGCCGAGCACGCAGGGCGGGTTGATCTTTTCCGAAGGCGAGATGGTTCCCGTCTGCAGCCCGGCGTTCCGCGATGCCAACGGGCCGTGGAACGAAGCGGCCTTCGAGCGTTGCCGCCATGTGCACCTGAGCACCCGCGCGCACGCCTGGCGCGACTGGTATGCGCAACAGGGCTGGGACTACACGCTGCACGCCTCGCGCGGCCCGCGCTACGAGCTCTTCACCATGGTGACCGCCGCCGCGGCGGCCGGAATGGGCGTGGGCCTGGCGCCGCGCCTTCTGATCGAGCGCGAATTGCGAACCGGCGAACTCGTGGTACCGATCGACCGACACCTGGACGTCAGCCAGGGGTACTACTTCGCCTACCCCGAAGGCCCGCCCGCCTCCGGGGCGCTGGAGAAGTTCAAGGGATGGGTGCTCAGCCTCACGCCCGGTTGAAGAGGATCAGCCAGCCCCTCATAAGATTCGCCGACCACAAGAATCCTTCGCATGAACATTGCCCTCGAACACCCCGACCAGCCCGAGGTCGTCCAGCTCATCGAAGCGCTCGACGCCTACCAGAAGCCGCTCTATCCGCCCGAGTGCCACTACGGCATCGACATTGCCGCGCTGTCGGCGGCGCACGTGCTGTTTGCAGTTGCGCGCGACGAGTGCGGAACGGCCGTGGGCTGCGGCGCCATGGTGCTGGAGCCCGCATACGGCGAGCTCAAGCGGATGTTCGTGCGGCCGGAAAACCGCGGGCAAGGCATTGCCGCAAAAGTGCTGGCCTTTCTCGAAGCCGAGGCAATCGGCAAGGGATGCACGCGATTCGCGCTCGAGACCGGCATCAGCCAGCCGGAAGCGCTGGCTTTCTACGCCAGCGCGGGCTACGTGAAGCGAGGGCCGTTCGGGAGCTACCCGAACGACCCGTTCAGCGTGTTCATGGAAAAAAGCGCCGCCTAGCCCCGGGCCGGCGATCTTCGCGCCCCTCTCGCATCCGCCCCTCGCGGGCCCGAAATTTGCTCATTCGATCAAAAATGACAGAAAATTTTCTTTTTTGTCTTATATTTGTAAACTGATTTTCATCAAACACTCCCCTCCGGAGTGCACGGCCCACGAATGAGCACCAACGTAGACACCACCGGCACCACCGTGGCCCAGCGCATTGCGCAGGCGTTGCCGCGGCTGACGCGATCGCATCGCCAGGTGGCCGACTACGTGCTGGAGCATCCGCTGCAGGTCGCCACGCTGCCCATCGATGAGCTGGCCGCGGTGGTGGGCGTGTCGGTTGCCACGGCCAACCGCTTTGCCCGGGCACTGGATTTCGACGGCTATGCCACCTTTCGCGCCGAGCTCGTGCGCGGCTTCGAATCGCTGGTGGCGCCGGTGGAGCGCCTGCGCGGCAACCTCGAGCATCCGACCACGGTGGCCGAGGTGTTTGCCACCGCGCTGGACGAGAGCCGCCGCAACATCGAAGCCACGCGCCAGTCGCTGGACTACGCGGCATGCGAGGCGGCGGTGCAGCGCATCCTGAAGGCGCGGTCGGTGTACATCGGCGGCTTTGGTGCCAGCGCATGGCTGGCGGGGCTGCTGCAGCACGGCCTGGACGGCAGCTGCAACGACGTTCGAATGCTCTCCAGCGTGAGCGGCGTGACGCATGCGGCGCGCACGCTCATGCATGCGGGGCCGCAGGACCTGTTCATCGGCCTCACCTTTCCGCGCTACCTCACCGACACGGTGGCGCTGGCGCAGATTGCGCGCGGCCAGGGCTGCGCCGTGCTTGCGCTGACCGACAGGCCGAGCTCGCCGCTGGCGCCGTTGGCCGACGTGGCGCTCTATTGCCAGACCGAAACCAGCTACCGGCCGAATTGCGAAACCAGCGTGCTCGCATTGATCGAGGCGCTGACCAGCGCGGTGGCGCTGCGTGCGCCGCGCGCGGTGCAGTCCGCGAGCCGCATCCTGCAAGCGGTGCGCCCCTGGCTGCATGGCGCACAGGGCCTGGCGCGGGCGGAATTTGCCGCACAACCAGCCAGTGCCGCCCCGGCCGGCACCCGAAAGAAAAAGAAGAAATCCTCCTGATGAAGAACAGCAGCAACACCCCGGTCATCGCCATTCACGGCGGGGCCGGAACCATCAGCGCCGCAACGACCAGCGCCGCCCAAGCGCAGGCCTATCACGACGCGCTGCAGAACATCGTGCGCGCCGCACAGGCAGCGCTGCTCAAGGGCGCATCCGCGCTCGACGCCACCTGCCTCGCCGTCGAACTGCTCGAAGAGTGCCCGCTCTTCAACGCGGGCCACGGTGCGGTTTTCACGCACGACGAAACCCATGAGCTCGATGCCGCCGTGATGGACGGCGTAACGCTGGCCGCGGGCGCGATTGCCGGGGTCTGCCACATTCGCCGCCCGGTGCGCGCGGCGCGCGCCGTGCTCGAAGACGGCGCCCATGTGCTGCTGGCCGGCGCGGGCGCCGAAGCCTTTGCGCGCGAGCACGGTCTCGAAATGGTCGAGCCCTTTTTCTTTTCGACCGAAGCGCGTCGCCAGCAGCTCTACCGCGTGCGCGACACCGGCCGCGTGGTGACCGACCACGAAGGCGCGGCCATGACGCCGCCGCTGGACGAAGACAAGAAGTTCGGCACCGTGGGCGCCGTGGCGCTCGACATGCACGGCCACCTGGCCGCGGCCACCTCGACCGGCGGCATGACCAACAAGCGCGTCGGCCGCATTGGAGACACCCCGCTGATCGGCGCCGGCACCTATGCGGACGACCGCACCGCCGCCGTGTCTTGCACCGGCAGCGGTGAAATGTTCATCCGCGTTGCGGCCGCCTACGACGTTTGCGCGCGCATGGCCTACGGCGGCGCCACGCTCGAAGACGCCACCCGTGCCGTGGTGCACCAGTCGCTGCCCGCCATCGGCGGCACGGGCGGGCTGATCGCCATCGACCGCCACGGCAACCTGAGCCTCGCCTTCAACAGCGAAGGCATGTACCGCGGCCATGCCCGCGGCGACGAAGCCCCTGTGACGGCCATCTTCGCCTGACGCGCGCGCGCAACTCTCTTTTTCTCGCATCCCATGTCCTCCCCTGCCCTCGCCCTGCCAGACGGCCGCGTTCTCGCCGTCGACGACCTCACCGTTCGCTTCTCGACTTCGGAGCGCACGGTCGATGCCGTCAAGAAGCTGTCCTTCCACGTCGACCACGGCGAAACGCTTGCGGTGGTGGGCGAATCGGGCTCCGGCAAATCAGTCACCTCGCTCGCGCTGATGCGGCTGGTGGAGCACGGTGGCGGCCGCATCCTTGGCGGGCGCATGGCATTTCGGCGCCGCAACGGCGAAGTGCTCGACCTGGCGCAGGCGCGCGACGCGGAGATGCGCAACATCCGCGGCGCCGACATCGCGATGATCTTCCAGGAACCGATGACGTCTCTCAACCCGGTGTTCACCGCCGGCGAGCAGATTGCCGAGGCCATTCGCATCCACCAGGGCAAGAGCAACGCGGCCGCGCGCGCCGAGGCACTGCGCATGCTGGAGCTGGTGCGCATACCCGAAGCGCGCAATGTGCTCGACCGCTTTCCGCACCAGCTCTCGGGCGGCATGCGCCAGCGCGTGATGATTGCAATGGCGCTTTCGTGCAAGCCGCAGCTGCTGATTGCCGACGAGCCCACCACTGCGCTCGACGTGACAATTCAGGCGCAGATCCTCCAGCTCATTCGCGAGCTGCAGAAGGAAATGCGCATGGGCGTGCTCTTCATCACGCACGACATGGGCGTGGTGGCCGAAATTGCCGACCGCGTGCTCGTGATGTACCGCGGCGACAAAGTGGAAGCCGGCAGTTCCGACACGGTCTTCGCCTCCCCCCAGCACCCGTACACCAAGGCGCTGCTGTCGGCGGTGCCCAAGCTCGGCGCCATGCAAGGCACCGACCTGCCCGCCAAGTTCGAATTGCTGCGCACCGAAGGCAGCCCCGACACCGTGCCGATCACCGACACCACGCCGCAAACCACGGTGCGCGAAGAAGCCGGTCCCATCCTGCGCGTGCGCGACCTGGTAACACGCTTCGACGTGCGCAGCGGCTTCTTCGGCCGCGTGAAGCGCCGCGTGCATGCCGTTGAAAAAATCAGCTTCGACCTGTACCCCGGCGAAACGCTGGCGCTGGTGGGCGAATCGGGCTGCGGCAAGTCGACCACTGGCCGTTCGCTGCTGCGCCTGGTCGAAAGCCAGAGCGGTGCCATCGAGTTCGGCGGCCAGAACATCCGCGAGCTGCCCACGCGCGAGCTGCAGGCGCTGCGCCGCAATATCCAGTTCATCTTTCAAGACCCGTTCGCGTCGCTCGATCCGCGCGTGACGGTCGGCTTCTCGATCATGGAGCCGCTCTTGATCCACGGCATTGCCAAGGGCGCCGAAGCGCAGCAGCGCGTCGACTGGCTGCTGCAGAAGGTGGGCCTGCCGCCCGAAGTGGCGCAGCGCTATCCGCACGAGTTTTCAGGCGGCCAGCGCCAGCGCATCGCGATTGCGCGCGCCCTCGCTCTCAATCCCAAGGTGGTGGTGGCGGACGAATCGGTGTCGGCGCTGGACGTTTCGATTCAGGCGCAGATCGTCAACCTCATGCTCGACCTGCAGCGCGAACTGGGCGTGGCGTTTCTCTTCATCTCCCACGACATGGCCGTGGTCGAGCGCATCAGCCACCGCGTGGCCGTGATGTACCTCGGGCAGATCGTGGAGATTGGCCCGCGCCGCGCCGTGTTCGAGGCGCCCCAGCACCCCTACACCCGCAAGCTGATGGCCGCGGTGCCGGTGGCCGACCCGTCGCGCCGCCACAAGCCGCGCGCGCTGCTCGAAGGCGAGATCCCGAGCCCCATTCGCGCGGTGGGCGACGAGCCCGACGTGCCGCCGCTGGTGCAGGTGGCGCCCGGCCACTTCGTCGCACGGCACGCCGTGGGCGGAGCCTTCTGAGCGACAGGCAGATTTTTTCAACCCGCAGGCCCTCTCCTGCTTTTTTCCTCGAACCGACTGGAGTTCTTTCCATGAAGCAATCTTCTTCCTCCCTGCGATGGGCATCGGCACTGCTGGGCCTGGCCGCAATGGCGATGACCGGCACGGCATTGGCCGCGAAAGACGCGGTGCTGTCGATCGGCTACCAGCCCGAGACGCTCGACCCCTACAACACCAACACGACCATCACCACGGCCGTGACCAAGACCTTCTATGAAGGCCTGTTCCAGTTCGACAAGGACCTGAAGGTCCAGAACGTGCTGGCCGAAGGCTACGAAGTGTCGAAGGACGGCCTGGTGTACACCATCAAGCTGCGCCAGGGCGTCAAGTTCCACGACGGCACCGACTTCAACGCCGAGGCGGTGAAGTTCACGCTCGACCGCGTGCTGAACCAGGACAACAAGCTGCTGCGCTACAACCAGTTCAACCGCGTGAGCAAGGTCGAAGCGGTGAATGCCAGCACCGTGCGCATCACGCTGAAGGAGCCCTTCGGCCCCTTCATCAACTCGCTGGCCCACGCCTCGGCCGCAATGATTTCGCCCACCGCGCTGAAGAAGTGGGGCAACAAGGACATCGCCTTCCACCCGGTGGGAACCGGCCCGTTCGAATTTGTCGAGTGGAAGCAGACCGAAGCGGTCAAGGCCAAGAAGTTCGACGGCTACTGGAAGAAGGGCTACCCCAAGGTCGACACGGTGCAGTGGAAGCCCGTGCTCGAGAACAACACGCGCGCCGCCATGCTGCAGACCGGCGAAGCCGATTTCGCGTTCCCGATTCCCTACGAGCAAGCCGAGCTGCTGAAGAAGAGCGACAAGCTTGAAGTGGTGGCCATTCCGTCGATCATCACGCGCTTCCTGGCATTCAACATGCTGCAGAAGCCGTACGACAACCCGAAGGTGCGCGAAGCCATCGGCTACGCCATCAACAAGGAAGCCCTGGCCAAGGTCGCGTTCGGCGGCTATGCCTTCCCCGCGCAGGGCGTGCTGCCGCAGGGCGTGAAGTTTGCCGAGAAGATGGCACCCATTCCCTACGACGTGAAGAAGGCCAAGGAACTGCTGGCCGAAGCCGGCTACCCGAACGGCTTCGAGTCGGTGCTGTGGAGCGCCTACAACAACACGACCAGCCAGAAGACGATCCAGTTCGTGCAGCAGCAGCTCGCGCAAGTGGGCATCAAGCTGCAGGTGCAGGCACTCGAAGTGGGCCAGCGCACCGAAATGGTCGATGCATGGCCCGACGCCAAGACGGCCAAGGTGCGCATGTACTACACGGGCTGGTCGTCGTCGACCGGCGAAGCCGACTGGGGCCTGCGCCCGCTGTTCGCCTCTGAAGCCTGGGCGCCCAAGCTCAACAACATGTCGTTCTACAAGAGCGAGGTGGTGGACAACGCACTGGCCAAGGCGCTGATTACCGTGGACGACAAGGAAAAGGCCGCGCTCTACAAGACCGCGCAGGAAGAAATCCGCAAGGACCTGCCGCGCGTGCCGCTGGTGACCGAGCAGAACCTGTCGGCGCACTCCAAGCGCCTGTCGGGTGTGTACGTGATGCCTGACGGCAACATCAACATCGACGCCATCTCGATTAATTGACCCACCCCCGAAGCGGCTCACTTCGTGTAGCCGCCTCCCCCTCAAGGGGGCGACACCTGCGGCCCGGCGGAGCCGGTTCCGCGGTGTCTCCCGATGGGCCCCGAGGCCTTGACGAGGGTTGATTGTCTGTATGCCATGCTGAATTACTTTCTCAAACGACTGTTGGGGCTGATCCCGACGCTGCTCATCGTGGCAGTGCTGGTGTTCCTGTTCGTCCACATGCTGCCGGGCGATCCGGCGCGCCTTGCCGCCGGCCAGGAGGCCGACGAGCAGACCGTGGCCATGGTGCGCGCGGAGCTGGGCCTGGACAAGCCGCTGCCGCAGCAGTTCGTGAGCTTCTTCACCCACATGCTGCAGGGCGACTTCGGCACCTCGATCCGCACGCGGCGGCCGGTGGCGACGGAGATCGGCGAGCGCTTTTTCCCGACGGTGATGCTCACCATCACCAGCATGGTGTGGGCGGTGATTTTCGGCATGGGCATCGGCATTGTTTCCGCGGTGTTCCGCAACCAATGGCCCGACCGGCTCGGCATGACGCTGGCGGTGTCGGGCATCTCTTTTCCCGCATTTGCATTGGGCATGCTGCTGATGCAGATCTTCTCGGTTCAGCTCGGCTGGCTGCCCACCGTGGGGGCCAGCAGTTGGAAGCACTACATCCTGCCTTCGATCACGCTGGGCGCAGCGGTGGCCGCCGTGATGGCGCGCTTCACCCGCGCATCCTTCGTCGAAGTGATCCAGGAAGACTTTGTTCGCACGGCGCGCGCCAAGGGCGTGCGCGAGCGCACGGTCATCATCAAGCACTGCCTGCGCAATGCGCTCATTCCGGTGGTGACCATGATGGGCCTGCAGTTCGGTTTTCTGCTGGGCGGCTCGATTCTTGTCGAGGCGGTGTTCAACTGGCCCGGCCTCGGCCGCCTGTTGGTCGACGCGGTGCAGATGCGCGACTACCCCGTCATCCAGACGCTGGTGCTGCTGTTCTCGCTCGAATTCATTCTGATCAACCTGGTGGTCGATGTGCTGTATGGCTACATCAACCCCACCATCCGCTACAAGTGAGGCAGCCGACATGACGCAAGCTTCCGGCGTGTCTGCCGAAATCATCGCTCCGCCCGTGGTGGCGGTTCAAACCGCGGGCAAGGTCCGCACGCCCTGGGGCGAATGCTGGCGCCGCTTCAAGAAGCAGCCGGTGGGCATCGTGGCGGCAGTGTTCGTGCTGCTGCTGGTGTTCGTTGCGGTGTTCGCGCCGTGGATCGTGCCCTTCGACGCGGAGAACTTCTTCGACTACGACATGCTGAACACGGGCCCCTCGGCCACGCACTGGTTCGGCGTCGATCCGCTGGGCCGCGACATCTTCAGCCGCATCCTGATGGGTGCGCGCATTTCGTTGATGGCGGGTTTTCTCTCGGTGCTGGTGGGCGGCTTCGTCGGCACGGCCTTCGGCCTGCTCGCGGGCTACTACGAAGGCTGGTGGGACCGCATCGTGATGCGCATCTCCGACGTGCTGTTTGCCTTTCCGGGCATTCTGCTGGCGCTGGGCGTGGTCGCCATCCTGGGCAGCAGCATGACCAACGTGGTGGTGGCGGTGTCGGTGTTCAGCGTGCCGGCGTTCGCGCGCCTGGTGCGCGGCAACACGCTGGTGCTCAAGCAGCAGACCTACATCGAGGCCGAGCGCAGCATCGGCGCATCGGACTGGACGATCATCGTGCGGCACATCCTGCCGGGCACCATCTCCTCGATCGTCGTGTATTTCTCGATGCGCGTGGGCACGTCGATCATCACGGCGGCCAGCCTCTCGTTCCTGGGCATGGGCGCGCAACCGCCAACGCCTGAGTGGGGCGCCATGCTCAGCGAAGCACGCGCCGACATGGTGACCTCGCCCCACGTGGCGCTGTTCCCTAGCCTGGCCATCTTCTTCACGGTGCTGGCCTTCAACCTGCTGGGCGATGCGCTGCGCGACGCGCTCGACCCCAAGATCGACCGCCAGTAAACCGGGGCCTCGCATGCCATCGATTCCGCACATCGGCAGCCTGCCCTCGGGCACGCGCAACGCCATCACCGACGTGCAGGGCGTTTCGGTCGGGCATCGCACGCTGGCCGACGACGGCGTGCAGACCGGCGTCACGGTCGTGCGCCCGCATGGCGGCGACGCTTTCCGCGACAAGGTGCCGGCCGCGGCCGTGGTGCTCAACGGCTTCGGCAAGAGCGTGGGGCTGGTGCAGGTCGAGGAACTGGGCGTGCTCGAAACGCCGATTGCGCTCACCAACACCTTCTCCGTCGGCACGGTTGCGACGGCGCAGATCCGCGACTGCGTGGCGGCCAATCCGGAGTCGGGGCGCTCGCTGCCCACGGTCAATCCGCTGGTCTTCGAGTGCAACGACGGTTTTCTCAACGACATCCAGCGGCTGGCCGTGACCGAGGCCGACTACCTGCACGCACTGCAAAGCGCAGGCGCCGATTTCGAGCAGGGCTCGGTGGGCGCGGGCCGCGGCATGTCGAGCTTCCATTTCAAGGGTGGCATCGGCAGTGCTTCGCGCTGCGTGCCCTCGCGCCAGGGCGGCGTGCACACAGTGGGCGCGCTGGTGCTGGCCAACTATGGCCGGCTGCCGCAACTGGTGCTGGCCGGCCGAGCGGTCGGTGCGCAGCTCGCGGCACAGCTGGCTTCGCAAGACGCAGCCGCGCAAGCGACCACTGCCGCGGAGCCGGAAAAGGGCTCGATCATCATGCTCATTGCCACCGACGCGCCGCTGGACGCGCGGCAGCTGCGCCGGCTGGCGTTGCGCGCTGGCGCCGGGCTGGCGCGCACGGGCTCGGTTTTCGGCCACGGGAGCGGCGACATCGCACTGGCTTTCTCGACCGCCTACACCGTGCCCGACCGGGCCGAACGGCCGATGCCTGCCGTCGCCATGCTGCACGACAGCCTGCTTGACGATATCTTCCAGGCTGCGGCCGACAGCACCGAACAAGCCATCGTCCACGCGCTGTGGCGTGCCACGGCGGTGACCGGCCGCGACGGCCACCACCGGCGGGCGCTTTCGGAGCTGCTGCCGCCCTCTTCCTTCATCTCTTGATCCGCAGGCCTTGCTCCGCATGAAAGTTCTGATCTCCACCGACATCGAAGGCGTTGCCGGCGTCTACCACCAGGAGCAGGTGCGCCCCGGCAATCCGGAGTTCGAGCGTGCCCGCCTGCTGATGGCGCAAGAGGCCAATGCGGCCATTGCCGGCGCCTTCGAGGCCGGCGCCACCGAGGTGCTGGTCAACGATTCGCACGGCGGCTTTCGCAACATGCCGCCCGACGTACTCGACCCGCGCGCCCGCGTGGTCCAGGGCAAGCCGCGGTACTTGAGCATGGTGGCGGGCGTGGAAGAAGGCGTGCAAGCCGTCTGCATGGTGGGCTACCACTCGCGCGCGCAGGGGCGCGGCATCCTCGCCCACACCATCAACAGCTTTGCGTTCGCGGGCATCTGGCTGGGCGACCGGGAACTGGGCGAGGCCGGGCTCTATGGCGCGCTGGCAGGTGAATACGGCGTGCCGGTGGTCATGGCCAGCGGAGACGATGTGTTCATCGCCGAGAACCAGCCGGTCTTCCCGCATGCGGTCTTCGTGCAGACCAAGCGGGCCACGGGGTTCAGCAGCGGCGTGTCGCTTTCACCCGAACAGTCGCGTGCGGCCATCCATTCAGGGGTCAAGCAGGGCCTGGCGGCCAGGGCCAGCGCAGCCCCTTTGGTCTTCAAGGGCCCGCAGGTGGTCACTCTGCGCACCCAGTCACCCGCCATGGCCGATCTTTTCTGCCAATGGCCGTCGTTCGAACGCGTCGATGGTGTGAGCTTGCGTTTCACCGCCGACTCCGTGGAAGCCGCGGTTCGCATGCTGAACTGCTGCTCGGCCATGTCGGCCATGCTGCGCTGAAGCAGCACCCGCACTCTCCCCAAGGCGGGAGTGGACAAAACGCGCAATGCCAATGGGCCTTATCCTAGGCCTGCGGAGCACTCGCGCCCTTATCCAGAATAAGCATTCAACCGCCCGGCAACCCGCATGGGCATTGGAGAATAAGCTTATCCGCATAAGGCGCGAACCAAAAAATAGTTTGCTTCCATAAGGCGTGCTTTCAGAATCTCGGCTTCTTGCTGGGGCGCCCCGTTGGACGTGCGGCACCGCACTTCTTCAAGACTCACGATGTACCAATACACAGATTTCGATCGCCAGTTCGTCCACCAACGGGCAGCCCAATACAGAGACCAGCTCGAGCGCTGGCAAAAGGGCAAGCTCGCCGAAGACGAGTTCCGCCCGCTGCGGCTGCAAAACGGCTGGTACGTGCAACGCTATGCGCCCATGCTGCGCGTGGCCGTGCCGTACGGCGAGCTCTCGAGCCGCCAACTGCGCGTGCTGGCCCGCATCGCCCGCGAATACGACGAGCCCGAAGCCGAGGTCTACAAGAAGGCCATCGAGACGCAGGGCCTGCTCGGCAGCCACAAGCTGCCCACGCACTACGCCCACTTCTCGACGCGCCAGAACGTTCAGTACAACTGGATTCCGCTTTCCAAGTCCGCCGACGTGATGGACCTGCTGGCCTCGGTCGACATGCACGGCATTCAGACCAGCGGCAATTGCATTCGCAACATCACCAGCGACGAGCGTGCCGGCATCGCGGTCGACGAAATTGCCGACCCGCGCCCGTTCGCGGAAATCATGCGCCAGTGGAGCACGCTGCACCCCGAATTCGCCTTCCTGCCGCGCAAGTTCAAGATCGCCATCACGGGCGCCACCGAAGACCGCGCCGCCACCGGCTGGCATGACGTGGGCCTGCACGTGGTGAAGAACGAGGCCGGAGAAATCGGCTTTCGCGTGCAGGTGGGCGGCGGCATGGGCCGCACACCCATCATCGGCACCGTGCTGCGCGAGTTCCTGCCTTGGCAGCAGATCATGAATTACCTCGAAGCGGTGATTCGTGTCTACAACCGCTATGGCCGCCGCGACAACATCTACAAGGCGCGCATCAAGATCCTGGTGAAGGCCGAAGGCCAGCGCTATATCGACGATGTGGAAGCCGAGTACAAGCAGATCATCGAGCACGACGGCGCACCGCACACCATCACGCAGGAAGAGTACGACCGCGTGGCCGCCTCCTTCGTGCCACCGACGCTGGCCACCCGCGTGCTGCAAAGCGCCGAGAAGACCGACGCCGAGCTGCGCGCCCACGCCGCGGACGACGTGCAGTTCGCCCGCTGGCTGGCCCGCAACGTGGCCCCGCACAAGAACCCCGCGCTGCGCGCCGTCACCTTGTCGTTCAAGCGCCTGAAGCAGGCGCCCGGCGATGCATCGGCCGACCAGCTCGACACGCTTGCCGTGCTGGCCGACCGCTTTTCGGCCGGCGAAGCCCGCGTAACGCACGACCAGAACATCGTGCTGCCCTGGGTGCATGCCGAAGACCTGCACGCACTGTGGCTTGCCGCCCGCGCAGCCGGCTTTGCCAGCGCCAACGTGCACCTGCTCACCGACATGATCGCCTGCCCCGGCGGCGACTTCTGCGCGCTGGCCAATGCGCGCTCCATTCCCATCGCCGAAGCCATTACCGAGCGCTACCAGGACCTGGACGAGCTCGACGACCTGGGCGAGATCGACCTGCACATCAGCGGCTGCATCAACTCGTGCGGCCATCACCACAGCGGCCACATCGGCATTCTGGGCGTCGACAAGGACGGCAAGGAGTGGTACCAGGTCACCCTGGGCGGCTCCGACGGTTCCGCCCTCAGCGGCACGCCGCAGGCCGGCAAGGTGGTCGGTCCTTCGTTCTCGGCGGCCGAAGTGCCGGGCGTGATCGAGGCCGTGCTCACCACCTACCGCGACACCCGCGAAAATGGCGAGACCTTCATCGACACGCTGCGCCGCGTGGGCCACGCCCCCTTCAAGGCCGCGGCCAACAGTGCGCGCTTCAAGGTGGAGGAAGCAGCATGAACCGCAAGCTGAACATCCTGGCCGCCGAAGAGCACATCGACGACGGTGACCCGAAGGTGCTGCAACTGCCGAACGATGCCGACCCGCTCGCCATCGAAGTGTGCCTGGAAGACATCGAGCGCATCGACCTGAACTTTCCGAAGTTCACCGACGGCCGCGCCTACAGCCAGGCCTTTCTGCTGCGCCGCCGCCTGGGCTTCAAGGGCGACATTCGCGCCACGGGCGACGTGCTGATCGACCAGCTGGTGCAAATGGAACGCACCGGTTTTTCGAGCGCCGTGCTCAAAGAAGGCGTGGACGCCTCCGACGCGCAGCGCCAGTTCGACCGCTTTGCCGCCTTCTACCAGGGCGACGCGGTGCAGCCGGCGCCGCACTTCGCGGCCAGCAACTGAGCCCGCACAGGAAACTTCGACATGAGCATTGCCACGGACATCGACTTCGCGCGCATCAACACCGAACTCGGCCGCAACGCCGAGGGGTTGGTGGACTGGGCAATCGGCCTCGGCCAACCGGCGATCGTCACCACCAACTTTCGCCCGTTCGAGGCCGTGATCCTGCACATGGTCACGCGCGCCAAACGCGATGTTCCGGTGATCTGGATGGACAACGGCTACAACACCGAGGCCACCTACCGCTTTGCCGACGAGGTGACCAAGCAGCTGGGCCTGGATCTGCATATCTACCTGCCGCGCCGCTCGCGTGCGCACCGTGAAGCGGTGGAAGGCCCGACCCCGGCGCTGGACGATCCGCGCCATGCCGCCTTTACCGAAGAAGTGAAGCTGGAGCCCTTTGCCCGTGCACTGCGCGAAACGGCGCCCAAGGTGTGGTTTACCGCGCTGCGCGCCACCGACACCGCCGTGCGCGCGCAGATGGACCCGGTCAGCGTCAACCCCGACGGCCTGATCAAGGTTGCGCCGCTCTTGCACTGGTCGTCCAAGGATTTGTACGAATACTGCGAAGCGAACGGCCTGCCCAACAACTTCGACTACGTGGACCCAACCAAAGGCGAAGACAACCGCGAATGCGGATTGCATCTTTCGCACTGAGAGCCAACGCCTCACCTAACGCCCCCTCCGATGAACGCCCGTACCGAAGCCGAACTCTTGCTGCCCTCGATGCATTCCCCTGCGCACCTGTCCAACACGCACCTCGATGCGCTCGAAGAAGAAACGATCTTCATCCTGCGTGAAGTCGCGGCCGCCTTCGAGCGCCCCACCCTGCTGTTTTCGGGCGGCAAGGATTCGCTTGTGCTGCTGAAGTGCGCCGAAAAGGCTTTTGGTGTCGGCCGCATTCCCTACCCGTTGCTGATGATCGACACGGGCCACAACTTTCCTGAAGTGACGGCCTACCGCGACCAGCGCGCCAAGGAACTGGGCGCCGAGCTCATCGTGCGCAGCGTCGAAGACTCGATGGCGCGCGGCACCGTGCGCCTGGCCCACCCGGGCGAGTCGCGCAATGCGCACCAGTCGGTCACGCTGCTCGAAGCGATTGAAGAATTCCGCTTCGACGCGCTGATTGGCGGCGCCCGCCGCGACGAGGAAAAAGCGCGCGCCAAGGAGCGCATCTTTTCGCACCGCGACTCGTTCGGCCAATGGCAACCCAAGGACCAGCGCCCCGAACTCTGGACGCTGTTCAACACGCGCCTGGCACCGGGAGAGCACTTCCGCGTGTTCCCCATTTCGAACTGGACCGAGCTCGACGTGTGGCAATACATCGAGCGCGAGCACGTCGGCCTGCCGTCGATCTACTACACGCACAAGCGCGAAGTGGTCGAGCGCCGCGGCCTCTTGGTGCCGGTGACCGAACTCACCCCCCCGCGCGACGGCGAAACGGTGCAGGTGCGCGACGTGCGCTTTCGCACCGTGGGCGACATCACCACCACCTGCCCGGTCGAGAGCCTGGCCGCCGATGCGGGCGACGTGGTGCTCGAGACGCTGTCGGTCGATGTGAGCGAGCGCGGCGCCACGCGCATGGACGACATGACTTCGGAAGCTTCGATGGAGAAGCGCAAGAAAGACGGATATTTCTGATGAGCACGACGACGGCAACCCTCGATAGCAACGCCCTGCACGGCGACACCGGCACCGCCCTGCGCTTCATCACCTGCGGCTCGGTGGACGACGGCAAGAGCACGCTCATCGGCCGACTGCTGGTCGACAGCAAGACCGTGCTGCAAGACCAGCTGGCCGGCGTGCAGCGCGGCGGCGAAACCGACCTGGCCCTGCTTACCGATGGCCTCTCGGCCGAGCGCGAACAGGGCATCACCATCGACGTGGCCTATCGCTACTTCTCGACCGCCAAGCGCAAGTTCATCATCGGCGACGCGCCGGGCCACGAGCAGTACACCCGCAACATGGTCACGGCCGCCTCGGCCGCCGATGCCGCCGTGGTGCTGGTCGATGCCACCAAGCTGGCGTGGGCCGCCGAAGTGGAAGACGGCACTGTGGTCAAGCGCGAGCTGCTGCCGCAAACCCGCCGTCACACGCTGCTGACCCATCTGCTGCGCGTGCAGTCGATTGTGTTCGCGGTCAACAAGCTCGACGCCATCGACGACGCCGCCCTGGCCTTCGAACGCATTTCGACCGCGCTGAACGCCTTTGCCGAAGCGGCCGGCGTGCAGGTGGCCGCCATCGTGCCGATCTCGGCCCTCAAAGGCTGGAACGTGGCCACGCGCCATGCCGACTGGGTGGGCTACGAAGGCCCGAGCCTGCTCGAGCTGCTCGAGGAACTGCCGGTCACCGTGCAGGACGAGGCCGTGCCCTTCGCCTTTCCGGTGCAGTGGGTCGAAAAATTCTCTTCCTCGGCCGACACCTCGCAGGGCCGCCGCGTGTTCTGGGGCCGCGTGGCCTCGGGCCATGTGGAGCCCGGCCAGCGCGTGACGGTGCTGCCCAGCAACCAGACCGCCACGGTCGCCCAGGTGCTGAGCCACACGCGCCAGCCGAAGGTGGTGCATGCGGGCCACAGCGCCGGCATCGTGCTCGACCGCGAGGTGGACGTGTCGCGCGGCGACTGGCTGCTGGCACCCGGTGCCTTCGAGCCGGTGCGCGAAATTACCGCCACGGTCGCCTGGCTCGACGACGAGCCGCTGGTTGCGGGCCGCGTCTACTGGGCGCTGCAGGGCCATCGCTGGGTGAAAGCCAAGGTGGCGCGCATCGTCGACCGGGTGAACATCACGACGCTCGAATCGGAGCCGACGGCACAGCTGGAGGCCAATTCCATCGGCGATGTGGTGCTTGCGCTGCAGCAGCCGCTGGCCGTTCTGCCCTTCACGCAATCGCGGGCATTGGGCTCCCTGGTGCTGGTCGATACGGCCACTCACAAGACCGCTGCGGCCGTGCTCGTGCAGCCTGCCGCCGCAAAGGCCTAAAATCTGGGGTTTTCCCGACCTCACACTGACGCTAAAAGACAAATGACCCACGTCGTCTCTGAAGCCTGCATCCGCTGCAAATACACCGACTGCGTGGACGTATGCCCCGTGGATTGCTTCCGCGAAGGTCCCAACATGCTGGTGATCGACCCGGACGAGTGCATCGATTGCGCGGTTTGCATTCCCGAATGCCCGGTCAATGCGATCTACGCCGAGGAAGACCTCCCGGCCAACCAGATCGCCTTCATCAAGCTCAACGCCGAACTCGCGCTGGCCGACGGCTGGAAGAGCATCACCAAGCGCAAGCCGGCCCTCCCCGACGCCGAAGAGTGGAAAGACAAGACCGACAAGATCGGCGAACTGGTCCGTTGAACCCGGCAGGCGCAGCCCCCATCGAAACCGACGCCCTCATCATCGGCGCCGGTCCGGTCGGGCTGTTCCAGGCCTTCCAGCTCGGCCTGCTTGAGATTTCCTGCCACATCGTCGATGCGCTGCCCGCCGCGGGCGGCCAGTGCGTGGCGCTCTACGGCGACAAGCCGATTTACGACATTCCCGGCACGCCGGTCACCAGCGGACGCGGCCTTGCGCAATCGCTGCTGGAGCAGGTGGCGCCGTTCAAGCCGCAGTTTCATTTCGGCGAACAGGTAGCCACCCTCGCCCGCCAGGCCGATGAGCGCTTGCTGCTGACGACCTCGGCGGGCAAGGCTTTCCTGGCCAAGACCGTGTTCATCGCGGCCGGTGTCGGCGCCTTCGTGCCCAAGCGCATTGCCATCGGAGGCATTGCGCAGTTCGAAGGCAGCTCGCTTTTCTATCATCCCGATTCGCTGGACCGCTTCGCGGGACAGACGGTGGTGGTGAATGGCGGCGACGACGTCGCGCTGGAAACCGCCATTGCGCTCACGGCCATCGCCAAGCAGGTCACGCTGGTGCACCGGCGCGACGGCTTTCAGGCCGACGAAGGCACCGTCGTTTCGATGCGTGCGCTGGTCGCCGAAGGCAGGCTGGCGTTCAAGGTCGGCCAGCCCACCGCTTTCGACGGCAAGCAGCTGCAGATCACCACGCCCGACGCGACCACGGTCGACCTCCCGCTCGACGCGCTGGTCGCCTGCCTTGGCATTTCGCCCCGCCTCGGCCCCATTGCCGACTGGGGCCTGGAACTCGAGCGCAAGCAGGTGCCGGTCGACACCGAAAAGTACGAAACCCGTGAACGCGGCGTGTTCGCGGTGGGCGATATCAACACCTACCCGGGCAAGAAGAAGCTCATCGTCTGCGGCTTTCACGAGGCGACGCTGGCCGCCTGGGGTGCCACTGCCATCGTGTTCCCCGGCAAGGCCGTGCCGCTGCAGTACACGACCACCAGCACCCGGCTGCACGAGCTGCTGGGCGTGGCTGGCACTACTTCCAGCTAGGCAGCAAAGCCCGGTATTCGTCGATGAAGCTGCCGATGGCGGCGACGAAGCGGTCGATGTCCGCGTCCGGCAACGGCAGCGACAGCACGACGAAGCCTCGCGGCGAGGCGTAGATGCCCTGGCTCAGCAGGTGGAAGAACAGCAACTGGCGCACTCGTCCGTCCACCGCCGCCAGATCGTCCACGCGCCGCACTTCCCCTCGGAGGAAATGCGCGTTCATCAGCGAACCCACGCCGGTGAACTGCATGGCCACGCCCTCCTTCGCGCACAGCGCGTTGAGCCGCGCACGCATCGCCTCGCCGCGCTCGGCCAGCGCGCCGGCCGCCTCGGGGGTGAAGAGTTTCGTGAGGCCGGCATACCCGGCGGCCATGGTCATCACGTTGTTGTTGAAGGTGCCCGAATGCGTGAGCGAGCCCGTGCGTGGATCGAACTGCGCCATCACGTCCGCACGCCCGCCGAAAGCCCCGAACGACATGCCGCCGCCGATGTACTTGCCGAGTGTGGTGAGGTCGGACCGGATGCCCAGCTTATTGGCGAGGCCGTTCGGCGCAAGGCGCGAGGTCATGACCTCGTCGAAGATCAGCAGCGCGCCGACCTCCGTTGCGCCGTCGCGAAGCGCCTGAAGGAAGTCGAGACGCCCCGGAATGCAGCCGCTCGCGCCCTGCATCGGTTCGGCCAGGATGGCGGCGATCTCCGGCCCGTGCTTGGCGATCTGCTCGCTCGCAAGCTGCGGGTCGTTGTAGGGCAGCACCAGGAAATCGAAGGGCACGGTCGTCGGCAGAGGCTTGGCACCGAAGCCGAGCACGCCGCCGTGATAGCCGCCCGAGAACACCACGATCTTTCGCCTTCCCGTGAAGTGCAGCGCGGCCGTGAGCGCCATCAGGTTCGCCTCGGTGCCCGAGTTGGTGAAGCGCAATTGCTCGATCTGCGGAAAGCGCTCGCAGATGGTCCTTGCGAGCCGCCCTTCGAGCAGGTTGTGCCCCGTCAGGTTGATACCGCTTTGCATCGCCTCGATGACGGCATCGCGGATCTCGGGCGCCGAGTGGCCGTAGACGCCGGCCGTGTACTCGGCGATGAAGTCCGCATAGCGGTGGCCGTCGGCATCCCAGAGCGCAGCGCCCTCGCCCTTGGCGATGGTGAGCGGAAATGGCGCGTAGAAAAGCACCGAGCGGCTGTTGGCGCCGGGCATGTAGCGCGCCTGCTCCTCGAACTGGCGCCGGCTCGCGGGGTTGCCGTCGGTGAAGCGTCGATGCGCCTCGGCAAGGGCTTGGTCGATTGCGGCGTCGGTCATGGACTGATCCTTCGAAAGTGGAATGGCGGGCTTCCGCCTCCGATTAATTGATCAATGCTCAATTAATATTATTTATACAATCAATTTCCTCGCCGCACAATGGCAGCCTCCATGAAAAAGACCGCCTCCGAGCCCAAACCCAAGACCGCCGGCCGGCCCGTCGGTGGCGGCGCGCTGTCGAAGCGGCGCATTGCCGAAGCCGCCCTGGCGCACATCGACGAGTTCGGCCTCGGCGCTTTCAGCATGCGGGAAATCGCGGCGCGGCTGGGCGTCTATCCGGCCACGGTGCACTGGCATGTGAGCACGCGCGAGGCGCTGCTCGCTGAAGTGGCCGCCATGGTGATGGCCGATGTCACGCCGCCGCCCGGCAAAGAGGCCTGGCAGGAATGGATCGCGCAACTGTTCCGCCGCTGCCGCGCCGCGGTGCGCCGCCACCCGAACGTGGCGCAGTTGCTTGGCGCGCAACTGGTGTCGAACGGCAGCCTGCCCATCGAGCTGGTGGAAGGCGTGCTCGCGGCCCTGGTCGAGGCCGGATTCGAGGGACAACCGCTGCTGGAGGCCTACAACTGCGTGATTGCGGCCATGCTCGGCTTCGTGACGATGGAGTTCTCCCCCCTGCCCTCGGACAACACCCAGGCCTGGGCCGAGGAGCTGCGCGAGCGCGTCCACACCATTCGCCCGCTCGATCACCCGGTGCTCACGCGCAACCTGCCTCTCTTGGCCAACCAGGCCTTCATCGTGCGCTGGGACAACGGCAGCACCGTGCCGCTGGACAGCAGCTTCGAGCGGCATATCCAGATCGTCATCGATGGTTTGGAAGCTTTCGCGCGCAGGCTCGTACAATAGTTTCCGCTTTGCGCCACGGCGCGGAGCACCACCGCTAGGGGTGTCGAACCGGAATCCGTTCCGGGGCTGACTGAGAGAGTCCCTTTGAACCTGACTGAGGTAATCCTCGCGCAGGGAAGCTGGTCCGGCGGCCTGTCGCGTTGTCTCGCGCGATGGCTCCGCCGCCGGAGCCTCGCCCACCTGCCAAACCTTTTGCATTGGAGCAACTGGATGGCACACGACGATAGTTTTTCTTCCGCCAACGAGGCGCTGACGCCATTGCCCGCGTCTCAGCGCGTGTTCGGCTGGCACGACCACGCCTCGCTCTGGTTCAGCCTGGGCGTCGGGCTGCTGGTGATGCAGATCGGCGCCTACCTGGTGCCGGCGGTGGGCACGCGCGATGCGGCCATTGCGATCGTGCTGGGCTCGCTGCTCGGCGCGGGCCTTCTGGCCTGGACTGCGCGGCTGGGCTGCGAAACCGGCCTGGCGAGCGCCGGGCTGATGCACGCCACCTACGGCAGCGCCTTCGCGCGGCTGCCGGTGCTGCTCAACATCGTGCAGCTGGTGGGTTGGACCACCTTCGAGCTGGTGATCATGCGCGAGGGCACGCAGGCCATCGGCCAGCAGGCGTTCGGGCTCACGCTCACCGGGCCGCTGGGCGGCGCCCTTACCACCCTGCTCTGGGGCGCGGTGCTGCTGGCGCTGCTGGCGGGTTCCATGGTCAAGCTGGTGCGGCGCTTCGTCAGCCGCTTCGGCCTGCCGCTGGTGGTGCTTTCGCTGGTATGGCTCACCTGGCAGTTCGCAACGCGGCTCGAGGCAAAGGGTCTTGAAGCCTTCTGGGCCCGGCCGGGTGCCGGCGGCATGGGCATGTTCAGCGCGCTCGACCTGGTGATTGCGATGCCGGTGTCGTGGCTGCCGCTGGTGGCCGACTATGCCCGCCACGGCAAGCGCAATGCGAACGGACGGGGCGGCCTCGGCAGCGCATTCACCGGCACCTGGCTCGGCTACGCGCTGGCCAACATCTGGTGCTACGCGCTCGGCGTGATGGTGGTGAGCGTGGCGGAGCCGGGCACCGGGCTGGTCACCGCCCTGCTGCTCGCACAGGGCGGGCTGGTGGCGCTCGGCCTGATCCTGATCGACGAGCTCGACAACGCATACGGCGACGTGTACTCGGGTGCAGTGTCCACCCACAGCCTGCTGCCGCGCTGGAGCGTGCGCCGCTGGGGCCTGCTGATCGCGGCGCTGTGCACCGGGCTGGCGCTGGTGCTGCCCATGCACACGCTCGAGCCATTTTTGCTGATGCTGAGCTCGGTGTTCGTGCCGCTCTACGGCGTGATCCTGGGGCGACTGGGCACGGGCCGGGCCATAGCATCAGTCGGCAACAACCGCCGCGTCGACCTTGGTGCAGCGCTGATCTGGATTGCCGGCATTGCGGCCTATCACGCTGCCGCCAAGTGGGCGCCCCAGTTCGGCGCCGCGCTGCCGACGCTGGCAGCCACCTTCCTGCTGGCGTGGATCAGCCGGCCCAAGCCGACGCCTACAACGGCAGGCGGTGCGTCGGCACTGGCGCAAAACCGTGGTTGAGCGGACCGTGTCCCTCGCCGATGCGCACGCTCGCACCGGCGGCCATGGCGCCGAGCACGTAGGCGCGCGCGCGCTCCACGGCCTCGGGCAACGCCAAGCCCAGCGCCAGGTGCGCGGCAATGGCGGACGACAGCGTGCAGCCGGTGCCATGCAGATTGCGGCTCGCAATGCGGGCCGAGGCCAGGCGCTTGCGCATACCGCCGCGCCCCAGCAGCACGTCGACCACTTCGTCGCCGGGCAAGTGGCCGCCCTTGAGCAGCACGGCCTGCGCGCCAAGCACCAGCAGTTCTTCGGCCGCGTCGTCGAGCGCATCGATGCCGTCGATGGCATGGCCGATGAGCAGCGCAGCTTCGTCGAGATTGGGCGTGACGACCACGGCGCGCGGAAACAGCTCGCGCACCAGCACCTGCACCGTCTCGGCGGCAATCAGGCGGTCGCCGCTGGTCGCAACCATGACGGGGTCGAGCACCACGTTGGGCAGCCGGTAGTGATCGATGGCCCAAGCCACCACGTCGACCACCTCGGGCGCATGCAGCATGCCGAGCTTGACCGCATCGACGCCGATGTCTTCGACCACTGCCTGGATCTGCGCCTTGAGAAACGCCGGCGGCACGCCGTGGATGCCGGACACGCCGCGCGTGTTCTGCGCGGTGAGCGCGGTAATGGCCGTCATGCCGTAGCAGCCGAGCGCCGCGAAGGTCTTCAGGTCGGCCTGGATGCCCGCACCGCCGCCGCTGTCGGAACCGGCGATCGAGAGCACGCGCACGTAGCGCTGGGGCGCTTGGGGCGCGTTTGGGTGTGCAGCTTGGGTCATGCTGAAAATTATCGGCGACTCGCCTTGCCTTGCTCCCTCCCCTCCCGGGGGAGGGTTGGGGTGGGGGCACGCGGCGTATCCAATGGGCGCCCTGCCCGCCCCCATCCCAGCCTTCCCCCAAAGGGGGAAGGAGCAAAGCCATGAGCCTGCCGTTTCAATCGGTCGCCATCCTCGGCGCGGGGCTGATGGGGCGCTTGCTCGCGGTCACGCTGGCGCGGGCGGGTTGCAAGGTCGAGCTGTTCGAAGCAGGCCGTCCCGAGGCGGAAGGCGCGGCCGCGCGCGTCGCGGCCGCCATGCTCGCCCCGCTGGCCGAGTCGGCCGTGGCCCCGGTGTCTGTCGTGCGGATGGGCCAGTACGCGTTGAGCCGCTGGCCCGAACTGCTGGCGCCGCTGGCGCAGCCGGTGTTCTTCCAGCGCGAAGGCACGCTGGTGTTGTGGCACCGGCAAGATGCTGCCGAGGCAACGCGGCTCGCGCGCGTGCTGGCCCGCACCGGCGTCCAGGTGCCCGAACTCGCCGCGATGCAGACGCTCGACGGCTTGGGCATTGCCGCGCTGGAACCTTCGCTGGGCCAGCGCTTCGCACAAGGGCTCTTTCTTCCGGGCGAAGGCCAGCTCGACAACCGTGCATTGCTTTCCGCACTGCTCGCTACGCTGCAAACCAGCCCCGACGTGAAACTGCATTGGCAGTCGCCACGCGCACCGGAAGATTTTTCTCCGGGCGCACCGGGCCAGCCCGACTGGGTGATCGATTGCCGCGGCCTCGGCGCCAAGCCTCAATGGAATGCACTGCGCGGCGTGCGCGGCGAAGTCATTCGCGTGCATGCGCCCGAGGTGGCACTGCAGCGGCCGACCCGGCTGGTACATCCGCGCTATCCGCTCTACATCGCACCCAAGCCCGGCGGCGTGTTCGTGATTGGCGCGACCGAAATCGAATCGGACGACATGTCGCCTGCCAGCGTGCGCTCCACGCTCGAGCTGCTGAGCGCTGCCTATGCGGTGCACAGCGGCTTTGCCGAGGCCCGCATCCTGGAGATTGCAACGCAATGCCGCCCCACGTTGCCCGACAACCTGCCCGCCATTCGCCAATCGCACCCGCGCGTGCTGCAGATCAACGGCCTGTACCGCCACGGTTTCATGATCGCGCCCGCCGTGCTCGACGCCGCCATGGAGCTGCTGATGCACGGCCGCTCCGTGCTCGCGCAAAGCCTTGGCCTGGAGATTTCCGACACATGACGATCGACGTACTGATCAACGACAAGCCTTTTGCGCTGCCAGAAAGAGCCACGCTGGTGGATGCGCTCGCCGCGCTGAACGCCGTGCCGCCTTTTGCGGTGGCCGTGAACCGCGAATTCGTGCCGCGCTCCGCCTATGCGGCGCGCGCACTGCAACCCCAAGACCGCATCGAAGTGATCCGCCCCGTGACCGGCGGGTGAACAAAGCGACATAGCGACGGAGACAACACACACCATGACCACCTCTTCAATCTCTTCTGTTCCGGACGGCGATCCGCTGGTTCTCTACGGACAGACCTTTCACAGCCGCCTGCTGCTGGGCACCGCGCGCTACCCCTCGCCGGACCTGCTCGAAGCCGCCGTGAAGCGCGCCAAGCCCGCGATGCTGACGGCCTCGCTGCGGCGCCAATCCGCGAGCCCCGGCGCAAGCGACAGCGGCAACGGTTTCTGGGAACTGCTGCGCCGCCTCGCGGTGCCGGTGCTGCCCAATACCGCCGGCTGCCACAGCGTGCAAGAAGTGATTGCCACCGCGCAGATGGCGCGCGAGCTCTTCGATACGCCATGGATCAAGCTCGAACTCATCGGCGACGACTACACGCTGCAGCCGGACACGCTGAACCTTGTCGATGCCGCATCGCAGCTGATTCGCGACGGCTTCCAGGTGCTGCCCTACTGCACCGAAGACCTGGTGCTGTGCCAGCGCCTGGTCGATGTGGGCTGCCAGGCGGTCATGCCCTGGGCCGCGCCCATCGGCACCGGCCGCGGGCCGGTGAACCCCTACGCGCTGCAGTTGCTGCGCGAGCGGCTGAGCGTGCCGATGCTGGTCGATGCGGGCCTGGGCCTGCCCTCGCATGCCTGCCAGGTGATGGAATGGGGCTACGACGGCGTGCTGCTCAACACCGCGGTTGCGCTCGCGCAAGACCCGGTGTCGATGGCAGGTGCTTTTGCAGACGCGGTGCAGGCCGGCCGCGCGGCCTACCGTTCCGGCGCCATGGCCGCGCAAGACTCCGCACAGCCGAGCACGCCGGTGCTCGGTACGCCCTTCTGGCATCACACCGCATGACCGCATTGAACGACCACCGGGCGGTTGCCCACGCCATCGTCGCGGCGCACGGCTTGCGCTTCGGCGCCATCACGGCCGCGGCCGTTTCGGCCGGCAGCTTTTCGTCGGACGACCCCGTGTACCGCGGCGCCAAGCAGGCTTGCGCGGCGCTCGGCTTCATCGAGATCGACGCCGAATGCCTCGCGCTCGCATGGCAGGCACAGACAGTGCGCACCGGCGCATTCGAAGCAAGCCAATGGCCAGAGACCCCGGCCGATTTCGGCATGCGCGCGTTTCCGCCCAATGCGCGCGACGATGCCTTTGCGCCCTGCCCCGAACGGCTCGGCCTGTACGCCGTGCTGCCTGATGCGCAATGGGTCGGCCGCATGGCGCGCGCGGGCGTGCCCACCGTGCAGCTGCGCTTCAAGTCGGACGACGCGGCAATCGTCGAACGCGAAGTGCAGGCTGCGGTCGACGCCGTGCGCGGCACCGGCGCGCTGCTTTTCATCAACGACCATTGGCAGACGGCCATTGCAGCGGGTGCCTACGGCGTGCACCTTGGCCAGGAAGACCTCGATGCGCTTTCACCAGCGCAGGTGCGGCAAATACGCGATGCCGGTTTGCGCCTTGGCGTGAGCACCCACGGCTACGCCGAGATGGTGCGCGCCGACGCGGTGAGCCCGAGCTACATCGCCATGGGTGCGGTGTACCCGACCACCCTCAAGAAAATGGCGACGGCCCCACAGGGCGTGGCGCGGCTTGCAGCGTATGCGCGCCTGTTGCGCGGCTATCCGCAAGTGGGCATCGGCGGCATCGATGCGGTGCGCCTGCCTGAGGTGCTGGCCACCGGTGTCGGCTCCGTCGCCGTGGTGCGCGCGCTTGTCACCGCAGACAATCCGGAGGCCACGGCCGCTCAATGGATGGCCGCCATGAGCGCAGCCGCCGCATGAACAGAACAACAATGACCAAAAAGCAATCTCTTCTTCGCGCATGGCCGCTGTCGCCGGTTTCGCGCGCAACGGCCGCCGCCTTCCTTCTGGCGGCCGGCAGCGCGCAAGCCCAGCAGCCAACAGAGCTGCCCGCCATCACGGTCAACGAAAGCAATGCCTCGCCGCAAGCCGACGTGAGCGGCTTCGGCGACGTGCCGGTGCGCGAGCTGCCGCTCTCGGCCACCGTCATCGACAGCACGCAGCTTCGCGCGAGCGGCGCCCGCCGGCTGGCGGACCTCACGCAGTTCGATTCTTCCGTGACCGATGCCTACAACTCCGCCGGCTACTGGGACTACCTGACCGTGCGCGGCTTTGTGCTGGACAACCGCTTCAACTACCGGCGCGAGGGCCTGCCGATCAGCGCCGAGACATCGATTCCGCTCGACAACAAGGAGCGCGTTGAAATCTTGCGCGGCACCAGCGGCATCCAGGCCGGCACCAGTGCGCCGGGCGGGCTGGTCAACTACGTGGTCAAGCGGCCCACCGAGCAAGACCTGCGCACGCTGCGCCTCGAAACCACCAGCCGCGGCAGCGTGCTGGGCGCGCTCGATCTTGGCGGGCGCTTCGGTGCGAACCGCGAGTTCGGCTACCGCCTCAACGTGGTGAATGAAAACCTGAAGCCGCTCACGCACAACCTCGACGGCAACCGCAACATGTTTTCGCTGGCGGGCGACTGGCGCATCACGCGCGACTCGGTGCTCGAATTCGAGATCGAGCGCAGCCACAAGACGCAGCCGAGCCAGAACGGCTTCAGCCTGCTGGGCAACACGCTGCCCGCGCCGGTCGATCCGAAAATCAACCTCAACAACCAGCCGTGGTCGCAGCCCTCGGAGTTCAATGCGCTCACCGGCAGCGTGCGCTTCAGCCAGGCACTCAACGCCGACTGGCGCTGGAGTGCGCAAATCGGCCAGCAGCGGCTCAAGACCGATGACCGCCTGGCCTACGCCTTCGGCTGCGGCGCCGAAGGCAACTACGACCGCTACTGCTCCGACGGCACCTTCGACTTCTACGACTTTCGCAGCGAGAACGAGCGGCGCACGCAAACCGCCGGCAGCCTGAACCTCAAGGGCAACGTGATGACCGGCAGCGTGCGGCATGAGCTCGGCTTTGGCCTGCTCGCAAGCCGCGTGCGCAACCGCTTTCAGGACCAGGCCTACAACTACGTCGGCACCGGCAACATCTGGGCCACCGCCATCGTGCCGGCGGACCCGACGCTGACCGACGCCAACACCAACCGCGACGAGCGCTCGACCGAGCTTTCGGTGCAGGACGCCATTCGCTGGAACAGCCGCTTCACCACCTGGGTCGGGTTGCGCCACACGCGGCTCGACCGCGACAGCATTCGCACCGACGGCTCGCGCCCCACCGGCTACAAGGACGGCATCACCACGCCATGGGTTGCCGCCAGCTACGCCATCCAGCCCGGGCTGCTGGCATACGCAAGCTGGGGCAAGGGCGTGGAGTCGCAGGTGGTGCCGAACAAGAGCTCGCAGTACACCAACGCCGGCGAAGCGCTTCCCGCACTCACCTCCCGCCAGTGGGAGGTTGGGCTCAAGGGGGGCAGTGACGTTTTCAACTGGCAGCTTGCGTGGTTCGACATCAAGCGCCCGATGACGAACCTCGACGCCTGCAACCGGCTTGGCACCACGCCGTGCGATGGCCGCTACGACGGCAGCGCGGTGCACCGCGGGCTCGAAGCGGGCGCGCAATGGAACACGGGCCCCTGGCGCCTTGGCGGCAGCGTCACGCTCATGGATGCCAAGCGCCGCAACAGCACCGCAGAGCCCGCCGTCAACGGCCAGTGGCCCACCAACGTGCCCAAGCAGGTGCTGCGCGCGCAGGCTGCGTACCGCGTTGCATCGGTGCCCGGCCTCGAGCTGCTGGGACAGCTTTCGCATGAAGGCCGGCGCAACGTTTTGCCCGATGGTTCGATCACCCTGCCCTCATGGACCCGCGTCGATGCGGTACTGCGCTACGACACCAAACTGCGCGGCGTTCAGACCAGCTGGAGCCTTGCCGTCGACAACCTTTTCGACCGCCGCTACTGGAAAGAATCGCCCTACCAGTTCGGCCATGTGTACCTGTTTCCGGGAGCACCGCGCACGCTGCGACTTGGCCTGAGCGTGTCGCTGTGAGCGCCGCTCAAAAAATTTTCAAAAATTTATCGCGGACGTATTCGCGGGTTCGAAAGGCCCAAAAAATCACGCTATAATCTGAGGCTTGTTCCTCGATAGCTCAGTTGGTAGAGCGCCGGACTGTTAATCCGTAGGTCCCTGGTTCGAGCCCAGGTCGAGGAGCCACTAAAAAGCCGTAAAGGCCTCTGAATGCCCCGCTACTTTAAAGGTAGCGGGGCATTTACTTTTTAGGCGGTGCGTTCAAGCCAACGATGAACGCCGCATCTTGTTCCTGGCAATCTGCAGCGTCCTCGCCATTCGACGGGGTTCATGCAGCATCTTGTTGATTTCCGCGAGCCCGTCTTCGGTGATGCGCGTCACGGTCGCTGTCCGGGCAATGTGGTACTTGCCCCACGCGTCGGACGCCGGCGCGATGTCCGCTTCGACAAGCCCGGTTGCTTTCAACACGCTCACGTACTGAACATCTTCGGGTCTCGTCACCACCTTGGGCAGCAAGGCGGTCTGCAGGCTTAGCAAGTAGAACAACGGCATGGCTGAACCTCGTTGGATGCGTTTTTTTCTTCGACGCTGACACTTGCCGCATCGCTCCTTGAGAGAGAACTCGAAGGTATCGCGATGCCCTGCCCGGCCTGTCGGACGGCAGTCCTGGAGCGGGTAGGATGGGAAGAATTCACATTTTTTTGGAGTTGGTCATGAAATGCCTGCTACGCCCTTTGGCCCTTGCCGCCCTCCTGGCCGGCGGCCTGGTGGCTCCCGCCTTGGCAGACCCGCACAAAGACGAAAGCGGCCATGGCTACGGCAAGGGTCGCCACGGAAAGCGCGAACACAAGGAGGAATATTGGGACGGCCGCTGCAAGGTCGAGCGCAAGTGGGAAAAAGGCGGCGAATACAAAGAGGAGCGAAAGTGCAAGGAGCGCGCCGCGCGCCCTCGGCAATATGACGGCCCCTACTATGCGGCGCCCCAGCCGGTGGAGCCGCCCACCGTCGTCATACAGCCTCAGATCGTGATCCGGCCGTAGGCAGCCAGGCACTTGCGCGAGCAACTCGCCGTGCGCCCTCTTCATCAAGCTGCAAAAGGCAGCCCAGCGCCCGAGTCCAATCCAAAAGCGCATCGGACTCGTATCAGGGGCATGTGCACTGAAAGCAGCTTGGATCTGGCGCTAAGGATTGCGGCGCTCAACGCAGTTGCAAACCAGCTGATCGCGGAGTCCGTTTGTCTGCGCGAGCAGGCTGCCAACCTTCGATTCGAATGCACAAGAGTTCGGCGCAACGCTCGTGACCAAGGCGCGACCCCGCTGGAAGTCCCCGGGCAAAAAAAAGCCCAGCCCGAAGGCTGGGCGGAAGCCCTGACGATGTCGCCACGTCAAGGGCCCCGAGAGGAAGAACCAAGGATCGGGGCAACGGCAAAGTAGGTTTGGAGCGCCGGCCGGCTTGTCGGAATTGGCCGACTTGGGGGCCGGAGACCAGCCCGGCAATCATACTGTATGTTTGTACAGTTTTTGACTCATTCGAAGAAGCTGCTTCTTGGACGCGACCCAGCGATCGCCGGGTGCCTGCGCCACTCCGACATTGCACGCGGCTATCAACCCGGCCGGATATGCGCGGCCCATCGGATCGGTTTCAATTGCGATCCTTTATGGCCTTATTGAGCCGACGACATTCATTTGAAATCATAAGTTCGCAACCTCGATGCGAATTCGAAGCGATGCGAAGAGCAAGCTTGTCTTCGACGTGCATACGCAACTCATCCGTAGCATGTTTTAAAAGATACCGCTCGCTATAGTAATAAACCCCAAACAAAGGTCAGGGCAGCAGTATCGATCACGCATTTGCAATGCATCCATCTCCTTTTAATTATCAGACCCGGGTTGCCGCCGATGCTGGCCCTCCCCCTCGAGGGCCAGGCGGCGTCTCGCCTCCTCGGAGACAAGCTCGTGAATGGCAATTAGCCGCTCGGTATCTCATCTACCCGCATGGCGGACGCCTAAGAAACGATGGCTTTTGGATGACAACCAACTTCTACAAGTCGAAATTTAATCATGTATAAACTTAATTCTTATAGTAACTTGATATTACTATTGCCAATTTATTTGTGATTGAAATTCATTATCAATTCAACAATATGACTCCAAAATGAGACATTAACAGTTGCAACGCCTCAACCCTCTTCTAAGATTTGTTTGCAAAACGATATTTCACGATTTTGCAAAATTTGAACAGCCAAGGCCGTTCATTAACACTTTTATACGCATGGATGGGGCATATGAACAGTACTTATCGATCACTTTGGAACGAATCTTTGGGGGCCTGGGTTCCGGCGCCGGAGACCACCAGTGCTCGAGGTAAGCGCAGCGGAAGTTGCGTGGCAGGTAGCGCTGAAGCTGGCACGCAGGCACCGCGGCGCCTGCGTGCGCGGATCACGACCATGCTCATGGCGATGAGTGGACTGGGGTTGGCCTCGTTGGCGCAGGCGCAGTCTGTCACCTGCTTGCCCGCGCCTTACAACGACTACAGCGGCACCGCCTCCTGCATGGGCTATGGAGCGACCGCCGCTGGAGTCGGTGCGACGGCGCTCGGCTCTCTCGCGGCCGCCGACGTCCTTGGTGGACTTGCCGTGGGGTACACGGCCCACACGACGGCGCTGAATGCCATTGGCGTCGGCTTCGGAGCCTATGCCACTGGCGGCAACTCCATTTATTTGGGTGCCCGCACCGCCGCCGGTACAGGCGCGCTGGCTGTCGGCGCGATTGGCATCGGCACCGACGTCGCTTCTACGGGTGTCAATTCCGTTGCCATTGGCGCGGTCTCTCAAGCAACAATCGCGGGCGCGGTGGCGCTGGGCTACAACAGCCAAGCCACAGGGCTGAATGCCACGGCGGTCGGCACCAGCGCAGTTGCAAGCGACTCGGGCAACGTTGCTCTCGGAGTCGGGGCAATCGCCAGTGGACTGGAGAGCACTGCGCTCGGTTATGCAACGCGCGCCTTAGGCGTCAATTCCACAGCGGTCGGCAATCAGGTCACCGCAGCATCCGATGGCAGCATCGCAATCAGCACTAATAACTCCAAAGCTGTTGATGCAGCGTCGAAAAATGCCATCGCCATCGGTTGGGCGGCAACGGTTGCGAACGCTCCTTCAGCCATCGCACTTGGCGACACGGCCACAGCCTCTGGTCTTTATGCTACAGCGATCGGCTTTGAAGCAGTTGCAACGCAACAGGCGGCTCTGGCAATAGGCCGGGGGGCGGAGGCGCAGGCGCCAAACAGTGTGGCTCTCGGTATGCAGGCCGCTGCCACAGGCGCGACTGGATCAGTTGCGCTCGGTTCCCTCTCTACCTCGAGCGGGACCAACTCGACGGCGCTCGGCGTCGGTGCGACAGCCACGGACAACAGCGCCGTTGCCATCGGCACCGCTTCAAACGCAGCCGCGCTGCGCACTCTCGCCATTGGCAGCGGGGCAACTGCGACGGTACTGGATGGCATCGCCCAAGGTACCAGCGCCCAGGCCGGTGGCCAAAATGCCGTTGCCATAGGCTTCCAGTCGGTTGCTTCCAACACCAACTCGGTCTATCTCGGCTCGCGCACCGGGGCGGGTACGGGTGCCCTTGCGGAAAGTACCGTCGCGGTCGGCACGGACGTGACGGCATCTCAGTCTCGCGCTGTCGCCATGGGCTTCCAAAGCAAGGCGACAGCCGCCAACGCGTTGGCCGTGGGTCCCCTGGCCAGCGCCAGTGCCGACAACGCTGTGGCGATGGGCAATGGCGCGATCGCGGACTCGGCGGACGCCGTGGCGATCGGCAACGGTTCGAAGGCTACCGGCGGCAAAGCGGTGTCCATCGGTTCCGGCAACGTTGCCAGCGGCAACGGCGCGGTGGCAATCGGCGACCCGAACACCGCCACCGGCGATGGCGCAATCGCGAGCGGTTTGGACAACACGGCCACCGGCAACGGTTCCGTGGCAATGGGCAACACCAACATGGTGGGCGGTGGCGGCCAAGCGGTCGGCACTGCCGGAACGGCGGCGCAGGGCGCGGTCGGCATCGGCTACCAGAACACGGTGGTCGGCAAGGGCAGCGTTGCGATCGGCAGCACCAGCAAGGCACTGGCCGCAGGCGCGGTGGCGTTCGGCGATACGGCGCTAGCGAACAACGCTGGCGACGTGGCATTGGGTTCGAGCTCCACGACGAGCAAGGCGGTCCCCACGCTCAGTGCAGTGGTCGGTGGCACGACCTACAACTTCGCCGGTACCAATCCCCTGAGCACGGTCAGCGTTGGCGCGCTGGGTACGGAACGCACCATCACCAATGTGGCTGCCGGCAGGATCTCCGGCACCTCGACCGATGCCATCAACGGCTCGCAACTGTTCGGCACCAACCAACAGGTCACGGCGAACACGACTTCGATCACCAACCTCAACAACCAGATCGGCGACATCAACAACGGCGCAGGCATCAAGTATTTCCACGCCAACTCCACCCTCCCCGACTCCCAGGCCGTGGGTGTGAATTCCGTTGCCATTGGCCCGAATGCGGTAGCCAACAACGCCAGCGACGTGGCATTGGGCTCAGGCTCGACGACGACTGCAACAGTCCAGACCGCGAGCACCGTGATTGGCGGCACGACCTACAACTTTGCCGGAGCCACGCCGCTGAGCACCGTGAGCGTTGGCGCGGTGGGTGCCGAGCGCACCATCACCAACGTGGCAGCGGGCCGAATCTCGGGCTCCTCCACCGATGCCATCAACGGCTCGCAGCTGTTCGCCACCAACCAGCAGGTGACGGCGAACACAACGTCGATCAACAACATCAACAGCCAGATCGGCGACATCAACAACGGCGCGGGCATCAAATATTTCCACGCGAACTCCGTCCTGCCCGACTCGAAGGCCCTGGGGACCAACTCTGTCGCCATCGGGCCGAACGCGGTGGCAAACAATGCGGGCGACGTGGCGCTCGGCTCGGGCTCGACGACGACCGCGGCAGTCGGCACGGCCAGCACGGTGATCGACGGGGTTACCTACAACTTCGCCGGCACCACGCCGACGAGCACGGTGAGTGTCGGTGCTGTGGGTGCGGAGCGAACGGTCACCAATGTGGCGGCCGGCAGCATTTCCGCCACCTCGACCGACGCAATCAACGGCTCACAGTTGTTCGCCACGAACCAGTCGATCGAGAACCTGAGCAGCACGGTCACGGCCAACAAGACCCGGTACTACAGCGTCAACTCCACCGGCGGCGGTAACGAGGACAACCTTGGCGCAACCGGCGTCGACGCCATCGCGTCGGGCAAGGATGCGACGGCCACGGTCGACGGCGGCGTCGCACTCGGCTCGGGCTCGGTTTCCGACCGCTTCGTGGCGCCGTCGACCGGCAGCATTCCAGCCGGCAGCAGCCTGATCGAATACAACACCACCGACCGCACGCTGCTTGGCGCGCTCTCGGTCGGCAGCGCGACCACGTACCGCCAGATCACCAACGTGGCCGACGGCACGCAGTCGCAGGATGCAGTCACGGTGCGGCAACTCAGCGGCGCGCTGCAATCGTTCGCCGTCACGCCCATGCTGTATTTCCACGCCAACTCCACAGCTGCGGACTCGCTGGCCATTGGCGCCGAGTCGGTAGCGGTCGGGCCGCAGACGGTGGTCAACGGCAACAACGGCGTCGGCATCGGCAACGGCGCCATCGTGCAGCAAAGCGCGCCGGGCGGCATTGCCATCGGCCAGGGTGCCACTTCGCATCTGGCGGACTCGATCGCATTGGGCACCAATGCATCCGCCGCTGGGGTTCAAGGCGTGGCACTGGGCGCAGGCAGCAGCGTGACGCAAGCGGGCGGCGTGGCATTGGGCGCGGGCTCGGTGGCTTCCACCGCGGCGGGCGTGGCGGGCTTCGTGCCGCCCACGGCCACCGATGCGCAGCGCATCGCCATCGGCGCAACCACCAGCACGCTGGCGGCAGTGTCGGTGGGTGATGCGGCCAACGGGCAGTTCCGGCAGATCACCGGTGTGGCGGCGGGCACGGCCGACAGCGACGCGGTGAACGTCTCGCAGCTGCGCGGGGTGCAAGGCGTGGTGGCGGTGATCGACCAGTCGACGGTCAAGTACGACACCAACCCGGACGGCTCGATCAACTACAACAGCGTGAGCATGGGCGGCAGCGGCGCGACGGGCCCGGTGACTGTGCACAACGTGGCGCCCGGTGTGGCCGGCACCGACGCGGTCAACGTGAACCAGCTGAATGCCGGCATCGCCGGAGCCAACGCGTACACCGATGCGCGCGTCAACTCCCTGGGCGGCGAGATCCGCAGCATTGCCAAGGACGCCAGCGCCGGTGCGGCTGGTGCGATGGCAATGGCCAACATGCCGCAGGCCTACATCCCGGGCAAGAGCATGGTGTCCGCGGGTGTCGCGGGCTTCGACGGCCAGGCCGCGCTTGCCCTGGGCGTGTCGAAGCTTTCGGACAACGGCCGCTGGGTCGTCAAGTTCAGCGGCTCGGCCAACTCGCGCGGAAAGATCGGTGTGGCGGCCGGCGCGGGCTTCCATTGGTAAGCCGGCGGCATCAAAACAAAAGGAACAACATCATCATGACGAAAACGCAATTCCATCGCTTCTCCGCCGCCGCATTGGGAGCCGCCGCCATTCTGGTTCTGCAGGGCTGCAGCTCCTACGTGAGCAAGGGCATCACCGATGACGGCAAGGCCACCGAGGTGGTCTTCCCCAGCGTGGAGAACGACGCCTGGCTGAAGGAAGGCACGTTCCCCAACCTGGACAACCTGCGCGCGGTGGCGCCGGGGGTCACCAAGGACCAGCTGTACGACCTGCTCGGCCGCCCGCACTTTCGCGAAGGCGTGGCGAGCCCGCGCGAGTGGGACTACATCTTTCACTTCCGCAAGGCGGGCGGCGGCGTGACCACCTGCCAGTACAAGGTGATCTTCGACAAGGACTTCAAGGCGCAGACCTTCCACTGGCTGCCCGCCGGCTGCGGCGACGTGCTGGCGTCGCGCGCGGTGCCTGTGGCCGAACGGCCGGCCGGGGCGGCCCCGGCTGCGCCGCGCAAGGTCACGCTGGGCGCCGACGGCCTCTTCCGCTTCGACGGCAGCTCGCTGGCCGACTTGCTGCCCGAGGGCCGGCGCAAACTCGACGCCTTGGCCGGCGAGATCAAGAGCAGCGTCAAGTCGGTGGATGCTGTCAGGGTGACGGGCCATACCGACCGCTTGGGCAGCAGCACCTACAACAACGCCCTTTCACTGGCGCGTGCCAACACCGTTCGCAACTACCTGACGCAGTCCGGCGTGCCGGCGCAGAACGTGCAGGTGCAAGGCAAGGGCGAATCCGAGCCGAAGGTGCAATGCGCGCAAACCAGGCGCGCGGAGCTCATCGACTGCCTGGCGCCAAACCGCCGCGTGGAGATCGAAGTCTTTGGCGGAAGCTGAACGACCTTGCGGGCCCGGCCTGACCACGCCGGGCCCGCTGCGAGGGAAGCCCTTGGCGCGGTAGCCGCGTTACAAACAGTCGCGGCTTTGTCTGACATCTGCGATTTTGAAACAACTCGATCTTCCGTTCTCGATTAGGAGGTTGAGATGGAAGATCGCGACAAGAGAAACGGCCCGGATTCGCAAGCGACAAGGGCTCTTTGGTGGGTGATTGCCGCAATGGCCGCGGTGATCTGCACGCTTGCGCTGCTGCATCTTGCCGTGCAGCGCGAGCGCGCGGCCATGGCCGTCGGCCAGGTCGATTTTCAGCTGCTGCCCGAGGCCGTTGCCGAAGCCTGGAGGGCTACCCCACCCCTCTTGAATCCTGACAGCGCGCCCGCATCATTGATCCCATCAAAAAAACCGGAGGAAGATGATGTCGAGGTCTTCGGATGCGCGCGCCCTCTCGAAGCTCGCCTGGGAGGCGGCGTGGGAACGTCTTGGCAATGCGCTGCAGCCACCGCCGGGCTATCCGGAGCCGACGGCGGAGCAGCTTCAGGAGTGCTTTCGGGTGGCGCAGGAGCAGCTTGAAAACCTGCGCGAGGCCTATGACATCGCACCCCCACGCAAGCCGTGAAGCCGGCCAAAGCCTTCGCGCACGCGAAATATCGCAAAAAGAGGGTATTTCCCAGAGTGCGAGTCAGCCGCTAAACAGTAACGCCGCGTACATTACCGCCAATGTACTATCGGCTTGGTCCATGCACTTGAATTCTTTACTCTTGGTTGCGCTGCTTCTTGTTGCAAGCGGTTTGTTCTGGTGGTGGGCCTTTGGCGGAGGCCTCTTCGCTCTGATCTCCGTCGCGGTGATCGGCGTGGGGGCCGTGCTCTACCTGGCCATGCGCGGGGACAAGGGCATCAAGGACGAGCTCGACGCGCAAGTGCCCCAAAAAGACGCGGGCAACAAAGAGTCCTGAAGCGCGCCCGCCGCGCGGCGCCAGCAGCCTCCGCGGCTTGCGCGTCAGCGCAAGGCAAACGCCAGCGTCACGGCGCCCAGCGCCAGCAGCGCAAGCCCGGCAATGAATACCACCTCGCCCCAGGCTTCGAGGCGGGCTCCCGATTTGCGCGACCGCATCGAGATGAACGACAGCAGCGCGCTGGCCAAAAAGACCAGCGCGTCGATGGCCAGCATGCGGTCGATGACCAGCCGCAGGTCGTCGCGGGGGCCCAGGTGGCCGATCGACATCACGGTCATGCACACGCCGATCATGGTGGCCGACGTGGGCAGGATGTGGGCCGAAAGGCCGCCGATGGATGAGCTCATGTTGTGCGCAAAAGCGTGACGGCGCACCTCAGCCGATGCGAACCGGCACGAAGATCTTGTCTTCGCCGCGCTGGATCAAAAGCGCAACCGACTTGTCGGCCTTGGCCACCACTTCGCGCACCTGCTCCAGGCTCTTGGCGGGCGTGCCGTTGATGGCCAGCAGCACATCGCCCGCCTGCACACCGGCAATGGCCGATGGCCCCGCGACGTCTTCGACCAGCAGGCCGTTCTCGATGGCGGCTTCGCGCTTTTCCTGCGGCTGCAAGGGGCGCAGCGCAAGGCCGAGCTTGCCCTGCCCCACGGCGCTGTCGGCCTTTGCGACCTGCACGGGCTTGTCGCTCGCATCGCCCAGCCTGGCGGAGAGCTCCTGGCGCTCGCCCTGGCGCCACACTTCGAGCGTGACCTTCTTGCCGGGCGTCTGTTGACCGATCACAGCGGGCAGGTCGCCCGACGAGACGATGGGCTGGCCGTCGACCTTGCGAATCACGTCGCCCGCCTTCAGGCCGGCCTTGTCGCCGGGGCCGCCCTTCTCGATGTTGGAGACCAGCGCGCCTTCGGGCTTGTCGAGCTTGAACGAATCGGCGAAGGCCTGGTTCACCTCCTGCACCGCCACGCCCAGCCGCGCATGCGTGGCCTTGCCGGTGGCAACGATCTGGTCCTTTACCTGCACGGCCACATCGATGGGAATGGCGAACGACACGCCCTGGTAGCCGCCGCTGCGGCTGTAGATCTGCGAGTTGATGCCGACCACCTCGCCGCGCGTGTTGAGCAGCGGCCCGCCCGAGTTGCCGGGGTTCACGGCCACGTCGGTCTGGATGAACGGCACGTAGCTGTCGTCGGGCAGCGAGCGGCCCTTGGCGCTCACGACGCCGGCAGTCACCGTGCTCTCGAAGCCGAACGGCGACCCGATGGCCAGCACCCATTCGCCGACCTTCAGGTCCTTGGTGTTGCCCAGCGCAAGCGTGGGCAGGTTCTTCGCGTCGATCTTGAGCACCGCGATGTCGGTCTTGGCGTCGGCGCCGAGCACCTTGGCGCGATATTCGCGGCGGTCGGTCAGCTTGACGGTGACCTCCTTCGCGCCCTTCACGACGTGCGCGTTGGTCATGATGAGACCGTCGGGGCTCACGATGAAGCCCGAGCCCTGCGCCCGCACCGGCACGTCGCGCTGCTGGCCACGCGGGCCCATCTGGCCCTGGAAGCGGCGGAAGAACTGGAACATCGGGTCGTCCGGGTCGATGCCCTGCATCTCGGCCGCGGCCTCGGCGTCCGACTCCTTGGCGGTACCGGTCACGCTGATGTTGACCACCGCGGGGCCGTCTCGCGTGGTGATGGTGGAAAAGTCGGGCAGCGTGACCATTGCGGGGGCGGCGGCAACGGGCGTGGCGTTGGTCGGGGCGCTCACGGCACTGGTGTAGGCGCCGGCACCAACGGCGCCGATCATCCCGGCGGTCGCCAGGGCAAGAACCAGGGCGGAGGGAGAAGTCAGGCGGGTGTTCATTTCTAGCTTTCCTTTCAATGCGTCTGCACGCAAACACGATGAGAGGAATGTCGGCCCGTTGACTTAAGCGCGCCTTAAAGCGCGGCTCGAATTCGAGAAGAGCTCAGGCCTTGGCCGGAAAGCGCACAAGTACCCGCAGGCCGCCCAGGCTCGGTGACGCAGCGAGCGCCACCGTGGCGCCGTGCAGGTCGGCAATCGACTTGACGATGGCCAGGCCGAGCCCACTGCCCGGCGCCTGCGGCTCGCCCGACCGATAGAAGCGGTCGAGCACCCGCCCGCGCTCCTCCTCGGGCAGGCCGGGTCCGCTGTCGTCCACGCTGAGCTCCACGCCGCCGCCTTGGGCCGCGATGCCCACGTCGACGCGCCCGCCTTCGGGCGTGTACTTCACGGCGTTGTCGACCAGGTTGCGCAGCAACATGCGCAGCGCCTCGGGCTGGCCTTTCACCACGGCGGCGTCGTCCGCATGCGAGATGCCGATGTCGATACGCCGTAACTGCGCCGCCGCGACCGTGTCCGAAATGGCCAGCCGCGCGGTTTCGGCAAGGTCGACCGGTTCGGGCTTTGCGCCCGCGGCCATGCTGGCCTCGTGCCGCGCCAGTGCGAGCATCTGTTCGACCAGCCGCGTGGCGCGGTCGATGCCCGCGACCAGCCGGCTCACGGCCACGTCGCGCGCCGCGGCATCGGGCGCGCGCTGCAGGCCTTGCACCTGCAGCTTCAAGGCGGCGAGCGGCGAACGCAGCTCGTGCGCGGCATCGGCGACGAAGTGCTTCTGCGCATCGAAGGCGTGGCGAACCCGGTCGAACAGCAGGTTGAGTTCCTGCACCAGCGGGCGCACTTCGTCGGGCAGGCCTTCTTCGCTCACGGCGGAAAGATCGTCGGCTTGCCGCGATGCAACCTGTTTCCTCACGCGTGCCACGGGCGCGAGCGACAGGCTCACCACCCACCACACGATGAGCATGAGCAGCGGCGCCATGAGCGCCACGGGCGCGATGGTGCGCAGGGCCAGCGCGCCGGCCATGTTGCGCCGCGCCGCCATGTCTTGCGCCACCTGGATGACCAGCCCGCTGGTCTGCATGGAGAACACGCGGTAGGTGGTGCCGCGCGCACGCACGTCGGCAAAGCCCAGCACCGCCAGTTGCGGCAGCGCAGCCTGCTCGGCCGATTCGAAAATGCGCACGCCGTCGGCCGTCCACACCTGCACCACAAACTCGAAGTTCTGCTCGCCGCTGCCTATGCCGCCCACCGCCGCGCTGGGCGGCAGGCCGGCGCGCAGCGAAAGCGCCATCTGCTGCATGTGATAGTCGAAGATGTCGTCGGCCTCCTTCAGCACCGTGCGGTAGGCCACCACCGCCTGCGCCCCGGCGGCCAGCACAATGGCAGCAAGCAGAAACCAGAGCAGGCGCGCGCGCAGCGACCCCGTCAGCGCGCGGATCATGCCTTGGGCACCATATAGCCGACGCCGCGCACATTGCGGATCAGTTCGGCGCCCAGCTTCTTGCGCAGGCCGTGTACATACACCTCGACGGCGTTGCTGCTGATCTCGTCCTTCCAGCTGTAGAGCTTTTCTTCGAGTTGCGCGCGCGACAGCACCATGCCGGGCCGCGCGATCAGCGGTTCGAGCACCGCCCATTCCCGGGCCGAAAGTATCACCGGCTGGCCCGCCACCGAGACCTCGCGAGTGGCGGGATTGATGCTCACCCCCATGTGCTCGTACACCGGCTCGGCACGCCCGGCTGCGCGGCGCAGCAGTGCCCGGATGCGTGCCAGCAGTTCGTCCAGGTCGTAGGGCTTGAGCACGTAGTCGTCGGCGCCCGCGTCGAGCCCTTCGATGCGTTGCTGCACGGAGTCGCGCGCGGTGGCAATCAGCACGGGCATGCGCTGCTTGCGGGCGCGCAGGCTGCGCAGCACCTCGAGCCCGTCGCGGCGGGGCACGCCCAGGTCGAGCAACACCAGGTCGTATTGCTGGGTGCGCAATGCGGACTCGGCCGCCTCGCCGTCTTTCACCCAGTCCACGGCGTATTGCTCGGCGCGCAGCAGATCGAGCACAGCTTCGCCGATCATCACGTCGTCTTCCAGAAGCAGCAGTCGCATGGTTGTTGTGTTCCGTTTCGGGGTTCGAGGCAGCGGCGGCGCGGAAAGTTCAGGCTACAGCAGCGACCTGACCTCGCGCGCGGCCTCGAAGAGCAACGGGAGCATCTCGCGCTGGAGCGTTTCTTCCTGGTAGCGCGTGCCGGAGAGCACCACATTGAGCGCTGCCACGGTGTGGCCCTGCATGTCGCGCAGCGGCACCGCGAGCGCCTGCACGCCCAACTCATGTTCTTCGCTGGCAAAGCAGTAGTCGTTCTTGCGCGTTCGCGAAATCAGCTGGCGCAGACTGCGGGCCTGAGTGGTGGTGTGCGGCGTGAGCCGTGCGAGGTGGCGACCCTTGAGCCACTGCGTGAGCTGGGCGGGCGCCATGGCTGCAAGCAGCACCCGCCCGGTGGAGGTGGCGTGCGCCGGCAGGCGGGCGCCAAGGTGCAAGCCGTACGCCAGCACCCGGGTTGGCGTGCCGTAGCTGCCGCTGCGCGCGATGATGACCACCTCCTCGCCGTCGAGCACCACGGCCGAGAACGATTCCCCGGTTTGTGCCGCAAGGCGGTTGAGCGTGGGCTGCAGCGCACGCGGCAGGCGCGACGAAGCAAGGTAGCTTCCCGAAAAGCGCAGCACCTTGGGCGCCATCCAGAAATAGCTGCCGTCCGTCTCCAGATAGCCCAGGTGGGCCAGCGTCAGCAGGTGGCGGCGCGCGGCGGCCCGCGTGAGGCCGGCGCGCTCTGCGGCCAGGGTGGCGTTGAGGCGCTGGCGCTCGGTATCGAAGCTTTCGAGCACGGCCATGCCCTTGGCAATGCCCTCGATGAAGTCGGCTTTGGCGATGGTCATCTGGTCGAAGTGAGAAGTGTTGCGCGATCATCGCGCAGCCGCTCGCATGATCGCACAGAGCCTCGCCAAGCGCCGCGCCAGCATGCCGCGCACGCCCTACGCTCCGGAAAACCCCATCGGAGACATCCACATGCGCACACAGGTCGCGATCATCGGCGCGGGCCCAGCCGGCCTGCTTCTCGGGCAGCTGCTTTTCAAGGCCGGCATCGACAACATCATCGTCGAGCGCCAAAGCGGCGACTACGTGCTGGGGCGCATCCGCGCGGGCGTGCTCGAGCAGGTCACCATGGATCTTCTGGCGCGCGCTGGCGTCGATGCGCGCGCCAAGACCGAGGGGCTGCCGCACGAAGGCATCGAGCTGCTGTTCAAGGGGGCGCGCCACCGCATCGACATGCACGGCCTCACGGGCGGAAAGCAGGTTACGGTGTACGGCCAGACGGAGGTGACGCGCGACCTGATGGAGGCACGCTCTGCCGAAGGCCTGACCACCGTCTACAGCGCGGCCAACGTGAGCCTTCATGACTTCGACTCGCAGCGCCCGCGCGTGCGCTACGAGAAAGACGGCCAAACGCACGAGATCGAGTGCGACTTCATCGCCGGTTGCGACGGCTACCACGGCGTGAGCCGCGCCAGCGTGCCTGCGGACGCGATCCGGACCTACGAGAAGATTTACCCCTTCGGCTGGCTCGGCGTGCTGGCCGACGTGCCGCCGGTGTCGCATGAACTCATCTATGCCAACACCGAGCGCGGGTTTGCCTTATGCAGCATGCGCAGCGCCACGCGCAGCCGCTACTACGTGCAGGTGCCGACCGAAGAGCGCGTTGAAAACTGGAGCGACGAGGCCTTCTGGAACGAGCTGCGCGCACGGCTCGACCCCGAGGCGCGCGAGCGGCTGGTGACCGGACCTTCGCTGGAAAAGAGCATTGCGCCGCTGCGCAGCTTCGTGGCCGAGCCGATGCGCTTCGGGTCGCTGTTCTTGGCGGGCGATGCCGCGCACATCGTGCCGCCCACCGGCGCCAAGGGGCTCAACCTTGCGACGGCCGACGTGGGGTATCTCTCGCGTGCGCTCGAGATCTTCTACGGCGAAAAAACGCCCTCCGCGCTCGACCGCTATTCGGACCTTTGCCTGCGCCGTGTGTGGAAGGCGGAGCGCTTCTCGTGGTGGTTCACCTCGCTGATGCACCGTTTTCCGGAGACCGGCGCCTTCGGCCAGAAGATCCAGGAAGCCGAGCTCGACTACCTGGTGCACTCGCACGCCGCCTCCACCGCGCTGGCCGAGAACTACGTGGGCCTGCCGCTCGAAGACTTCTAGGCCGGGAGCAGCGGTTTACTTTTCGAGCGTCTTCTTCATCGCAGCGCCGCCCTGGTCCATCATCGGCCCGATGTAAGCGGCAAATTCGTCGGGCAGCACGTCGGTGATCCACACGAAGCGCGAGCGTCCTTCACCATGCGCGAACACCTGCGCCGATGCATGGTGATGGCTCGCCTTGCCGCCGGTGATGGTGTAGGCCAGGCGGCGGTTCGGCTCGTCGATGCCCACGAGCAACTCGCGAGCCACCATGCCGTTGGCAAAGCTCACGATGCGGGCGCCCTGCCCGTCCAGCTTGGCGTCCGTCAGAAAGCCGGGCGCGAGGCGCGTGTGCACGGCACCAAAGTCGCGCAGCGCATCCCATACTTTCGCCGCGTCGGCCTCGACGATGAATTCCTTGTAGATCGTTGCCATGGTTCTTCAATCCACCGTGTGCATGGCCTGCCACACGCGCGCCGGGCTCAGCGGCATATGCAAGCGCGGCGCGCTGGCCGCAAAGCCGTTGCGCGCAAAGGCATCGGCCACGGCGTTGACGATGGCCGGCGTCGCGCCGATGGTGCCCAGCTCGCCCACGCCCTTCACGCCCAGTGGGTTGTTGGTGCAGGGCGTCGACTCGTCCATTTCCATGTGGAACATGGTCTGCACGATGTCGGCGCGCGGCGCGGCGTAGTCCATGAGGCTGCCAGTGACGGGCTGGCCTGTTTCGTGGTCGTACACCACCTGCTCGTAGAGCGCCTGGCCAATGCCCTGCACCGCGCCACCTTCGAGCTGGCCGCGCACGATCATCGGGTTGATCACGCGGCCGACGTCGTTGACCGAGCTGTAGGCAACCACGCTGATCTCGCCCGTGGGCGGGTCGATTTCGATCTCGCAGATGTGGCAGCCGTTGGGCCAGGTCGGGCCGGCCACGGTGCTGGTGGAGTCGACGAAGATTTCGCCATCGGGCTGCTTGCCCGCCAGGGCGAACAGGTCGAGCTCGAGATCGGTGCCGGCCACGTTGAACACGCCTCGGCTATAGACGATGTCGTCGACAGAGGCTTCGAACTCCTGCGCCGCGAGCTCGCGCGCCTTGTCGATGGTGCGCTCGGCGCCAATGCGAACGGCCGAACCGCCGGTGAACAGCGAACGCGAGCCGGCACTGCCGAAGCCGTCGCCGCGGTCGGTATCGCCAAGCACCACGCGCACCTTCTCGATCGGCACGCCGAAGGCATCGACCGCCAGCTGCGCCAGCGACGTGGCAATGCCCTGCCCCATGGCGTTGACGGCCGAGAACACCTCGATCACGCCGTCGGCCTGAACCGAAACCGTGACGCGCTCCTCGAACACGTTGCCGCCGGTCCATTCAAGAAAAGTGGCAATGCCCAGCCCGCGGTGCTTGCCCTGCCGCGCCGATTCGGCCGCGCGGGTTTCGAAGCCCTGCCAGTCGGCGAGCGCCAGCGCCTGATCCATCACCGACTCGAACTTGCCGGTGTCGTAGGTCTGCGCCATCGGGTTCTTGTAGGGCATCTGCTCGGGGCGGATGAAGTTGCGGCGGCGCAGCTCGACGCGATCGATTCCGATCTGGCGCGAAGCCTCGTCCATCAGGCGCTCGATCGTGAAGATGGCCTCTGGGCGACCCGCTCCGCGGTAGGCGCCGGTGGGCGCGGTGTTGGTGAGCACCGCCTTGAAGTGAAAGTCGATGGTCTGGATGTCGTAGACGCTGGTTTGCACCCAGGGGCCGATCAACAGCTGGATGGCGACACCGGTGCCGGTGGCATAGGCGCCCACGTTGGCCAGCGTCTTGATGCGCAGCGCGAGGATTTTTCCGTCGGCATCTAGCGCGAGTTCGGCCCGGGCCTCGATGTCGCGGCCATGCGCGCTTGAAAGAAATTCTTCGCTGCGCTCGGCCACCCACTTCAAGGGGCGCTTGACCTGCAGCGCGGCAAACGCGACTGCGATGTCTTCGGGATAAGCGCCGGTCTTCATGCCGAAGCCGCCACCCACGTCGCCCACCACCACGCGCACCTTCTCCTTCGCGAGGCCGATGGCGGCGCACACGGAGTCGCGCACGCCCGAGGGCATTTGCGTGCTCATGCGAATGGTGAGGCGGTCGGATTCGCCGTCGTAGGCCGCAAGCACCGAGCGCGGCTCGATGGTCAGCGCGACCACGCGCTGGTTGACCACATCGAGCGCGACCACATGGCTGGCCTTGGCAAAGGCGGCTGTCGCGGCTTCGCTGCTGCCGTGCTTCATTTCGGCGGCAATGTTGCCGGTAGCTTCGGCGCACAACTGCGGCGCCCCGTCGGCGGTGGCGCTCGCAAGATCGACCACCATGGGGAGCTCGTCGTAGTCGACCATCAAGGCCTCGGCGGCATCGCGCGCCTGCTGCACGGTTTCGGCCACCACCGCCGCCACCGCCTCGCCAACGAAACGCACGCGCTCGTGTGCCATCGCAAGGCGCGGCGGGCTGGCGCAGTCGCCGCCATCGGCGCGCTTGAAGCCGGCGGCGCCCGGCATGGGCTGCACACCCGCCTCAGCCATTTCGGCGCCCGTGATCACGCGCAGCACGCCGGGCATGGCGGCGGCGGCGGCCGTGTCGATGGACACGATGCGCGCATGCGGATAGGGAGAGCGGAGAAAGACGAGATGCGCCTGTCCAGGCAGCGTGACGTCGTCGGTGTAGCGGCCTGCGCCGGCCAGCAGGCTCTCGTCTTCGAGGCGGCGAACCGCATGGCCGCTACCGAAACGCGTGGGGTTGGAGTCAGTGGTCAACGTGGTCCTCTTGGGCTGGCCTCCGCAAGGCAATGCCGGCCTGGCGGTCCGCTATGGGTCTGTTGTGATATTCCTGTGCGCCGTTGCACCGGGAGCCTGTGTCTCGCAGGCCGCAATCGTTTGCGAGCCGCTGAAGAGTGGCCATTTTCACCCATCCGGATGAAGCTCGCCACGAAGCCGTGTATACCTACGGCATGCAACAACTGCCTTGGCTCGAACCCGGCGACGCACTGCCCGACCCCGCATCCGCATGGGGCGAAACCGACCCCGTGCCCGGCCTGCTCGCGGCCGGCGGAGCGCTCGATGTCGGCACACTGACACAGGCCTACGGCCGCTGCGTATTTCCATGGTTCAGCGAAGACCAGCCGATTCTCTGGTGGAGCCCGGACCCGCGCATGGTGCTGCAGGTGGCCGACTTCAAGCTCCACCGGTCACTGCGCAAGACCCTGGCGCGGTTTGCAGAGGCGCCGGGCTGCGAAGTGCGCATCGACCACGATTTCGCATCGGTCATCAAGGCCTGCTCGCAATCGCCGCGCGTGGGGCAGTCGGGCACTTGGATCGTGCCGGACATGGTGAAGGCCTACTTGGCGCTGCACCGGGCCGGCCACGCGCACAGCGTGGAAACGTGGATCGACGGCGAGCTGGCGGGCGGACTCTACTGCGTTGCGCTCGGGCGTGCGGTGTTCGGCGAATCGATGTTCACCCGCCGACCGGACGCCTCGAAGATCGCGCTGGCGGCGCTGGTGTGCCTGTGCCGCCGGTTCCAGGTGAAGATGATCGATTGCCAGCAGAACACCGCTCACCTGGCGAGCCTGGGAGCGCGCGAAATGTCCCGCGACAGGTTCGTGGCGCATGTGGCCAACGCCCGCCTGCAAGAGGGGCCCCAGTGGCATTTCGAGCCCGTATACTGGACAGAACTCCTTTCCACGCGACCTTCTCAATCGACGTGACGCACCTCAAGGATCTTCCGCTTCACACGCTGCAGTTCTACGCGACGGCGCCCTACCCCTGCAGCTATTTGCCCGACCGCCAGGCCCGGTCGCAGGTGGCCACGCCCAGCCACCTGATTCACAACGACGCCTATTCCGACCTGGTGCTCAGCGGCTTCCGGCGCAGCGGAATGTTCACCTACAGGCCGTATTGCGACGGTTGCCGCGCTTGCATTCCGCTGCGGGTGCTGGTCGACAGCTTTCACGCCACCCGCAGCCAGCGCCGCGCCGTGAAGCAGCACAAGAACCTGCACGCGCGCGTGCTCAAGCTGTGCTTCGTGCCCGAGCACTACCAGCTCTATCTTCGCTACCAGAATGGCCGCCACGCCGGCGGCGGCATGGACCACGACAGCATCGACCAGTACACGCAGTTCCTGCTGCAGAGCCGGGTCAATTCGCGGTTGGTGGAGTTCCGCGAGACGCTGCCCGACGGCAGCGCTGGCGCGCTGAAGATGGTGTCGATACTCGACGTGCTGAACGACGGCATTTCGGCCGTCTATACCTTCTACGAGCCGGACGACAGCGCGGGCTACGGCACCTACAGCGTGCTGTGGCAGATCGAACAGGCCCGGAAACTCGGGCTGCCGCATGTCTACCTTGGCTACTGGATCGAGGGCAGCGCCAAGATGAACTACAAGGCGCGCTTCAGCCCCCATGAACTGCTGATTGACGGACACTGGCAGGGGCCAAACGATTTCACAAGGTAAAATGGCGCCCGGTCCACACCGCATCGCGCCATGAGAAAAAACCAATCCGACGTTCCTGCCGTTCCAGTCATCCAGGTGATCGAGCGCATGTTCGCGCTCATCGACGTGCTCGCCTCCCGCGAGGAGGCGATTTCGCTGAAGGAAATCAGCGAAAAGACCGGGCTGCACCCCTCCACCACCCACCGAATCCTCAACGACCTGGCGGTCGGCCGCTTCGTCGATCGGCCCGAAGCCGGCAGCTACCGGCTCGGCATGCGGTTGCTGGAGCTCGGCAACCTGGTCAAGGGCCGGCTCAACGTGCGTGACGCCGCCCTGGGGCCGATGCGCGAGCTGCACAAGCTCACCCAGCAGCCGGTGAACCTGAGCATGCGGCAAGGCGATGAAATCGTCTATATCGAGCGCTCGTACAGCGAGCGTTCGGGCATGCAGGTGGTGCGTGCCATCGGCGGCCGGGCCGCCCTGCACCTGACCTCGACCGGCAAGCTGTTCCTGGCGGCGGACGATCCGCAGCGGGTGCGCAGCTATGCCACGCGAACCGGCCTGGCGGGCCACACGCGCAACAGCATTACCCAGTTGCCCGCCCTGGAGCGTGAGCTCTCGAAGGCGCGCCAATACGGCATTGCGCGCGACAACGAAGAACTGGAACTGGGTGTGCGATGCATGGCCGCCGGCATTTACGACGACCAGGGCAAGCTGGTGGCGGGCCTGTCTATTTCCGCGCCGGCGGACCGGCTGGATGAAGGCTGGTTGCCCAAGCTGCAGGCCACGGCCAATGAAATTTCGGGGGCGCTGGGCTACAAGGACGCTGCCTCGGCATCCGCTGCTCCAAGCGCAAGCGGCAACGGCTCTTCAGCCGCTGCCTGAGTCGTTCAGCCGGCGACCTGGTAGGTCGCGTTGCTGCGCGAGGCTGCCGGCGAGCCGGTGGAGGCATGCGCTGCCTCGACCCAGCGGCGAACCCGCTCTGCATCGGCAATGCGGCTGTACTTGCCGGCCGAATCCAGGAACACCATGATGAGCTTGCGCCCAGCCACCTTCGCCTGCATCACGAGGCACTGGCCGGCTTCGGAGATGTAGCCGGTCTTCTGCACACCAATTTCCCAGTCCGGGCTCTTCACGAGACGGTTGGTGGTGTTGAACTGCAGCACGCGGTTGCCCACCTCGACCTGGTATTCAGGCGAAGTCGACAGCGAGCGCACCGTGGCGTCGGAATAGGCGGCATTGACGAGCAGCGCCAGGTCTTGCGCGCTCGACTGGTTGCGGCTCGAGAGGCCGGTGGGCTCCACGTAGCGCGTGTCCTTCATGCCGAGCATCTTTGCCTTGGCGTTCATGATGCTCACGAAGGTTGCAAGGCCACCCGGATAGGTACGGCCCAGCGCGTGCGCAGCGCGGTTTTCGCTCGACATCAGAGCCAGGTGCAGAAGCTCGCCGCGCGACAGCGTGGTACCCACGGTCAGGCGCGAACGGCTGCCCTTTTCGGTGTCGACGTCGTCCTGGGTGATGGTGATCAGCTCGTCGGTAGGAAGATGGGCTTCGCTGATCAGCAGGCCGGTCATCAGCTTGGTGAGCGATGCAATCGGGAGCACCGCATGGTCGTTCTTGCTGAACAGCACTTCATGCGTGTCCTGGTCGATCACCAGTGCAACGCTCGACTTCAGGTCGAGCACGTCTTCGGTGCCATGCAAGCCGGCCAGTTGGCCGAACGACTGGCGTGCCGGCGTTTCGACACGAACGACCGAGCGGCGTTGCACGGCAACCACGGTCTTGCCGTTCTTTTGGCGAATGGAAGCCACTACGTTGCGGCCGCCACGAACGACTTTTTCGCTTCTATCGGCCTTGCCGCCGCGCTTGGCGACAACGGCAGCGCGCGGCGCCTTGGCCGAACGCTTCACTTCCACTGGCACGGGTCCCGCGGCCTTCTTGGCCGTGGACGTCTTGGCGACAGTTGTTTTTTCCTTCTTGGCGGCCTGTGCACCGGACAGCAAAAACGCCGTGGCGCAGAGCGCGACGGCGACGAATTTGACTGCGGGCAAGAACCGCTGGCTGGAAACTCGGCGGGGGCGGGTTTCGGGCATTAATAAATCTCCAGCGGCAAAATGAGAACCGCAGTGTATCGAAATCAAAAAAGGCACGCAATATCAGTTACTTGCGTCCTTTTCTTCACTCGAATCCAAGGATCACTCGTAAAACTAACCTTGTGCCGCCACTCTCTCAGCTTGGCTCTGTAACTTATTGAGAGCACTCAAATAAGCCTTGGCCGATGCGACCACGATGTCGGGGTCCGCACCTACTCCATTCACTACCCGCCCTGCATTTTGTAACCGAACTGTAACTTCTCCTTGGCTTTCTGTCGAGCCACTAATCGCATTAACCGAGTAAAGCACCATCTCGGCGCCGCTCTTGACAAGCGATTCGATAGCCTTCAGAGAAGCATCAACCGGGCCATTGCCGTCGGATTCGCCCGTGACTTCCTTGCCCTGAACGGTAAAGACGACCTTGGCCTGGGGGCGTTCGCCGGTTTCGCTGTGCTGGGAAAGCGACACAAAAGCAAACTGTTCATCAACGTGCGCCAATTCCTCGGCGCTGACGAGCGCGAGGATGTCCTCGTCAAAAATCTCCGACTTGCGGTCGGCCAGTTCCTTGAAGCGCAGGAAGGCGGCATTGATGTCCGCTTCGCTGCCCATCGTCACGCCCAGGTCTTGCAGGCGCTGCTTGAACGCGTTGCGCCCGCTGAGCTTGCCCAGCACAATCTTGTTGGCCGTCCAGCCCACGTCTTCGGCGCGCATGATCTCGTAGGTGTCGCGCGCCTTGAGCACGCCGTCCTGGTGAATGCCCGAGGCATGCGCAAAGGCATTGGCGCCCACCACGGCCTTGTTGGGTTGCACCACAAAGCCCGTGGTCTGGCTCACCATGCGGCTCGCCGCCACGATGTGCCGGGTGTCGACGTTCAGCTCCAGCCCGAAGTAGTCCTTGCGGGTCTTCACGGCCATGACGATTTCTTCGAGCGAACAGTTGCCCGCGCGCTCGCCCAGGCCGTTGATGGTGCACTCGACCTGGCGTGCGCCGCCGATCTTCACGCCTGCCAGCGAGTTGGCCACGGCCATGCCGAGGTCGTTATGGCAATGCACCGACCAGACGGCCTTGTCGCTGTTGGGCACGCGCTCGCGCAGCATCTTGATGAAGTTGCCGTAGAGCTCGGGAATGGCATAGCCCACCGTGTCGGGCACGTTGATGGTGGTGGCGCCCTCGTTGATCACGGTTTCGAGCACGCGGCAGAGAAAGTCCGGGTCGCTGCGATAGCCGTCTTCGGGGCTGAACTCCACGTCTCCCACCAAGTTACGCGCAAAGCGCACGGCAAGCCTGGCTTGCTCATGCACTTCGTCCGGCGACATGCGCAGCTTCTTTTCCATGTGAAGCGGCGACGTCGCGATGAAGGTGTGAATGCGCCCGCGCGCCGCGCCCTTGAGCGCTTCGGCCGCGCGCGAAATGTCGCGGTCGTTGGCGCGCGAGAGGCCGCAGATCGTCGAATCCTTGATGGCGTTGGCAATGGCCTTGACCGCTTCGAAGTCGCCGTTCGAGCTGGCCGGAAAGCCGGCCTCGATGACGTCGACCTTGAGCCGCTCGAGCTGCTTGGCGATGCGCAGCTTTTCATCGCGCGTCATCGAAGCGCCGGGCGATTGCTCGCCGTCGCGCAAGGTGGTGTCGAAAATAATGAGTTGGTCGGTCATCGTGGATTTCCTTGTGTTCGTTTGCACCTTGCGCGTTCGGCGGCGGACAGCTTCAGGCGACTTCAACCACCGATTGTGCGCTGTGCGCGCCCCGGGTGCGTGCGCGCTGCACGCCCGAGACAATGGCCTTGAGCGAAGCCGAGATCACGTCCGCATCGATGCCCACGCCGAACAGCGTCTGGGCTTCATCCACGCGCAGTTCGAGGTACGCCACCGACCTGGCATCGGCACCCGCGCCAATCGCATGCTGGTGGTAGTCCATCACGCGCACGGTGTGGCCAGTGGCCTTGCAGAGGGCTTGCGTGAAGGCGTCGATCGGCCCGTTGCCGCGGCCTTCGATGGCGCGGATTTCACCGTCCCACGGCAGGTTGCCGCGCAGCACCACCGAAGCATTGGCGCCCTCGCCTTCTTCCTCGAGCACGCGGTGCTGCAGCGAGTGAGCGGCCTCGATGCCGTATTCGCGAACGAACAGCTGCCAGAGGTCGGCCGCGGTGAGCTCCTTGCCGGCCACGTCCATCACGCGCTGTACGGTCTGCATGAACTCCATCTGCAGGCGGCGCGGCATCTCGATGCCGTATTCGCTTTCGAGCAGGTAGGCCATGCCGCCCTTGCCCGACTGGCTGTTGACGCGAATCACGGCCTCGTAGCTGCGGCCTACATCCTTCGGGTCGATGGGCAGGTACGGCATGTCCCAGATGTCACCTTCCTTGCGGGCTGCAAAGGCTTTCTTGATGGCGTCCTGGTGCGATCCCGAGAACGAGGTGTACACGAGATCGCCCACATACGGGTGGCGCGGATGCACCGGGATCTGGTTGCAGTGCTCCACCGTCGCGCGGATCTCGTCGATGTTGGAGAAGTCGAGCTCGGGCGAAACGCCTTGCGTGTAGAGGTTGAGCGCAACGTTCACGAGGTCGAGGTTGCCGGTGCGCTCACCGTTGCCGAAGAGGCAGCCTTCGATGCGCTCGGCGCCCGCCATCAACGCCAGCTCGCCGGCTGCGGTGCCCGTGCCGCGGTCGTTGTGCGGATGCACGCACAGCACGATGGAAGCGCGCCGTGCCAGGTTGCGGTGCATCCACTCGATCATGTCGGCAAAGATGTTCGGCGTGGAATGCTCGACCGTGGTGGGCAGGTTGACGATGCACTTGTGCTCGGGCGTCGGCGCCCAGACTTCGGTGACCGCATCGACCACGCGCTTGGAAAACACGACATCGGTGCCCGAGAACATTTCGGGCGAATACTGAAAGGTCCACTTCGTCGCAGGCTGCTTCGCGGCGAATTCGTTGAACATGCGCGCGTGGCTGCTGGCCAGCTCGACGATCTGGTCTTCGTCCATGCCGAGCACCACGCGGCGCATCACGGGGGCTACCGCGTTGTAGAGGTGAACGATGGCACGCGGCGCGCCTTGCAGCGACTCGAAGGTGCGCGCAATGAGGTGGTCGCGCGCCTGCGTCAGCACCTGGATCGTCACGTCGTCGGGAATGCGGTCTTCCTCGATGAGCTTGCGCACGAAGTCGAACTCGACTTGCGAAGCGGAGGGGAAGCCGACTTCGATTTCCTTGAAACCAATGGCCACGAGCGTCTCGAACATCCGCATCTTGCGCGCAATGTCCATCGGCTCGACCAACGCCTGGTTGCCATCGCGCAGGTCCGTCGACAGCCAGATGGGCGCCTTGGTCAGCACGGCATCGGGCCAGGTACGGTCCTTGAGGCCGATCGGGGCGAATGCGCGGTATTTGGCTTGAGGTTGCTTGAGCATGTCGATTTCTCTGGATGGTTGGAATTCAACCAGCAACCCCAAAAACAAACGGCCCGTTGCTGGTGCGAACGGGCCGTGGTGAGGGATTTGCGCGTGCGCTACCGTCTCCGCCCGTGAGGGAGGGCTAGTAGGGCCAGCAGCGAAATCTTGGTCATGAGGGTTTCGAATGTAGCACAAGCCGCGGTCAGTTATGCAAGCCCCGCTCGTCCGGCTCTTCGGTCGAGGTGCTGATCACGCTGGCCTGCTGCCCCTTGGCCTTGCGCCAGGCGTACACCACATAGCCGCTCAGGCCATAGGCCACGAACAATCCGAACAGCACCGTTGGCGGGTGGATGTTGATGACCGCAATGCCCAGGGCAATCAGCACGATCACCACGAACGGCACGCTCTTCTTCATCTGCACGTCCTTGAAGCTGTAGAACGGCGCGTTGGTGACCATCGAAAGACCCGCGTAGAGCGTGAACGCGAAGGTGATCCACGTGATTTGCGTCCACGAGAGGTACAGCACCTCGCCGCCCCGCTTGCCCCATTCGGTCATGAGCCAGATGAATCCGGCCACCAGCGCGGCCGCGGCCGGCGACGGAAGCCCCTGGAACCAGCGCTTGTCGACCACGCCGGTGTTGACGTTGAAGCGCGCGAGCCGCAGCGCCGCGCAGGCGCAATACACAAAAGCCGCAATCCAGCCCCAGCGGCCCAGGCCCTTGAGCGACCATTCGTACGCGATGAGTGCCGGCGCAGCGCCGAAAGACACCATGTCGGACAGCGAATCCATCTGCTCGCCGAACGCGCTTTGCGTATTGGTCATGCGGGCCACGCGGCCGTCCAGGCTGTCGAGAATCATGGCGGCAAACACGCCGAGCGCCGCAAGATCGAAGCGCCCGTTCATTGCCATCACGACCGAATAGAAGCCGCCGAACAACGCGGCCAGCGTGAACAGGTTCGGCAGGATGTAGATGCCCTTGCGGCGCTTGCGCGGCGGCACTTCGTCGGGAACCGTGTCGTCATGCATTGAGTTTGCCTCCGTCCCTCATGGGCACTGCGTGAGCAGCTACCCATTCGATAGCATCTTGATCTGTAAATCGCATGGGTTCGCAGTGTAGTTCAGGGGCATGGTGCGCCCCACATGAAAAAGGCCACCCCAGCGGGTGGCCCTCGGGAAACAGGCGCCGCGGCGCCCGCTTCATTCGCTTGCGGATCAGTTGCGGGTCTGGTCGACCAGCTTGTTCTTCTTGATCCAGGGCATCATCGCGCGCAGCTTTTCGCCGACGACTTCGATCTGGTGCTCTGCGTTCAGGCGACGGCGGCTGATCAGCGCGGGCTGGCCGGCAGCGGCTTCGAGCACGAAGCTCTTGGCGTATTCGCCGGTCTGGATGTCGCGCAGCACTTGCTTCATGACCTTCTTCGTCTCGTCGGTCACGATGCGCGGGCCCGTGACGTACTCGCCGTATTCGGCGTTGTTGGAGATCGAGTAGTTCATGTTGGCGATGCCGCCTTCATAGATCAGGTCGACGATGAGCTTGAGCTCGTGCAGGCATTCGAAGTACGCCATTTCGGGCGCGTAGCCGGCTTCCACCAGCGTTTCGAAACCGGCCTTGATCAGCTCGACCGTGCCACCGCACAGAACCGCTTGCTCGCCGAACAGGTCGGTTTCGGTTTCTTCGCGGAAGTTGGTCTCGATGATGCCGGCCTTGCCGCCGCCGTTGGCGGTGGCGTAGCTCAGTGCGAGGTCACGCGCCTTGCCGGTCTTGTCCTGGTGCACGGCCACGAGGTGGGGCACGCCGCCGCCCTGCGTGTAGGTGCTGCGAACGGTGTGGCCGGGGGCCTTGGGAGCCACCATCCACACGTCGAGGTCGGCGCGCGGCTGCACGAAACCGTAGTGCACGTTGAAGCCGTGCGCGAAGACGAGCGAAGCGCCTTCCTTGATGTGCGGGGCCACGTCGTTCTTGTAGACATTGGCAATCTGCTCGTCGGGCAGCAGGATCATGACCACGTCGGCGGCCTTCACCGCATCGGCCACTTCGGCGACCTGCAGGCCGGCCTTGCCGACCTTGTCCCACGAAGCGCCGCCCTTGCGCAGGCCGACCACGACCTTGACGCCGCTGTCGTTCAGGTTTTGCGCGTGCGCGTGACCTTGCGACCCGTAACCGATGATTGCGACCGTCTTGCCCTTGATGAGGCTGAGGTCGGCGTCCTTGTCGTAGTAAACCTTCATGATGCGTCTTTCCTATTTAATCTCTGGCACCCCCAGGGCGGGGGTGCTTTCACTCACAGTTGGCCGGAGGGATTCCGGTCCTTCATTTGATGGTTGATGGACACGAGGTTGTCGTGAATGCGGAACAGCAGGATCAGCAGTTCGCTGTAGACGCGAACCATGATCGCGCCGAAAACGAGGATGCCGATGGCAGCGAGGAAGCGCCCCTGGAACAACGAAACGACCGTTGCGGCGAGCACGCCCAGCAACCCGAGGAAGTACAGAATCCGAATGATGATCGGTGTCACCATCTTCTCGAAACCCAGCAAATCTTGCATTACCTTCTCCTCATGTGTTGGTTTAGAACATTGAAACTGAGGGGATCTTCACCCCCTACACGCGCAGGATGCGCTCGCCGCGCCCGATGCCGCTGGCACCGGTGCGGACAGTCTCGAGGATAGCGCTACGGTCGATTGCTTCCAAGAAAGCATCGTTCTTGCCGTGGTCGCCGGTGAGTTCGATGGTGTAGCTCTTGTCGGTAACGTCGATGATGCGGCCGCGAAAGATCTCGGCCATGCGCATCATTTCTTCGCGTTCCTTGCCTACGGCGCGCACCTTGACCATCATGAGTTCGCGCTCGGTATAGGCGCCTTCGGTCAGGTCGACGACCTTGACCACTTCGATCAGGCGGTTCAGGTGCTTGGTGATCTGCTCGATCACGTCGTCGGAGCCGGCGGTGACGATGGTCATGCGCGACAGGCTCGCGTCTTCGGTTGGCGCCACCGTCAGCGACTCGATGTTGTAGCCGCGGGCCGAGAAAAGGCCCACCACGCGGGAAAGAGCACCGGGCTCGTTTTCCAGCAGCACTGCAATGATGTGTTTCATGTTTGCGCGACTCCTCTTTTCGCCGCCCTCCCCCGTGCACGGTAATGCGCGGGCTTGGCGGGCAATAGATTCGTCGTCAGTAAGTTAAGAGCGAATGCGCCGTCGATCAGAGATCTTCGGAGCCCAACAGCATTTCGGTGATGCCCATGCCGGCCTTGACCATCGGGAACACGTTCTCGGTGGGGTCGGTACGGAAATCCATGAACACGGTGCGGTCCTTGAGCTTGCGCGCTTCACGCAGCGCGGGCTCCACGTCTTGTGGACGCTCGATCAGCATGCCGACGTGGCCGTAGGCCTCGGCAAGCTTCACGAAGTTGGGGAGCGCATCCATGTAGCTGTGGCTGTAGCGGCCGGAGTATTCGATCTCCTGCCACTGGCGCACCATGCCCAGGTAGCGGTTATTGAGCGAGCAGATCTTGATCGGCGTGTTGTATTGCAGGCAGGTGGAGAGTTCCTGGATGCACATCTGCACCGAGCCTTCGCCGGTAATGGTGAACACTTCCGAGTCGGGCTTGGCGAGCTTGATGCCCATGGCATACGGAATACCGACGCCCATGGTGCCCAGGCCGCCCGAATTGATCCAGCGGCGCGGCTCGTCGAAGCGGTAGTACTGCGCGGCCCACATCTGGTGCTGGCCGACGTCCGACGTGATGTACGTGTCGGCATCCTTGGTCATGTTCCAGAGGGTTTCGACCACGTACTGCGGCTTGATGACATCCTTGTTGTCGCGGTCGTACTTGAGGCAGTCGCGCGAGCGCCAGGCCTCGATGGTCTTCCACCAGTCGGACAGCGCGCCAGCGTCCGGCTTGGTGGTGCTCTCGCGGATCATCGAGATCAGCTCGGTCAGCACGTCCTTCACGTCGCCGACGATCGGAATGTCGACCTTCACGCGCTTGGAGATGCTCGAGGGATCGATGTCGACGTGGATGATCTTGCGATCGTTCATCGCAAAGTGCTTCGGGTTGCCGATCACGCGGTCGTCGAAGCGCGCTCCCACCGCCAGCAGCACGTCGCAGTTCTGCATCGCGTTGTTGGCTTCGATGGTGCCGTGCATGCCCAGCATGCCCAGGAACTTGCGGTCGCTCGCCGGGTAGGCGCCCAGGCCCATCAGCGTGTTGGTGACCGGATAGCCGAGCATGTCGACCAGCGTGCGCAGTTCGTTGGTGGCGTTGCCCAGCAGCACGCCGCCGCCCGTATAGATGTAGGGGCGCTTGGCGTTCAGCAGCAGGTTCAGCGCCTTGCGGATCTGGCCGCCGTGGCCCTTGCGCACCGGGTTGTACGAGCGCATCTCGACCTTGTCGGGATAGCCTGAATAAGGGGTCTTCTTGAACGAGACGTCCTTGGGCACGTCCACCACCACCGGGCCCGGACGGCCGCTGCGTGCGATGTGGAAGGCCTTTTTCATCGTCAGGGCCAGGTCTTTCGGGTCCTTGACGAGGAAGTTGTGCTTCACGATGGGGCGCGTGATGCCGACGGTGTCGCACTCCTGAAAGGCATCGAGGCCGATGGCGGCGGTGGGTACCTGGCCCGAGATGATCACCATCGGGATGGAGTCCATGTACGCGGTGGCAATGCCGGTGACCGCATTGGTCAGCCCGGGGCCGGAGGTAACCAGCGCCACGCCCACTTCGCCGGTGGCGCGCGCATAGCCGTCGGCCGCGTGCACGGCTGCCTGCTCGTGGCGTACCAGCACGTGCTGGATGGTGTCCTGCTTGTAGAACGCGTCGTAGATGTACAGAACCGCGCCGCCCGGATAGCCCCAGATGTACTGAACGCCTTCGGCCTGCAGTGCCTTGACCAGCACTTCAGCGCCCATGAGCTCTTGCGTTTGATTGCCGGCGCCAGAGGACGCGGCTGCTGCGGAGATGATCTCCGCCTTCGAGATTTCCATGATCAACCTTTGTGTTTTTTCGGGAACGAAAAACCTTGGGTGCCCCTTGCCAACCCTTGTGGGGTCGCGCCAGGACTTGAGGCCAAAGCCATGAGCGGACTGATGTTCCGCCGGACCGTGACCCGTTTGCCTTTTGACTTGCAATGCGAATTATGACATCGATGCGCCGGCCTTCGCGCGAAAACCGCGACGAAAAGGCAGGAAGGCATAATCCGCGGCGGAAAACATAAGCGCTTCCAGACACCCCATTCCCACGCGGCGCCCCACGGCGCCCCCTCTCGCTTGGCCACTGAACAAGAACTTTCCGACTTTCTGAAGAGCGTCGAACGGCGCGCTTTCAAGCGCTCGGTCTACCACGTGCGGGACGAGGAAGCGGCTCTCGACATCGTGCAGGACAGCATGATGAAGCTGGCTCAGCACTACGGAGACAAGCCGCCGGAAGAGCTGCCGATGCTGTTCCAGCGCATTCTTTCGAACTGCACGCTCGACTGGTTCCGCAGGCAGAAAACCCGGCGCGCCCTGTTCTCGAACCTGGGCGACTTCGAAGCCGCCGGCGACGACGGAGATTTCGATCTTCTGGAGAACTTCGTCTCTCCGACCGACTCTAGGGAAACGGAGAGCGCCGAGGACACGACCCGCCGCGCCCAGGTCTTTCACGAAATCGAAGAACAGATCGCGGCTTTGCCGGGTCGTCAACGAGAGGCTTTCCTGATGCGTTACTGGGAAGAAATGGATGTGGCGGAGACGGCCGCTGCAATGGGCTGCTCCGAAGGCAGCGTCAAAACCCACTGTTCACGGGCCGTGCACGCCTTGAGCAAAGCGCTCAAAGCCAAGGGAATTTCGCTATGAACACTAAGGTTCCAACTTCTTCTTTTGCTGCCGAAGATCAATTCGGCCAGCACGTGGCTGCGCGGCTGTCCGCCGGCAGCCAGGAGCTGCCGCACGACATCGGCGAGCGGCTGCGCGTGGCGCGGGCGCAAGCCGTTGCAATGCGCAAGCAGGCGCCCCAGTTGCGTGCGGCATCCACAGTCATCCAGTCAGGCAATGTGGCCACAATGGGCGGCAGCTGGTGGACGCGCATCGGCTCGGTCGTTCCGCTGATCGCCCTCGTGGCCGGGCTGATCACCATCAGCGTCATGCAGGACGAAGACCGCGCCAGCGAACTGGCGGACGTCGACTCGGCACTGCTCACGGACGATCTGCCCCCGGCCGCTTATACCGATCCCGGGTTCGCCCAGTTCCTGAAGTCGGACGGCGCTTCCGACTGAGTCCTGCCGAACGAACGAATGCGACCTCTTCCCGTTTCCCGCGCTTCCACGCCCCGCCTGATGCGCCCGCAAACGTCGGGCGCAGTCATTTGGGCGGGTGCGCTCGCCTTGGCGGTCTTCGGACTGGGCGGCGTGAGCAGCCTGAACCTCGCGAACGCTCAAACTCACTCCGAATCGCTGAAGGCGGCCACCGACACAGCGCAGGCTTCGACGTCGTCGTCGGCTTCCCACCCGTCCACCTCGAAAGTGGCATCGGCAACCAAGCCGCACTGGAGCGAACTGACTGCCGAGCAGCAGCAGGCGCTGCAGCCGCTCGCGTCGCATTGGCACACCTTGAGCACGGGGCACAAGCGCAAATGGCTGGCGCTGTCACGCAACTACGCGAACATGTCGGCCGATGACCGAACAACCCTGCACAGCCGAATGATCGAATGGGCCGCCCTGAGCAATCAGCAGCGCGCCCAGGCGCGCCTCAACTTTGCCGAGGTCAAGAGCGTGCCGGCCGACGAGCGCAAGGCCAAATGGGAGCAGTACCAGGCGCTGAGCGAAGAAGAGAAGCGCCGTCTTGCCGAGCGTGCGCCGGTCAAGCCCCGCGGCGCCGCCGTTCCGGTGCGCCCCGTTCCCGCCCAGAAGCTGGTTGCGGTTCCCGCAGTCACGCCCGCCGGACAGCACACGCCGCGAATCTTGCTGGCGCCACCCGCGTCGGCGACTGCAGCGGCAGCGCCGGCCGCCTCGCCCGCGGCCGTCATGGTGGCATCGCCGCCGGAGCGGGTGCCAGGCGTCGTACCCGTGGTTCCCTCTTCTGTTTCTGGTTCGCCGTCCGCTCCCACTCCTGCCGAAGCACAGGTGCCGGCCCCCTCTTCCGCCGCGCCCTCCACTGCGGCAGGACGGCCGGCCGAGCAGCCCTTGCCCCCCTGAACAAGATTTCGATGGTTTCACCTTCCCCTGAAGTTTCGGAATCGAATTCCTCTTCCTCCCCCGCAGACTCTTCGACCAGCGCTCCTCTTTCGATAGTGCCAGGCCTGTGGAGGCGAATGGCATGCTGGCTCTATGAAGGCATGCTGCTGTTTGCCGTGGCCATGATGTCGGCCTGGCTGTTCAGCGCACTCAGCCAGATGCGCAACGCCATGGACGACACGCGCCGTCCGCTGCTGCTGGCTTATCTCTTCGTGGTGTTCGGCGTCTATTTCGTCTGGTTCTGGTCCAAGGGCCAGACGCTGGGCATGAAAACCTGGAACATTCGAATCGTGGACAAGCAAGGCCGCCCGGTCACCCAGCCGCGGGCCTTCTTGCGCTACGTGCTGAGTTGGGTTTGGCTGCTGCCGCCGCTGGCATTGCACCCGCTGCTGGGCGTTCCGGTGGTCGAGACGCTGGTCCTGCTGTTCGGCTGGATTGCCGTGTGGGCCGTGCTGGCCCGCTTTCACCCCGAGCGCCAGTTCTGGCATGACGCCTGGGCCGGCACGCGGCTCATAACCTCCAAGCCGATGAGCCGCCGATGAGTGCCCTGCCCAAACTTCCCGACCCCGCCGTCAATCCGCAAAAGGCCCGCAAGGGTTTCGAGCGCGTATGGCACGCCACCCTGATTTCCCTGCACGGCCTTCGCGCGGGCTGGAGCGAGCCGGCCTTCCGCCAGGAAGCCATCATGGCCATCGTGATGATTCCGGCTGCCTTCTGGCTCGGCCGCAGCTGGGTCGAAGTGGCCCTGCTCGCCGGGAGCGCCATTCTGGTGATGATCGTCGAGCTGCTCAACACGGCAGTCGAAGCCGCCATCGATCGCATCGGCCCCGAATGGCACGACCTTTCCAAGCGCGCCAAGGACATGGGCAGTGCTGCCGTTCTGCTGTCTCTCACCCTGTGCGGGGGCATCTGGCTGGCGGCGTTGTGGCAGCGCTTCGCGTCATGAAAGCGCCCCCGGCAAAAGGCATGATGGCGGGATGAATCCTGAATTTTCGATCTGTGTGTATTGCGGCTCCCGCCCCGGCGAGCGAGCCGAGTTCTCCAAGGCCGCCGAAGCGGTCGGCCAGTGGATCGGCCAGCATCGCGGCCAGCTGGTCTACGGCGGCGGGCGCACCGGCCTGATGGGCACGGTGGCCGAGGCCACGCGCGAAGCCGGCGGCCGCGTGGTCGGCATCATTCCCAAGGCGCTGGTCGACCGGGAGCTGGCGAACACGCTTTGCGACGAGCTCCACGTGGTCGACACCATGCATGAGCGCAAGGCCATGATGGGCGAGCGCGCCGATGCCTTTATTGCCCTTCCGGGCGGCATCGGCACCTTCGAGGAACTGTTCGAGATCTGGACCTGGCGCCAGCTCGGCTATCACGACAAGCCGACCGGCATCCTGAACACGGCGGGCTACTACGACGGCCTGCTGGGGTTCCTGGCGCACAGCGTGCGCGAAGGCTTCATGGGCGAATGGCAGATGGAGCTCATCCGTACGGGCACCAACCCCACCGAGCTGCTCACAGCCCTGCGCGCCCAGGTGCCGCTGCACCCCCGCGGCGACCGCCTGGCCGAAAACCTTTAGGCCCGGCCAGGCTGTGAGCGCGCCGTTTACACGGCGTTTTCGTTCTCTTCGCCGGTGCGGATGCGCACGATGCGCTCGACTTCCGTGACGAAAATCTTCCCGTCGCCGATCTTGCCCGTGCGGGCCGAGTTGACGATGGCCTCGATGCAGCGTTCCACGTCGCCCTCGTTGACGACCACTTCGACCTTCATCTTCGGCAGGAAGTCGACCACGTATTCCGCACCACGATAGAGCTCCGTGTGCCCCTTCTGGCGGCCGAAGCCCTTGACTTCGGTCACCGTGAGGCCGGTAACCCCCACTTCGGCCAGCGCTTCGCGCACGTCCTCGAGCTTGAAGGGTTTGACGATGGCGGTGATCTGCTTCATGGTTTTTGCGCTCCGGCGGTTTCGTTGAATTTGCTGGTGATAGGGTAACGCCAATCTTTGCCGAAGCTGCGATGGGTGACCCGGATGCCCACTGGCGCCTGGCGCCGTTTGTATTCATTGATCTTGATGAGCCGCGCAACCCGCTCGACCACCGCGCGTTCGTAGCCCGCCGCAATGATCTCGTCGATGCCCTCGTCGTCCTGCATGTAGCGTGCCAGGATGCCATCGAGGATGTCGTACGGCGGCAGGCTGTCCTGGTCGGTCTGGTCGGGCCGCAGTTCGGCACTGGGCGGCCGCGTGATGATCCGTTCGGGAATCGGCGAGCCACCGGTGCCGTACGGGTCATGGGCATTGCGCCAGCGGGCCAGCGCAAACACGGTGGTCTTCAGCAGGTCCTTGATGACCGCGAAGCCCCCCGCCATGTCGCCGTACAGGGTGCAGTAGCCCGTCGCCATTTCGCTCTTGTTGCCGGTGGTGAGAACGATCGAGCCGAACTTGTTCGACAGCGCCATCAGGAGCGTGCCGCGGATGCGGGCCTGGATGTTTTCTTCGGCCGTGTCTTCGGGCAGGCCCTTGAACTCCTCGGCCAGCGCGCCCTTGACCGACTCGAAGGTGTGCTTGATCGAGATTTCGTCATAGCGCACGCCAAGACGCTTGGCCATCTCGCGTGCATCGATCCAGCTGATGTCTGCCGTGTAGGGCGAAGGCATCATGACCGCGCGCACCTTGTCCTTGCCGAGCGCATCGACCGCAATGGCAAGCACCAACGCCGAATCGATACCGCCCGAGAGCCCCAGGATCGCTCCTGGAAAGCCGTTCTTGCCGATGTAGTCCCGCACGCCCAGTACCAGTGCATCCCACAGCTGGGCCTCGGCATCGCGCGGCGGCGCGATTGTTTCAGGCTCGGCCACGAAGCCGATGCCCTCGCCGCCTTGCGCGGGCCGCTCCAGCTGCATGAAAACCAGGCGCTCCTTGAAGCTCTCGGCCTGCGCGGCCAGCGCACCATCGGCCTGCAGGGCGAAGGATGCCCCGTCGAAGACCACTTCATCCTGCCCGCCAACCAGGTGCGCGTAGACCAGCGGCAGGCCCACGGCGCGGGCACGGTCGGCCATTCGCGCCACGCGCTCGCCTTCCTTGCCGACGTGGTACGGCGAGGCGTTGATGACCGCCAGCACTTCGGCGCCGGCCCCGCGGGCCAGCTCGGCCGGTTCGTCGAACCAGGCGTCCTCGCAGATGAGCAGGCCCACCGAAACACCTCCGGCCTCGAACACGCAAGTGCCCTGCCCCGGCGTGAAATAGCGGCGTTCGTCGAACACCTGGTAGTTGGGCAGTTCGCGCTTGGCGTGGGTTTCGAGGATGCGCCCTTCCCTGATCACGCTGGCGGCGTTGTAGCGCATCTGCACCGCCACCGAGCGGCTGCGAAGGCTCCCGCCTGTCGGATGCCCCACCACCACGACCATGTCTTTGAGACCGGCCAGCGCGGCGGCAATGCCTTTCACGGCATCATCGCAAGCTTCGGTAAACGCGGGACGCAGGAAAAGATCCTCCGCCGCATAGCCGGCAATCGAGAGTTCGGGCGTGAGCAGAAGACGCGCGCCCTTTGCGTAGGCTTCATGCGCGGCATCGACGATTTTTTTCGCATTGCCGGCGAGGTCGCCCACCACAAAATTGAGTTGCGCGATGGCGAGCTTGAGCGTCATACGGAAGGAAGAAAAAGGCTTGAACGATTATGTCATTCGGGTGATGGCATCGCTGTCGGACCTGAACCCGAAAGCATGGAACGCGCTGCTCGACGCCCAGGCGGAACCGTCGCCTTTCATGCGCTACGAGTACCTTGCCGCGCTGCACGAAAGCGGCAGCGCCTCGCCCGAAAGCGGATGGATGCCGCAGTTTGTCACGCTCTGGTGCAAGGATGAATTGCAGGCGGCCTGCCCCGTCTACATCAAGACGCACTCCTATGGCGAATACGTCTTCGACTGGGCGTGGGCCAACGCCTATGAGCAGCACGGCCTTGCCTACTACCCCAAGGCAGTGGTGGCGGTACCGTTCACGCCGGTGCCGGGCGCACGTCTGCTGGCCCGCGATGCGCAAACCCGCACGCTGCTGGTGCAGGCATTGGTGGCGTGGTGCAAGACGCAAGAACTTTCGTCGTTGCATTTGCTGTTTGGCGCCGAGGCCGACATTGCCGCCTGCGCCGAAGCGGGCCTCATGCTGCGCAATACGGTGCAGTTTCACTGGACCAATGCGGCGCCGGCCGGGGCTGATGGCACCGGGCCTTACTCGGACTTCGAATCCTTCCTTGCCAGCCTCTCGCACGACAAGCGCAAGAAGATCCGCCAGGAACGTCGCAAGGTGGCCGATGCAGGCGTGACTTTCCGCTGGTCGCGCGGCCCCGACATTGCCGCATCGGACTGGGATTTTTTCTACCGCTGCTATGCGCGCACCTATCGCGAGCACGGCAATCCGCCCTATCTTTCGCGCGATTTCTTCCAGCGCATGGCCGACACGATGCCGGAAGCCTGGCTGCTGTTCGTCGCCGAACGCGGCGGCAAACCGATTGCCACAAGCCTGATCGCGCTGTCCACGCATGACGACGGCGCGCTGGTTGCCTATGGCCGCTACTGGGGCGCCATGGAGCGCGTCGATTGTCTTCACTTCGAAGCTTGCTACTACCAGCCGCTGGCCTGGTGCATTGCGCACGGCGTGAGGCGATTCGAGGGCGGCGCACAGGGCGAGCACAAGATGGCGCGCGCGCTCATGCCGGTCAAGACCACCAGCGCCCATTGGCTGGCACACCCTGCGTTTGCCGATGCGGTCGAGCGCTTTCTGGAGCGCGAGGGCGAAGGCATCGGCAACTACATGGACCACCTGGGCGAACGCAGCCCGTTCAAGGCCGGCTGAGACGCGGCGGCGCGGTCGGCCTGCCGCAATGCGGGGCTGCTATAAACGCGCCCAATCCAACAACAGAAAGAAACCGATGCCGTTCGTCGGACTGGGGCTGCACATCCTCATTGCGCTGTTCTTCGCCGTGCATGCCATGCGCCACGGCAAGCAGATGTACTGGCTCATCATTCTGTTCAGCTTTCCCCTGCTGGGCAGCGTCGTGTACTTTGTGGTCGAGTACCTGCCCGCCTCCCGCATGCAGCGCACGGCGGGCAAGGTGGCGAGCGCGGCCATCGGCTTCATCGACCCCGAGCGCGAGTACCGCGCAGCCACCGAGGCGTACGACCTCGCCCCTACCGCCCAGAACAAGCTGCGCCTTGCCAAGGCCGCGCTCGACAAGGGCCAGGCTGCAGACGCAGTCGGGCACTACCGCAACGCCCTGAAAGGTCCGCTCGCATCCGATCCTGAATTGCAATTTGGCCTGGCCAGCGCGCTGCTGGCCGCAGGCGGCGCGGCTTCGGGCCGCGAAGCGCTGCAGGCGCTCCAGGCCCTGCGCGCCTCACGCGACGACTACCGGAGGGACGAAGTCGCCGTGCTCACCGCCCGCGCGCTCGCTGCCGATGGGCGCCATGCAGAGGCTCGCGAGGCCTTCGAATCGGCGCTGAGCCAGTACAACACGGTCGAAGCCCGTGCCCGCTACATCGCCTGGCTGGCGGAGCAAGGCGATACCGCTGCCGCGCAGCGGCAATGGAACGAACTCCAGCAGGCCGCGCGCCACTGGAATTCGCACGCACGCTCCGTCAATCGCGAATGGATGCGTCTGGCCGGGGACGCGGCGCAGGGCTGAGGCCCCGCCGCCTGGTGCCCTGCTCTTCGGCAGGACCGATCAGGTCAATTACCCCGCTTACTTCTTGTAAGCAGCAATGCCGTCGACGACTTCCTTCTTGGCGGCGTCGATGCCTTCCCAGCCGAGCACCTTGACCCACTTGCCGGCTTCCAGGTCCTTGTAGTGCTCGAAGAAGTGGCTGATGGCCTTCAGGCGCATCGGGTTCACGTCGTCGACCGACTTCCAGTGGCTGTAGATCGGCAGCACCTTGTCGGTGGGTACCGCCAGCACCTTGCCGTCCACGCCGGCTTCGTCTTCCATCATCAGGATGCCAAGCGGACGACACGGCACCACCACGCCGGGCAAGAGTGGGTACGGTGCAATCACCAGCACGTCGACCGGGTCGCCGTCGCCCGACAGCGTCTGGGGCACGTAGCCGTAGTTGGCGGGGTAGTACATCGCGGTCGTCATGAAGCGATCGACGAAGATCGCGCCAGATTCCTTGTCGACTTCGTACTTGATCGGGTCGGCATTCATCGGGATTTCGATCACCACATTGAAGGCGTCGGGAATATTCTTGCCGGGGGAGACTTTGTCGAAGGACATGACGTTTTCGAGTAGTTGAAAAGTATGAGAGGAGATGGGGACAAACCCGGAGTTTACTTTCCGTGTCACGGCACGGTCGCACACGTTCCTGTATTTGCCTGTAAATTGCACCCGTTGGCCAATCGGCTCCGCACTTCGGTGCAGCGAGCTTCGAGGAAGCAACGCGACGGAAAACATGGGTCCCGTACGCGTTGCGCGCAGGACCCATGCTGTCCGTCTCCACAAGTCACAACGAACGAATGGAGAAGCAAAGCATGATCGGCAACACCCCCCTGATACTCGCCATCGTCTGCGGCCTCGTGGCCGTCGGATACGGTTTCTGGGCCCGAAGTTGGATTCTCGCCAAGGACCCGGGCAACGCCCGGATGCAGGAAATCGCAGCCGCCATCCAGGCCGGCGCATCGGCCTACCTCGCCAAGCAGTACACCACCATCGCGGTGGTCGGCGTCGTATTGGCCATTCTCATCGGCATCTTTCTCGACGCGACCACGGCCGTCGGCTTCGTGGTGGGCGCGGTGCTTTCGGGCGCCTGCGGCTTCATCGGCATGAACGTGTCGGTGCGCGCCAACGTGCGCACCGCGCAGGCGGCCACGCAAGGCATCGGCCCGGCGCTGGACGTCGCGTTTCGCGGCGGCGCCATCACGGGCATGCTGGTGGTGGGGCTGGGGCTTCTGGGCGTCTCGGTCTTCTATTGGTTTTTGGCGGGCAACGGCAACCTCACGCCGGACCGCAGCCTTTCGGCCATTCTCAATCCGCTGATCGGCTTCGCCTTCGGCTCCTCGCTGATCTCGATCTTCGCGCGGCTGGGCGGCGGCATCTTCACCAAGGGCGCCGACGTGGGCGCCGACCTGGTGGGCAAGGTCGAAGCCGGCATTCCGGAAGACGACCCACGCAACCCGGCCGTCATTGCGGACAACGTGGGCGACAACGTCGGCGACTGCGCCGGCATGGCGGCCGACCTGTTCGAGACCTATGCGGTCACGCTCATCGCCACCATGGTGTTGGGCGCGCTCATGGTGGCGGCGGCGCCGGTCAACGCGGTGCTGTACCCGCTCGCACTGGGCGGCGTGTCGATCATCGCGTCGATCGTCGGCTGCTTCTTCGTCAAGGCCTCGCCGGGTATGGTCAACGTGATGCCGGCGCTCTACAAGGGCCTGGCGGTGGCGGGCATCCTGTCGCTGATCGCGTTCTGGTTTGTCACCAGCTGGATCATTCCGGACAACGCCATCGCCCCGAGCGGCAGCCAGCTCAAGCTGTTCGGCGCCTGCTTCGTGGGCCTTGCGCTCACCGCAGCGCTGGTGTGGGTTACCGAGTACTACACCGGCACGCAGTACAAGCCGGTGCGGCACATCGCGCAGGCCTCCACCACGGGCCATGGCACCAACATCATCGCGGGCCTGGGCGTCTCGATGCGTTCCACGGCCTGGCCGGTGATCTTCGTCTGCATTGCCATCCTGGCCTCGTACGCGCTCGCAGGGCTCTACGGCATTGCCGTGGCTGCCACGTCGATGCTGAGCATGGCGGGCATCGTGGTGGCGCTCGACGCCTACGGCCCCATCACCGACAACGCCGGCGGCATTGCCGAGATGAGCGAACTGCCCGACAGCGTGCGCGCCGTGACCGATCCGCTCGATGCGGTCGGCAATACCACGAAGGCGGTGACCAAGGGCTACGCCATCGGCTCGGCTGGCTTGGCCTCGCTGGTGCTGTTTGCGGACTACACCCACAAGCTGGAGAGCTTCGGGCTGAACATCAGCTTCAACCTGAGCGATCCGATGGTGATCGTCGGCCTCTTCATCGGCGGGCTGATTCCCTATCTGTTCGGCGCCATGGCCATGGAAGCCGTGGGCCGGGCTGCCGGCGCGGTGGTGGAAGAAGTGCGCAGGCAGTTCCGCGAAATCCCCGGCATCATGGAAGGCACCGGCAAGCCTGAGTACGGCAAGGCTGTGGGCATGCTGACAGGCGCGGCCATCAAGGAAATGATGATCCCCTCGCTGCTGCCGGTGGTGGTGCCGATCCTGGTCGGCCTGCTGCTCGGGCCCAAGGCGCTGGGCGGCCTGCTGATGGGCACCATCGTCACAGGCCTGTTCGTGGCCATCTCAATGTGCACAGGCGGCGGCGCATGGGACAACGCCAAGAAGTACATCGAAGACGGCCATCACGGCGGCAAGGGCTCCGAGGCGCACAAGGCCGCAGTCACCGGCGACACAGTGGGCGACCCCTACAAGGACACGGCCGGCCCGGCAGTCAACCCGCTGATCAAGATCATCAACATCGTCGCGCTGCTGATCGTGCCGCTGGTGGTCAAGTTCCACGGCGGCGATGCGGCGGCGGCCATGCCGCACAAGGTTGAAGCGCCCGTGGCGGTCACCGCGCCCGCCGCTCCTGCACCCGCGCCTTCGGCTCCGGCTCCGGCTGCTCCGGCCGCGTCCGCAACGCCGCCGGCAGCCGTGGCTTCAGGCGCAGTGAAATGAAAGCCAAGATCTGATGCCTTCCGCGGAAAGACTCGAAGCCTTTATTGCCGCCGTCGAAAGTGGCGCGCATGCCAAGGCCATCGAAAACTACTACACCGAAGACGCAACCATGCGTGAGAACCAGGCCGAGCCCCGTCGCGGCCGTGCCACGCTGGTTGCGCACGAGCAGGCGATGTTGGAACGAACCGAATCCGTCGTTTCGACCTGCGTGCGCCCCGTGCTCGTGAACGGCGACCACGTGGTGATCCGGTGGGTGTTCGATTTCCGCTTCAAGGGCGGCAGGACCATGCGCATGGAAGAGCTCGCCTGGCAGCGCTGGGCGGGCGACCGCATTGCCGAGGAAGAATTCTTCTACGACCCGGCGCAGGCCAAGCCGGCTTGATCGGCCGATCTGCCGCTACCTAGCCCCTGCCTGACCGCTACCTGGAGCTCTCGGCGGCGACGGCGCGCACCAGGCGCGTGGCCGGTGCAACCAGTTGGCTCAGATCGCCGGCCCGGTTCTGCTCGATGGCCTGGAGCACCAGCTCGTTGATGCCGCCCACCACCGTCATGGCCATTTCGCTGGTGAGGTGTGCCGCGGGGCCGCCCTGCGCGTTGCCGCCGCTGCCATTGATGGCCAGCTGGATGAAGCTGGCAATCTCATCGTTCACCCGGCGCCGCGCCGCCAAGCCTGGCATTCCGAGCCCTAGTATCTCGATGAACAGCGTACGCAGCAGCACCGGGTCCTGCGCAAGATAGTCGAAGTAGGCGGTCATGGCCCGCTCCACCTGCGCGTGCCACGGATGCGCCGGATCGAAGGCCTCGCTCACCGCCCGCAGCGCCAGCTTGCTGGCAGCCTCGTACAGGGCAATCAGGCATTCCGATTTGGTCGCGAAGTGCTCGTAGAAGGTTCGGCGCGAAACCGCCGCTTCGCGCACGATGTCGGCAATGGTTGTCTCCGCGTAGCCTTTGGCCGCTACGGCGCGGGCCATGCCCTCCAGCAGGCGCGAGTAATGCTCGTGCACCGGCTCTCCCGAAGGGCCGGCAAGGGCTGGTTTTTCAATCGCGATGCTCATGAGGGTACATTTTCCTACGCCTTGGTACTTGACGGTACCAGCAGATGTGCGCACTATTCAGGCAACCGGTACTGACGTGTACCAACCCACTCTCCAGAGGATTGCTTTCATGACCGAGCTTGTGGTGCGCCGCCTTCTCATCGATCTGCAAACGCCGTTCGGCCGCAACTGGTGCGGGGGCGATGCATTCTCCACCGCCTTCTTCAACGCCTTGTCGATGAGCTTTCCGTTCGGCGAGCAGTTCTTCATCGATGCCGTGCGCGACACCGTGGCCACGCTGCCGGCGGAAGCGCAAGAAAAATACCGTGCCGAGGTGCGCGGCTTCATCGGGCAGGAAGCCACGCACCGTCGCATCCACACCCTCTTCAACGGCCACCTCGAAGCGCAGGGCCTGAAGGACGGCTGGACGGCCCGTGCTGCCAAGCGAATGGAGCTGATGGAAGGCGCCGATCCTCGCCACGCGCTGGCCGTGACCGCGGCGACTGAGCACTTCACTGCCATGTTTGCCGAATGGCTGCTGGGCCACCCTGAAGTGCTCGACGGCGCCGAACCTCGGCTGCTGACGATGTGGCTCTGGCATTGCGCCGAAGAGCTGGAGCACAAGTCCGTCGCCTTCGACATCTACAAGGCCGCGCAAGGTTCGGACGCGTGGCGCACGCGCTGGTTTCGCCGCGTGACCGTGATGTTCCTGGGCGACCTGCTGCACCAGACGGTCGACAACCTGCGCCATGAAGGGCAGCTGTGGAAGTGGGCGACCTGGAAAAGCGCCGCGCGCATTCTGCTCAGCAGAGGCGGCTTGCTGCGTGGAAATTGGAGCGCCTGGCGCAGTTACTTCCGCGAAGACTTTCATCCGGCGCAGCAAGACAGCAGCCTTTCGGCGCGCTGGCTCGAAAACAACCGCGCGCAATACGCCGCCGTGGGCGCGGCACCCGAAGCGGCCGGCGCGGCTCTTCAGTAGAAGCTGGCCCGGTGCGTGGGAGGGGTGACAGCCGGCCGCTGCTCGGGCCGCATCGTCAAGTCGTGCAAGGTGTCGAAGTCCGAGGGAGCATCGGGAACACGCATCACGGCTTCCAGCTCATTCAATGAGGCAACCCACTGGCCCGCGGCCGACTCGGCGGGCTCGTCGTTGGCAAAAGTGCCGTCGCGGATGTACAGGGTTTCGTTGTCGGGGCGTTCGGCGTGCAGCTCGATCAGGCGCGCAATCGAGAAGTTGTAGGTCACCAGCTTCTCGCGGGTGTTGCGGTCCTTGCCGCCGCAGTTGAACGAGCCTTCGGCTGCAATCACGATGCAGGAGCCCTCGACGCCGCTGTCGACATGGCTGCCGGTGCGCCAGATGGCATTCGGAAGCCGCACCCGCACCTTGTCGATCACCAGGTCGCGCTGCTTGTTGAGGCTGCCGAGCGGCGGCACCAGCGAGCGCAACTGCCGAAGGCGTTCGGCAAAGGTGTTGTCCATGAAGAACTCGACATGGTGCGTCGCGCTGCCGGACGAGCGCCTGACCACCTGCATGACGACATGACGTGATTTATTCATTGCAGGTCCTTCCGCACATTGCCCGACGCCGGGCGCGCCTATACAAAATCATTTGCCGTCGACTACAAATTAGAACTTTTTATTGACTGCAATTACTTGCATCAATTGTGTCTAACTGTATATCCAATACCGCAAATAGGGAAGGAAATCTGCACCGGCGGTGCTCGGGCATGTCGCCAAAAAGACGCTCAGCCCTGCTAGCCGAGCGCCGCCAGATTATTCGAGCGACTCGTCCAGCGCCTTGCACGAAGGCGCGCAAACGGTTTGCGACTTGCCGAGCACCTGGCGGGTGCGCAGCTGCGAGCGTACGCGGTGCTTGCCGCACATGAAGCAGGACATGGTTGCCCCGCTGAAAGACGCGGACGCACGGAACGGCGACCCTGGTGCTTTCGATTTGTAACGCAAGCCATCGGCCACGACGGCAGTCTTCACCTCAGCTTTGGCCATCGGCTTTGTCCTTTTTGGGTTCGGTATTACGCATGGCCCGTGCGATGACTTCTCTGGCGCGGACTTCGGCTGCAAGTGCCGCGTCCAGCGCCGAGCGGCACAGGCCGGCGTGTTGATAGTTGATATTTTCGTACACCTCGGCGGCAGCGGGATAAGCGTCGAGCAGGCGGCCCAGATCGGCGCCCGGTTCAACGTCGCTGAATTCGTGCACGAGGTGCTCGACCACCGAGCGGTACTGCTCCGCCCCGACGGGAACGGTGCTGTGCTCGAGCCGTTCCAGCAGTTGAGCCAGCACGTGGGTCACTGCCAGATCGGTCTTGGGAGACGGATTTTGGGTCGTGTTCATGGAGTCCATCTGGGGGCAGCATACGCTTTATGCAAGTGCCTCCTCCCGTGCAGGTGTTGCCTCGGGGGTCGCCTCATGCGCGGCCTGCAGGCGCCGCAGCAGGCTGTGCAGCATTTCGGTCGAAAGCCCATGGATAACCAGCCGATGTCCCGCCCGCAAGGTGGAAAGCGGCACCAGTGGGTGCTTGTTGTTGACCAAAATCAGGTGCTCCGGAGCGCCCAGCACCGTCGCGGCGTAGATGCCGATGGTTTCGTCCAGCTGCAGGGAGTTGGCTGCTCGCCAAAAGTCGTTATCGGTCAACATCAACTGATAAAGCGGCGTAAAGAGTTCAATGGCGCTCTGCAGGTCGAGAAAATTCAGTTTGCCTTGCGGCATGTCCGAAAGCCGCAACCCAGGGTCCTTGATCATCGAAAAGTCGACATTCGGCGCCTTGCCGAGAACCATACCCTTGTCGCGCAGCGCTTGGTTCAGGCGGATCACGAAATTGAACAGGTTCAGATCGTGCTTCAGGAATGTCTCGTCCCTGAGTGCGTCGATATCGGCAGGCTCCAGCGGCGAGGTGCCCACCGGCGCGGGGGAATTGCGGCCAATGAAGCTCAGCACCTGCGAACCCAGATGGAAGTGCCGCAGGATCAGCCAGTTCGCCTCCGGCGACACGAAGCGCTTCAGCCCCCAGGCCAGCAGGTTGTGCAGCATCTTCGAATGCGACCAATTGCGCGGCACGAACACCTTCACTACCTGGATCAGGATGATCGTCAGCCGCGCCACCGGCCGCAGGAACGGCAGAAGGTACTGGCGCGAGCCCGAACTCGAATCGGCGAGCCATGCGGCCTTGACCTCGTCGGGCAGCGGCGTGCTCTGGTCGAGATAGAGGGCGAGCCATGGGCTGGGGTCGCGCTCATCGTGGCCCTGCTCGAGAAAATCAGGCGTTCGGCTCATGTGACATTCGCTCCGTGATGTGCTGAAACTGCATCAAGTACAGCGCGGCCGTGTGGCGCGCCGTGTCGATGATCTGCCGGGCTGCGCGGCCCTGCCCTTTGGTGCCTTGGCCGTCCTTGTCCGCTTCCACAGCCATCACCATCTCGACGGCGGCGAGCCATCGGTTCAGGTGGTTCTCGTCGTTGTGGCCGTGGTACTCCAGAAAACGGAACGCATCGGGCGGCAGCTTCAGGCCGGCCTTGATCAGCGGAAGCAGCGCCGGCACGATGCGCTGGCCGGTGCCTTCGATGATGTAGATCGCGCCAAGCAGCCCGATGGGGTCGCGCGTGGCCGCCAGGCCGTGCAGGTAGGCGTTGAGTGCCTCCCCACCGGGGTTGCGGCGCAACTCGCCGATCTCGGCCACGGTGCCGCCAGCCTTCCGGTAGTCGCTGAAAAGAATGTTGAAGTCGTCCTGCTCTTCGCCCGCGTGCACGTCGATCAACGCGGCAAGCGTCTTGTAGGGCCCCGTCAGCGAAGCGGCGCCTTCGCGCATCCAGCGGCTGCCTTCGCGCACCTGCGGAACCCACTGCTCCATCCAGTTCAGGTAATCGGGCAGCGCGAAGCGGCGCTCGCGGATCTGGCGGATCAGAGGCGTGCGCCAGACGTTGGAGCGATAGTCGTGCCAGATGCCGGCCAGCTCGGTCAGCAGCGCGCCCAGGCCTTCAGGCGCGGCGGCGGGATCGTGCGGCGGCGCAATCGCCGTCTCGTCGTCGGCGGGTGCGGGTTCGGCGGCCGCGCGTGGGCTGGGCACCGCCTGCAGCGGCGCATCCGCCGCCTCGACCTCCAGCAGCATGTAGGCAGCCATGAAGCGCCCCGACTCCGGCACGTAGCAGAAGATCTGCTCACCGGGCTTCAGCGTCTTGGTGTGCAAGAACTCCGACAGCATGATCAGGATCGACGCCGCGCCGGTGTTGCCGCGCCAGGCCAGGTTGCTCCACCACTTCTCGCGGGGAATGGCAAGGTCGGCCTTGGTCATCAGGTCTTCGACCACGGGAATGAATTTTTCCGACGAGTAGTGGCACAGGAAGTGATCGACCCGCTTCGGATCGACCCAGCCATCGCGCACCAGCGTCGCGTATTCGTGAATGCCGATGTCGAACAGGTGCGGCAGAAGGCGAATGTCCTGCCGCAGCGACAAGGCACCGGCCGCTTCCGCCTCGGCCCAGGAGCCGTAGTCCAGATGCCCGCGCGCACGGTCTTCGGTCAGGCCCAGTTGCATGCACACCGGGTAGTCGCCCGAGAACGCGCGCTGGTGCACCCATTTCAGCCGCAGGCGCAGCCCGGGGTTGCCGGCCAGCCCCGGCGCGCCGTCGGAGAGCAGCAGCGCGCCCGCGCCGTCGGAAAGCATCCACCGCAGGAAGTGCGAATCGAAGTCCGTTTCATAGCCACGCGCCGCGAAGCGCGAGCGCTTGAAAAGCCGCGACGGCATTTCGCTGGCCACCGCAAGCGCGCTGCGGTGCGCGCCCAACTCGATGCCTTGCGCGGCCGACTGGATGGCCGACACGCCCGCGGCGCAGATGCCATGCACCGACAAGGTCTCCATTGGCGCTGCCGCCAGTTCGCCCTGGATCATGTTGGCAAAGCCCGGCATGAGCGTGTCGCCGCCCGACGAACCGCTGGCCAGCAGCGAAACGCGCGACAGCTCGGCCCCGCCGCGCTGCAGGCAATCGCGGATCGCGCCCGCCGCCAGCTGCGCATTGGTTTCACGCGTCATGCCCTCCTCGTCGATTGCGTAGTGCCGCGTGAGAATGCCGTTCTCGGCCAGGATGCGCCGCTTGATGCGCTCCGACATGCGGTTGAGCGGCGCGATGTAGGCGTCCATGCGCTCGTTGGGAATGGGCTCGCCGGGCATGTAGTAGCCGGCGCTCTCGATATAGACGCGTTGAAATGGAACAGGCATGGTTCAGAGGGTTGAAGACTCGGGCGGCACGAAAGGCACGGAGGACATCAGCGAGCGGCTGCGAAAGCGCGGCCACAGCGCTCCCAGCACGAACACGCGAACCATGTAGGGCACCAGTCCTTGCTCGTTGAGTGCGGGATCGACCCGCGCGCGGTAGTGCGTGCGGTGCAATTGCGTGAGTTCGGACCAATGGACATGCGGGTTCTCGTGATGTGCGGTGTGCAGGCCGATGTTGAACAGCAACGGGTTCACCAGCCCTTCGAAATTGCGTGCGTAGTTCAACCGGGTACCCGCGGTATCGCGCCGCGCCTCCGCACTCGCCTCTGCCTTCGGTGTGGGCCTGCATCCGTCCGCATGCGCGTGCTGCAGATAGTTGGTGGCCAGCAGCCAATGCAGCCCGTGCAGTTGCGGCACGATGACGAACAGCAGCGCCTTGCGCCAGTCGAGCAGCAGCAGCGCGCTCCAGCTCCCGAGCCAAAGCGCGTATTGCGCCATGCAATAACGCCAAGGCCCCGGCTGGTGCCTTCGAAGCCGCCCGAGCCAGCCCAGGAACACGGGCACCAGCACCCACACCGTCTGGAACGGATGCAGCAAGTACCCGCGCAAGTGGTTGGTATCGCCGCCGAAGCGGTAGGTGCGCGCCACGTCCTGCGGCCCATGTCGGTGGCGATGGTGGTTGGCCACGTGCGCGGGCCAGAAAACGAAAGTCGGGTGCCCCTGCAGCAGCGTGATCCAGAAGTCGGTGAGCCGGTTCATGCGCCGCCCGCGCCACATGCGCAAGTGCACGTGGTTGTGGTGGATCACGCCCACGCCCAACGTCAGAAACAGCATCAATCCATAGAGCAGCACGGCAAAGCCATGCACCCACTGCCATGCCACCAGCGCCGGAAGCACCACCAGGTAGGCAAGGCTCTGCCAGTCGCGCCAATGGCGCAGGCGTGCCGGCCGGCGCAGCGCGTCAGGCCGGCGTGCCATGCTGCTGTTGGCGTTGCTGCTTGTCTTGAAAAGCCTGGAACTGCGGCTCGGCCGCATCGGCGGCGATGCGCGTGCCGAACAACCGGTCCATGAAAGTGAACTGGAAGCCGTAGTTGCCGCCGTGGCAGGCGTGGTGCAAATGGTGCCGACGGCTCGCGGCGAACCAGTGGCTGTAAGACACCCCGGGAAAAAAGTCGTAGTTCGAGTGGCCGATGCTGTTGAAGAACAGGCTGAACAGCGGCACCGAGGCAAGCGACCAGAAGCTGAAGTCGTGCAGCAGCATCGGCAGCAGGATCACGTTGCCGAGCATCGCCGCCTCGATCGGGTGAAAGCTGTACGTGGCCCAGGGCGTTGTCACCACCGAGCGGTGGTGCGGCCCGTGAAAACGCCGCAGCCACCGCATGTGCAGCACGCGATGGTTGAACCAGAAATGCACGTCGTTCCAGACCGCGAGCACCACGATTTCAAGCGCGATCTGCCGCCAGCCCGCATCCGCGTCGAGCCGCGCCCAGCCCAGCTGAAGCAAGCCCCACGGAAACACCATGCCCAGCCCGAAAACCAGCACCGAAACGCCCGACTGCGTCAGTTCGCGGCGCAGTTGCCCCGGCTGCAGCGGGCGCGGATCGAGCACCCGCCCGATTCCGAGCGCCGGCAGCACCCGACGGGTCAACAGCCAATTGAGCGCGCCAAACCCAAGGTAGATCGAGCCGAAAAACGCCAGCCCCCAGCACATCACCTGGAGGGCGGACAAATTTGTAAAGGTTTGCGCCATCCCCCGAGGCTACAGCAGCATTTCAGGAACCAGAGGCGCAATGATCATGTTGTGGAGCCGTTGGAAGAAGGTCGACTCCGGCTCCGAGGTCAGGATGACTTCCTTTTCCCCGTCGCTCGTGAGCCACTGCAACGTGCCGGTGTCCTTGGCAAGGCGCAGGCGGTACGAGTTCTGCAGCTTGCTGATGTTGATGACGCGCAGCATCTCGCGCGCCAGCTGAGGGCTGTCGACCACAAGGCCCATCTCGGTGTTCTGGCTCGCCGAGCGCGGATCGAGGTTCATCGAGCCGATGAAGATGCGCGTCTTGTCGATGGCCGCCGTCTTGGAGTGCAGCCGCCCGAGCGATTTGCCGAACATGCCGAAGCGCTCGCCCGCGGTGGTGCGCTGCGGGCTCAGTTCGTACAGGTCGGCCCCGCCCTTGAGCAACCGCTCGCGGTAGCGCGCGTAGCCGGTGTGCACCAGCGGTTCGTCGTTGGCGGCCAGCGAATTGGTGAGCAGCGTGAGCTTGACGTTGCGCTTGGCGAGGTCTTCGAAGGCCGCCATGCCGCGCTCGCCGGGGACCAGGTACGGCGAGGTCAGGTCGACCTGGATCTTGGCGTTCATCAACAGCGTCCAGACCTGCATCGTCACGCTGGTGGCAATGGCCTCGTCCGCCGTCATGGTGGTCGGCTTGGTGGGCGGGTCGGCAATGGCTCGGGCCTCGCCCCACAAAAGCCCCATGCGGCCGCCGTCGAGCTCTTCGGCAATCGGCCCGTAACCCAGGATGTCGGAGGGCGGCAGCACGATCTTCGGCGGCGCCGCCGCCATGCCGATCCACGCATCGAAGTCCGCGGTGGTGGGCGTGCGCCTGCCCTCGCCCCGCACGATGTCCGCCACGGGCCAGACCTGCTTGCTGTTCCAGTAGGCATCGAAGATCGACTCCAGCTGCGGCAGCACCTTGCCCACCACCAGCGCGTCCATGTCGATGAAGTTCTGCGCCTCGCTCAGCACGAAATACTCGTCGGCGATGTTGCGCCCGCCCACCACCGCCATCACCCCGTCGGCGATGAAGAGCTTGTTGTGCATGCGGTGGTTGAGCCGCCCGATCTCGTGCGGCGACGCCGCGAAGCGCGACAGGAATCCGTTGCGCCCGCAGCAGAACGGGTTGAACAGCCGCACGTCCACATTGGGCGTCTGCGAAAGCGCAAGCAGCAGCTGCTGGCTCCTGGCCGTGTAGAGATCGTCCACCAGCAAGCGCACTTTCACCCCGCGCGCCGCCGCTTCGCGCAGCGAGCGCATCAGCAGCCGGCCGGTGGCGTCGTTCTCGAGCTGGTAATACTGGACCACCAGCGAACGCTGGGCACGCTGCGCCAACTGGATGCGCGCGTCCAGCGAATACACGCCGAGCGGCATCAGCCGGAAGCCCGAATGCTCACCGGGCGGCGTCGAGGCCGCCACGATCTTCGAGAGCGTTGTGGAGGGGTCGGCCGCGTCTGCAGTTACCGCCGCCCGCTCGCGCGCCGGCGGCAGCGACCCGCAGGCACCCAGCGACGCGATCATCACGCCCGCAAGGCAAATTCGAAGGAGTCGAGACCAGGCATTCATGATGGTGGATCGGTGTTCTCTTTGGTTTTCTTTGGTTTTTCTTGACTGCTGCCGGGTATACGCTGGCCGGCGCCTGCCGGTTTCATTCGGGCCATCTTTAAATGCTCGCCCATCCTAGAATTCGCTTCACACCTGTTCGGAGTTACACCATGGCAAGACCGATCCTCTCACGCATCGCACTGATGTCGGTCGCCGCCGCAATGGCGCTCCCCGCCAGCGCCGCCCTCGATATCGGCGACCCGGTACCCAAGTTCACCGCCAATGCCGCGCTCGGCGGCAAAACCTTCCGCTACTCGCTGGCTGAAGCCTTGGCCAAGGGGCCGGTGGTGTTGTACTTCTTTCCCGCGGCCGACTCCAGCGACTGTTCGATCGAGGCCCATGCGTTCGCCGAAGCCATCGACCAGTTCACGGCGCTGGGCGCCACCGTCATCGGCGTTTCGGCCGACGACATCGACACGCTCTCGAAGTTCTCGGTCAAGTCGTGCCAAAGCCGCTTTCCCGTGGCCTCGGACGAATCGAAGACGGTAATCAACGGGTTCGACGCCCTGATGCAGACGCGGCCGGACTTTGCCAACCGCCTCTCCTATGTGATTGCGCCGAACGGCACGGTGGCTTACTACTACCAGAACCTGAATCCGGACAAGCACGTGGAGCGCATGCTCAATGCAGTGCGGGCGCTGCCGCGCCCCGGCGCACCAAGATAGCCCGGGGCTGCCGGCGGGTTTGCGCGGCTTCGCGCAAAATCCCGTTCCATGCAACTCAACTTCATCGCCAACGCCGACGTCCCGTCTTCCTCAGGCCGCACCCTTCAGGTGCTCGACCCCTCCGATGGCCAACCTTTCGACGAAATCCAGCGCAGCAATGCCGCCGACATCGACTCCGCCGTGCGCGCGGCGCGCGATTGCTTCGAGGGCGTCTGGCACAAGGTGAGCGCGGCCGATCGCGGCCGCCTTCTCTACAAGCTTTCGCAGAAGATTGCCGAGCACGTCGACGAGTTGGCCCTGCTCGAGCAGCGCGACTGCGGCAAGCCCGTGAAGCAGGCGCGTGCCGACGCGGTGGCGCTGGTGCGCTATTTCGAGTTCTATGCCGGCGCCTGCGACAAGCTGCACGGCGAGACGATTCCCTACCAGGACGGGTACAGCGTTTTCACCTGGCGCGAGCCGCACGGCGTCACGGGCCACATCATTCCCTGGAACTACCCGATGCAGATCTTCGGGCGCAGCGTGGGCGGGGCCCTGGCGGCCGGCAATGTGTGCGTGGTGAAGCCGGCCGAAGACGCCTGCCTTTCCTTGATCCGCGTGGCGCAGCTTGCAGCCGAAGTCGGCTTTCCGGCCGGTGCGCTCAACATCGTGACGGGCTATGGCCACGAGGTGGGCGACGCGCTCGCGCGGCATGAAGGCATCGACCACATCAGCTTTACCGGCAGCCCCAAGATCGGCACGCTTATCCAGCAGGTGGCCGCCGAGCGGCATTGCCCGGTGACGCTCGAGCTCGGCGGCAAGAGCCCGCAGATCATCTTTGCCGACGCCGATCTCGACGCGGCCATTCCGGTCATCATCAACGCCATCGTGCAGAACGCCGGCCAAACGTGCTCCGCGGGTTCGCGCGTGCTGATCCAGCGCGGCATCTACGAGCCGCTGCTCGAGCGCCTCGGCCACGCCTTCGAGGCCCTGCGCGTCGGCCCCGCGGCGATGGACCTCGACGTGGGCCCGCTGATCCGCCAGACCCAGCAGCAGCGCGTGTGGGACTTTCTGAGCGACGCCCAGGTGGCCGGCATCCCCATGGTGGCCCACGGCGTCGTGGTCGACGAAGCGCCCGAAACCGGCTTCTACCAGGCCCCCACCCTGCTGCGCGACGTGCCGGTGAACCACCGCCTCGCGCAGGAAGAAGTGTTCGGCCCGGTGCTTGCCGCAATGCAGTTCGCCGATGAGGACGAAGCGGTGGCGCTCGCCAACGCGACGCAGTTCGGCCTTGTTGCCGGCATCTGGACAGCAGACGGCGCACGCCAGTTCCGCATGGCCAAGCGGGTGCGCAGCGGCCAGGTGTTTATCAACAACTACGGCGCGGGCGGCGGTGTGGAACTGCCGTTCGGTGGAGTCAAGTCGTCGGGCTACGGACGCGAAAAGGGCTTTGAGGCGCTCTACGGCTTCACCACCCTCAAGACCGTCGCCATCAAGCACGGTTGAAGGCCGGGCCGGCCGGGTCGTGGCGCAGGTCTACCCCAGCGCCGTGTCCAGCAGCATCATCAGCACGAAGCCGAGCATCAGCCCGCTGGTCGCAAAGCTTTCGTGCCCCTTGCGGTGCGACTCCGGAATGATCTCGTGGCTGATGACGAACAGCATGGCGCCGGCCGCGAAGCCCAGCCCCCACGGCAGCAGCAAGACGGAGTGGCCGACCACGGCGGCACCGAGCACCGCACCAAGGGGCTCGACCACGCCTGAAACCATTCCGATGAAGACGGCGAACCCGCGCCTGTAGCCCGCCGCCAGCAGCGCCACGGCCACCACCAGGCCTTCGGGCACGTCCTGGATTGCGATGCCAGTGGCCAGCGCGTCGGCGCGCAACCCGTTGCCGGCCGCATAGCCGACGCCGATCGCGAGGCCCTCCGGCAGGTTGTGCAGTGCGATGGCAAACACGAACAGCCAGGTGCGCCGCAGCCTGTGCGCGGTCTGGCCCTCCAGGCCCTTGATGAAATGCTCGTGCGGCAGCACGCGGTCCAGCAGCATCAGCGCGATGCCGCCGAGCAGGATGGCCGAGCCCAACACGCCGCCGGCGGCCCAGCTGCCGCCGCCGAACATTTCCGCCTTTCGCGCCGCCTCCAGGCCGGGAATGATCAGGGAGAAGGCGCAGGCGGCCAGCATCACACCGGCGCCGAAACCGAACAGCGTGTCCTGCAGCCGCTCAGGAAGCTTCTGGGAGAACAGCACGGGCAGCGTGCCCAGCGCAGTGGCCAGCGCCGCTACCGAACCGCCCAGTAGAGCGCTCCAGACCACCGGGTCGGCGCGAACGAACTCGCAAAACCGGAAGGCCAGCGCAAGCGCGCCGGCAGAGACGATTGCCAGACCGATCCATTGGCGTGCCGAGAGATCGGTGCGCTGCATGTAAAGCACGATTGCAAGCTCCTTGTGTTGAAAGAGCCCTTTGCGTCCATTCGAGTGCTGCGTACTCAGGCACCTGGATGATAGTAATTCTCAACAACGGCGTCCAGCACGCGCTGGGCGCGCTGCGCAAAAGGCGCCATGCACAAGCACTTGGCACCATGGCCCGATACACTGCCCCGCTGCACTTTTTTCGAGGAGACACAGCGTGCGCGTCAAGGACAAATCCATCATCGTGACCGGTGCCGGCGGCGGCATCGGCGAAGGCATCGCCAAGCGGCTCGCGGCCGAAGGCGCCCAGGTGCTCGTGAACGACATCAACCCGGCAGCCGGCCAGCAGGTGGTCGAAGCCATCCTGCGCGACGGCGGCAGGGCCTCGTTCTTTGCGGCAGATGTCACGCAGTCGGCACAGGTCAAGGCCTTGGTCGAAGCCGCGGTGGAGCGCCACGGCAAGCTCGACGCCATGGTCAACAACGCCGGCTGGACGCACCGCAACCGCCCTGCCCTCGAGGTTGGCGAAGACGAGTTCGACAAGTGCTACGCGGTCAACGTGAAGAGCATCTATCTGGCCACCGTGCACGCGGTGCCGGCGTTCCGCGCCAACGGCGGCGGCTCGTTCATCAACATCGCCTCCACGGCCGGCGTGCGTCCGCGTCCGGGGCTCACCTGGTACAACGGCTCCAAGGGCGCCGTCATCACGACGAGCAAGTCGCTGGCCGCCGAGCTCGGCCCCGACAACATCCGCGTGAACTGCATCAACCCGGTGTTCAACCCCGACACCGGCCTGGCCACCGAATTCGCAGGCGGGCCGCTCACCGAAGAGCGCAAGGCCAAGTTCCGCGCCACCATTCCGCTCGGCCGCTTCTCGACGGCGCTCGACGTGGCCAACGCCGCGCTGTACCTCGCGAGCGACGAGGCCGCGTTCATCAGCGGCGTGTGCATCGAAGTGGACGGCGCGCGCTGCGTCTAGCAGCCCTGCCGAGTAGCCCTTTCCGGCTCGGCCCATCGCCGATGGAGTAAATTGGCCGCTGTCCCATGAACAGCAAAAGCACCACCGTCATTCCGCTCTCCGAAATCGGCCGCGCGCGCCCGGCGGTTTCGGTGCCGGAGATTGCCGTTCCCGCCACGGGCCACCTGCTCGACCGCCTCGGCCGGCCGCTGACCGACCTGCGCATCAGCGTGACAGACCGCTGCAACTTTCGCTGCAGCTACTGCATGCCGAAAGACGTGTTCGACAAGGACTACCAATACCTGCCGCACAGCGCCCTGCTGAGCTTCGAGGAAATGACGCGGCTCGCGCGGCTTTTTGCAGCCCACGGCGTGCGCAAGATCCGCCTCACCGGCGGCGAGCCGCTGCTGCGCAAGAACATCGAGGGGCTGATCGAGCAGCTTTCCGAGCTTCGCACGCCGGCCGGCGAGCCACTGGCGCTCACGCTCACCACCAACGGCTCGCTGCTGCGGCGCAAGGCGGCAGCGTTGGCGGCTGCCGGCCTGCAACGCGTGACGGTAAGCCTCGACAGTCTCGACGACACAGTGTTCCGCCACATGAACGATGTCGACTTTCCGGTGGCCGACGTGCTGGCCGGCATCGAGGCGGCGCTGGCCGCCGGGCTCGGCCCGATCAAGGTGAACATGGTGGTGAAGCGCGGTACCAACGAGCAGGAAATCCTGCCGATGGCGCGCTACTTTCGCGACAACCACGGCGGCAAGGTCGTGCTGCGCTTCATCGAATACATGGACGTGGGCGCCACCAACGGTTGGCGCATGGACGAGGTGCTGCCTTCGGCGGAGGTCATCGCGCGCATCGGCGCCGAGTTTCCGCTGGTGCCGCTCGAGGCCAGCGCGCCCGGCGAAACCGCGCAGCGCTGGGCCTATGCCGACGGCGGCGGCGAAGTAGGCGTGATCAGCAGCGTGACGCAGGCCTTCTGCCACGACTGCAGCCGCGCGCGCCTGTCCACCGAGGGCAAGCTCTATCTCTGCCTTTTTGCCAGCGCGGGGCACGACTTGCGCCCGCTGCTGCGCGGCACCGCCACCGACGAGGAGATCGCCTCCGCCATCGGCCACATCTGGCAGGGTCGCGCCGACCGCTATTCCGAACTGCGCGCGCTTCGCGGCCCTGAAAGCGCCGAGCACGACACCAACGACAAGGCGCCGCGACGCGTCGAAATGAGCTACATCGGCGGATGACCCCACAGACACAAGAACCCATTTCCCCCAGCGAGATCACCGGCCTGCTGCTGGCCGGCGGCCGCGGCACGCGCATGGGCGGCATCGACAAGGGCCTGCAGAACTTCAACGGCTCGCCGCTCGCAATGCACGCCGTGCTGCGGCTGGGCATGCAGGTCGGCGAGGTGATGATCAATGCCAATCGCAACCTGGCCGCCTACGAGTCCTTCGGCGTGCCGGTGTGGCCCGACAGCCTGGCCGACTACGCGGGTCCGCTCGCGGGCTTTTTGACGGGCCTCGAGCGCTGCGAAACGCCTTACCTGTTGACCGTGCCTTGCGACACGCCGCTGTTCCCGCTCGACTTGGCAAGCCGCATGGCCGAGGCACTGGTTGCCGACAACGCGGAAATCGCCATGGTCAGCGCCCCCGAAGCCGCCGCCGAACCCGGCGCGGCGCCGGTGCTGCGGCCGCAGCCGGTGTTCTGCCTGCTACACACCGCGTTGCTCGAAAGCCTGGTGAACTTCACCCAGTCCGGTGGCCGCAAGATCGACGCGTGGACCGCGCAGCACCGCACCGTGCTCGTGCCCTTCGACCGGCCCGGCGATGCGCCCGATGCTTTCTTCAACGCCAATACGCTGGCCGAACTGCACGCGCTAGAAAGCCGATGAGCCGCATCGCCGACATTGCCGCCGCCCTTGCGGGCTATGACCCCCAGGCGCTGAGCGTCGACGGGGTCCAGGCCTTCCTGGCCCAGCTCGTCGCCCAAGCCGTGGTCTCCGAACGCGAAGAAGTCGGCGTGCGCGAAGCGCTCGGCCGCGTGCTGGCCGAAGACATCATCTCGCCAGTCAGCGTGCCTCCGCACGACAACTCCGCCATGGACGGCTTTGCCTTCGATGGCGCCGTCCTGCGCGACGATGCGCCCATCGACGCATCGATCGATCTGCGCGTGGTGGGAACCGCGCTGGCCGGCGCGGCGTGGCGCGGCTCATTGGGTGCGGGCGACGCGGTCCGCATCATGACGGGCGCGGTCATGCCCGAAGGGCTCGACACCGTGATTCCGCAGGAGTTCTGCAAGGTCGACGGCGACCGCGTGAGCTTTCCGGCCAAGGTGCTCCGCCGCGGCGACAACCGCCGCTTCGCGGGCGAAGACCTCATGCAGGGCCAACCGGCCCTGAAACGTGGCGAGCGCCTGTCGCCCGCAGCTCTGGGCATGATTGCGAGCCTCGGCCTGCCTTCGGTTTCCGTGCTGCGGCGCCTGCGCGTGGCCTACTTTTCGACTGGCGACGAAATCCTGAGCCTTGGCGAACCGCCGCGCGAAGGCGCCGTGTACGACAGCAACCGCTACACGGTGTTCGGCCTGCTCACGCGGCTGGGTTGCGAAGTCATCGACCTGGGCCTGGTGCGCGACGACCCCGCCACGCTCGCCGCCACGCTGCAGCGCGCCGCCAGCGAGGCGGACGCCATCATCACCAGCGGTGGCGTGAGCGTCGGTGCCGCCGACCACACGCGCGCGGTGATGCAGCAGCTTGGCGACATGGCGTTCTGGCGGGTTGCCATGCGGCCTGGTCGGCCGATGGCCGTCGGGCTGATCCCGCGCAACCAAACCTCTTCATCGCAGCCGGGCGCAGCCGTGTTGTTCGGGCTGCCTGGCAATCCGGTGGCCGTGATGGTCACTTTTCTTGCGTTCGTGCGGCCTGCACTGCTGCGCATGATGGGCTGCCACGACATTGCCGCCGCGCCGCGGCCGCTGCTGCGTGCACGCAGCGTGGGCGCTATCCGCAAGAAGCCAGGCCGCACCGAATACCAGCGCGGCTTCGTCACGGCCGTGGCCGGCGCCCTGCCCGAGGTTCGCATCGCTGGCAACCAGGGTTCGGGTGTGCTGAGTTCGATGGTCGAGGCCAACGGGCTCGTGGTGCTGCACCACGATCAGGGCAGCGTGGCCGCGGGCGATGAAGTCGACGTGATGATGCTCGAGGACTAGTCCGGTCCGGATCCGGCCTAGATCCGGCCGAGGGCCTTGTCCACGCCCTTGTTCGCAAGCATGTCGGCGCGCTCGTTGCCCGGATCGCCCGAGTGGCCCTTGACCCACCGCCATTCGATGACGTGGCCACCCTCCGCCACCAGCTTGTCGAGCTTTTGCCAGAGCTCCACGTTCTTTACCGGCTGCTTGGTCGAGGTGCGCCAGCCCTTGGCTTTCCAGCCGCGGATCCATTCGGTGATGCCCATGCGCACGTATTGGCTGTCGAGATAAAGAATGACCTTGCATGGCCGCTTGAGGGCGGCCAGGCCCTCGATCACGGCCGTGAGTTCCATGCGGTTGTTGGTGGTGTTCAGTTCGCCGCCGAACAGTTCCTTTTCGGTGGCGCCCGACTTGAGCCACGCGCCCCAGCCACCGGGGCCCGGGTTGCCCTTGCACGCACCGTCGGTGTAGATCACGACTTCGTTCAAAACTTTCTTTTCCTTCTTCTTTCAATCGATCATTGATTCAATCATTCGGCGTGGTCGGCCTTGTGCACCTTGCCGGCCAGGGGCACCGGCGCTGTGGCGCGGGCCGCGGCGGCGCGGCGCCATTCGGCCCCAAGCAGTCGCATGCCGCGCACCCGCTTGACGGCCACCAGGAAATACACGGCGCCAAAAATGGGCCACCAGCGCTCGCCGGCGGTGTCCATCCAGCGGCAGCGCTCGAGCCATGCCTCGCTGCGCACCGCGGGGCGGTACACGCCAAACCGCCCCGACTCCACCTCGAAGCTCAAGAGCCGCAGCCAGTCGCGAATGCGCCAGTAGCCGATGAACTCACCGCCCTCGGGCAAGAAGAGTTCGCCGAAGCCGAGCTTGCGATACAGGTGCGCGCGGCGCTGCCGCATGCCCCACAGGCTGGCCGGGTTCAGTCCGCAAATCACCACGCGGCCTTCGGGCACCAGCACCCGCTCCACCTCGCGCAAGGTGGCGTGGGGGTCGGGGCTCAGCTCCAGTGCGTGCGGCAGCACCACCAGGTCGAGACTATTGGCCGCGAACGGCAGCGCCGCAAAGTCGGTGAACAGCGCGGCCCTGCCGGGTTGCTGCAAGGGGTCGCTCAAGGCGAGCCAGCGGTGCGGCATGCGGTTGGCGCGCAGTCCGTCGATCTCGGCGGCGCCCAGCTGCAGCGCGTGATAGCCGAAGACATCCGCCACGGCTTCGTCGAACTGGGCCTGCTCCCACGCCAGGAGGTAGCGGCCGGGGGGGGTCGCGAACCAATCCTGCAAACCTATAATTTGACCGCTCATGACCCTTGTTCCGCTGCCCGCCTTCGCTGACAACTACATCTGGATGCTGCAGGACGGGTCCAACGCGATCGTGGTGGACCCGGGCGACGCTCAACCGGTATTCGACGCGTTGACGCGCGACAAGCTGCAGCTCGCCGCGATTCTAGTCACGCACCACCACCCCGATCACACGGGCGGCGTGGCCGCGCTCCATGCGGCAACCGGCGCGCCGGTCTTCGGCCCCGCGCGCGAGCGCATCCCCGAACCCTTCACGCCGCTTTCGCATGGCGACAGCGCCGAAGTGCTCGGGCTGCGCTTCCAGGTCATCGATGTGCCGGGCCACACGGCCGGCCACATTGCCTACTTCTTGCCCGCACACCAGGGCCAGGCGCCGCTGCTGTTTTGCGGCGACACGCTGTTCTCCGGCGGCTGCGGCCGCCTGTTCGAAGGCACGCCGGCGCAAATGCTGGCTTCGCTCGATGCGCTTGCAGCGCTGCCCGGCGACTCCCGCGTGTGTTGTGCGCACGAATACACACTTGCTAACCTGCGTTTTGCCCAAGTGGTGGAACCCGGCAATGCCGATCTGACTCAGTACACCGCGCATTGCGAAAGCCTACGCGCGCAGGGGCAGCCCACGCTGCCTTCGCAATTGGCCACCGAACGCCGAATCAACCCCTTTCTTCGCAGCCGCGAAGCCACTGTCCTTAGAGCGGTGCGCGAGCACGCCGAGCTTTCCGCGAATGCGGGCGAAGCCGATGTGTTTGCCGCACTGCGCCAATGGAAAAACGACTTCCGATGAAATTTATCGCTGCTGCCTGCCTTGCAGGCTCACTGTTGCTCGCGGGCTGCGCGGGCACCACCACGGCCCCCTCTTCGTCCGGCACTTCCGCCCCATCCACCGCCACCACCGGCGGCACCGCCTCCAAGGTGGCCGGCAGCGCGGCGCCCGTCTACCCGGGCGGCCCTCTCACTCCCATCACCAGCAGCGAAGCGCATTCGCAAAGCGTCGTCACGCTCGCACCGCCCGCAGACATGTGGGACCGCATCCGCCGTGGCTTCAAGATGCCCAACCTCGAGAGCGACCTCGTGCGCGACCGCGAGCAGTGGTATGCCAGCCGGCCCGACTACATCCAGCGCATGACCGAGCGCTCGAACAAGTACATGTTCCACATCGTCGAGGAACTCGAGCGGCGCAACATGCCCACCGAACTCGCGCTGCTGCCTTACATCGAAAGCGCATTCAACCCGCAGGCCATTTCCAGTGCGCGCGCCGCGGGCATGTGGCAGTTCATGCCGGCCACCGGCACCGACTTCGACCTGAAGCAGAACATCTTCCGCGACGACCGCCGCGACGTGGTGGCATCGACCCGCGCCGCGCTGGACTACCTGCAAAAGCTCTACCGCATGTTCGGCGACTGGCAGCTTGCGCTGGCCGCGTACAACTGGGGTGAAGGCAGCGTGAGCCGCGCCATTGCCAAGAACCAGCGCCTGGGCCTGCCCACCACCTACAGCGATCTTTCCATGCCGGCCGAAACGCGGCTCTACGTGCCCAAGCTGCAGGCCGTGAAGAACATCGTTGCGAACCCGCAGGCGTTCAACACCGAGCTGCCGCTGATCGCCAACCACCCGTACTTCCAGACCGTGACGCTCACGCGCGACCTCGACGTCGAGCTGGCGGCCAAGCTGGCCGACGTTCGGCTCGAAGACTTTCGCGCACTGAACCCCGCCGCGCACAAGCCGGTGCTGCTTGCTGCCGGAACGCAGCAGATCCTGCTGCCCTGGGACAACGCAGCCGTGTTCCAGCGCAATTTCGACGCCTATTCGCAAGGCCAGTACGCCAGCTGGACGGCATGGGTGGTTCCCAACACCATGACGGTGGCCGATGCCGCCCAGCGCTCGGGCATGAGCGAGGCCGATCTGCGCGCGCTCAACAGCATTCCGCCGCGCATGCTCATCAAGGCGGGCTCCACGCTCATCGTGCCGCGCGGCGCCCGCGTGAAAGAAGACGTGACGGCCGTGGTCGCGGACAGCGGACACCTGAGCTTCCAGCCCGAAATTGTCAACCGCCGCACCACCATCAAGGCCGGGCGCAACGACAGCGTGGCCAGCATTGCGCGCCGCTACAAGCTCGCGCCCTCCAACGTGGCCGAGTGGAACGACGTCAAGCCCAACCACGCATTCAAGCGCGGCTACAGCGTGGTCGTGTACCTGCCGGTTCGCGCCGCTCCCGCGGCTCGCGTCGGATCTGGGGCAGGCCCGGCTCGCGGCCGCGCCACCGCAAGCGCCAAGCGCGGCGGCAGCGCGGTAAAGGCGACTGCCGCGCGCGGCAGCAACGTGGCGAAGTCGAGCGGCAAGCAGCAGGTCGTGCGCGAAAAGCGCGGCGGCACGCCGGCAAAGAAGAAGCGCTAACCCGGCTAGAGCTTTTCAGTCTCGCCGCTGCGCGGCTGCCACTTCATCAGGCGCTTCTCGATGAGCCCCACCAGCCCGTCGAGCAGCAGCGCAAAAGCGGTGAGCACCACAATGCCGGCAAACACGGTGTTGACGTCGAAGGTGCCTTCGGCCTGCAGTATCAGGTAGCCCACGCCGCGCGCCGAGCCCAGGTACTCGCCCACCACCGCTCCCACGAAGGCCAGGCCCACCGAGGTGTGCAGGCTCGAGAACACCCAGCTGGTGGCGCTGGGCAGATAGACGGTGCGCAGCAGCTGCCGCTGATTCGCGCCCAGCATCTTCGCGTTGGCCAGCACCACGGGGCTGACCTCGCGCACGCCCTGGTAAACGTTGAAGAACACGATGAAGAACACCAGCGTGACGGCCAGCGCCACCTTGCTCCAGATGCCCAGGCCGAACCACAGCGCGAAGATCGGCGCCAGGATCACGCGCGGCATCGAATTGGCGGCCTTGATGTAGGGATCGAGAATCAGGCTCGCCGTGGGCGCCAGCGCCAGCCAGAGTCCGCACGCCAGGCCCAGCACCGTGCCGATGCCGAAGGCCAGCACCGTCTCGAGCAGCGTGGTGCCCAGGTGGCGGTAGATATCCGCATTGCCTTTCAGCCCCTCTGGGAACAGCAGGTTCGGCGGCACTTCGAACGGCAGAAACCAGCTCCAGATGCGGCCGGCCACCTGAATGGGCTCGCCCAGGAAGAACGCGATCTGCTGGTTGCGCGAGGCCACGTGCCAGGCCACGAGCAACACCACGAGCAGCACCAGTTGCCAGAAGCGCGCGTTGCGTTCGTTCAGGCGCGGCATCATGCGGCCTTCCTCAGTTGCTGCGCGTAGCCCTTGAGAACTTCGTCGCGCAGCACTTCCCAGATCTGCGTGTGCAGTTCGACAAAGCGCGGCTGCGTGCGCACCTCGGCCACGTCGCGCGGACGGGCGAGGTCGATCGCGAATTCGCCGATCGGGTGCGTGGCTGGGCCGGCCGACAGCACCACCACGCGGTCGCTCATCGCAATGGCCTCGTCGAGATCGTGCGTGATGAAGAGCACCGCCTTTTTCTTGGCACTCCACAGTTCAAGCACTTCGTTTTCCATCAGCTGCCGGGTCTGTATGTCGAGCGCGCTGAAGGGCTCGTCCATGAGGATGATGTCGGGGTCGAGCACCAGCGTCTGCGCCAATGCCACGCGCTTGCGCATGCCGCCCGACAGCTGGTGCGGATAGCGGTCGCCGAAACCCGAAAGCCCCACGCGCGAAAGCCAGGCCTCGGCCTGCTCGCGCGCATCGGCATCCGAAACGCCCCGGTACTGCAGCCCCACCATCACGTTGGCGACGGCGCTGCGCCACGGCATCAGCGCCTCGGTCTGGAACATGTAGCCGGCCCGCGCGTTCACGCCGGCAAGCGTCTGGCCAAACACCTTCACCGTGCCCGACGACGGCTCGAGCAGGCCCGCGCCCAAATTCAGCAACGTCGACTTGCCGCAGCCCGTCGGCCCCACCACCGACACGAACTCCCCCGCCCTGACGCGCAGCGTGGTGTCTGCCACCGCGGTGTAGCGCTGGCCCGGATCGTCCTTCGAGTGAAAGGTGCAACTGATGGAGAGAAGTTCGAGTGCGTAGTCGGACATGTCTGGCTGCAAGAAAAAACCCGGCCGAAGCCGGGTCGCGAGGACGTCCGGAGGTCAGGCTTTGAACCTGTCCTTCGCGCGCCGGGCAAAATCGTTGGTGTAGGTCTTGGCAAGATCGATCTTGTCGGCCTTCACTGCCGCGTCGAAGCTCGAAATAGCCGTGAGCGCCGTCTTCGGCCCCTCGGCCGGCACGAGGCCATCGGTGGCAATCGATTCGCGCACCTTGTCGAAAGACGCAAGGTACAGCGCGCGGTCGCCGAGCAGATAGGTTTCGGGCACCGTCTTGATGATGTCGCCTGGCCCCGCCGTCTGCAGCCACTTGAGGCCGTGCACGATGGCGTTGGCCAGCGCCTGGCAGGTGTTGGGGTTCTTCTGGATGAAGTCCATCGGCGCGTAGAGGCAGGCCGCGGGCATCGGCCCGCCGAACACCTGCTGTGTGCCCTTGAGCGTGCGCGTGTCGCTGATGATCTTCACGTCGCCCTTCTGCTCGAGCATGGTCATCACCGGGTCGGTGTTGCTGATGGCGTCGATCTGGCCCGAGCGCAGCGCCGTGAGTGCGCCGGCCGCGACACCCACGCCGATGTAGCTCACGTCGCTGGCCTTCAGGCCGCCGCGCGAGAGCACGAGGTTGGCCACCATGTTGGTCGACGAGCCCGGCGCGGAGACGCCGATCTTCTTGCCCTTCAGGTCGGCAATGCCGGCATAGCCCGCCATGTTCTTGGTCGACACGCCCACCGCGATTTGCGGCGCGCGGCCCTGCAGCACAAAGGCCTGGAAGAACTGGTTCTTGGCCTGCAGGTTGATGGTGTGTTCGTAAGCGCCGGAGCACACGTCGGCCGAACCACCCACCACGGCCTGCAGAGCGCGTGCGCCGCCGGCAAAGTCTGAAATCTCGACCTCGAGGCCTTCGGCCTTGAAGTAGCCGAGCTGCTCGGAGATGGTGAGAGGCAGATAGTAGAAGGCCGCCTTGCCGCCGACTGCGATGGAAATCTTCGTCTTCTCGAGCTTGGCTTGCGCAAAGACCCGCGGCAGCGCAACTGCTGCGGCAGCGACTGCGGAGGCGGTGATGAGGGTTCTGCGATGGAGCATGGAGCGGTCCTGCGGGCTCTTTGATTCTGGTGAACTGAATCGAGCTTAGGGGTGCGCCCGCGTTGCCTGCATCGGGGTCATCCCGTGCGGGTTTTCACGTAAACATGAAGACCTCTACGAGGCCTCTTGCGAATGGCGTGCGTGCGCCTATCGCGCGATGAAAAGAATCGCGATGTTGACCAGGAATCCGAGTGCCCACACCGCGCTGCGCACGCTGCCGATGCCCTTGATGTACACCGCGATGTAGATCACGCGCAAGACGACGTACGCGGCTGCAAGCATGTCGAGCCTTGCCTGCGCCGCGCCGAGCTGATGAGCAATGATCACCGCGCCGATGAAGAACGGCAGCCCTTCGAAGCTGTTGGCCTGCGCACTGTTGGCGCGTGCGCGCCAGCCGCTCTGCCTTGCGGCCCAATCGCGCGGCTGAACGTTGTCGCGCGGCCCGAAGCTGCCGACCTTCGCGATCCATGCCGCCAGGTACGGCAGGCCGCAGGCAATGAACACGCACCAGTAGGCAATGGTGAGCAATGAAAGAGTCATGTCGGTTGTCTGTGCCTACCTGCGGTCTACCAGCGCATGCGCGATGGTGCCGAGGTCGACGTATTCGAGTTCGCTGCCCGCCGGCACGCCGCGCGCAAGCCGCGTCACGTTGAGGCCGCGCTGCTTGAGTGCCTCGCCGATCACGTGCGCGGTGGCTTCGCCTTCTGCCGTGAAGTTGGTGGCAAGGATGACCTCGCTGACCGTGCCGTCGAGCGCGCGATCAAAAAGCTTCTGCAGGCCGATGTCCTTGGGCCCGATGCCGTCGAGCGGACTGAGCTTGCCCATCAGCACGAAGTAATAGCCGCGGAACGCACCCGTGCGCTCGAGCGCCGCCTGGTCGGCGGGCGTTTCGACCACGCAGAGCTTGCTCGCGTCGCGGCGCGGGTCCAGGCATACGTTGCAGACCGGCGCTTCGGTGAAGGTGTTGCAGCGCTCGCAATGCCGCACGTTGCCGGCCGCCTGCTGCAAGGCGCGCGCGAGCAGCTGCGCACCCTCGCGGTCGTGCTGCAGCAAGTGAAAAGCCATGCGCGAGGCCGACTTCACGCCGACACCGGGCAGGCGGCGCAACGCATCGACCAATGCGTCGAGCGAACTGGCGTCCGCCATCAACGGCTCAGAACGGCAGCTTCATGCCGGGCGGCAGGCCCGGCATGCCGGCCGTGAGCTTGCCCATCTTCTGCTCGCTGGTTTCCTCGGCCTTGCGCACGGCGGCATTGAAGGCGGCAGCCACCAGATCTTCGAGCATGTCCTTGTCGTCGGCCAGGAGGCTCGGGTCGATGGTGATGCGCTTCACGTCGTGCTTGCAGGTCATCACGACCTTGACCAGGCCGGCACCCGATTCGCCTTCGACCTCGATGGTGGCCAGCTCTTCCTGGGCCTTCTTGAGGTTGTCCTGCATTGCCTGCGCCTGCTTCATGAGGCCGGCCAGTTGTCCTTTGTTGAACATCGTTGGTCCTGATTGATTGGAAATGGGGGAAGGATAAGAGAGATGGCGGTCGAACCGGAATGCCGCAAGAGCCGGCACGAGTTTTCAGTAGCGTTCTGTCAGGCCGGCTTGAGCGTTCCAGGCACGATCTTCGCATCGAAATCACGCATCAGCATCTGCACCTCGGGGTCGCTGCGAATGGCCTCTTCGGCCACGCGCTGGCGTTCGTCGGCGGCCTGCTTGTTGCGCCGTGCGGGGCTGTCGACCACGCCGCCGATTTCAATGGCGAGCTTCACGCCGTGGCCCAGCGCGGCCAAGGCGTCGGTGAGCTTCTCGCGGGCGGAAGGCTGGTTGAGCAGCTCCCGCTCCACGCGCAGTATCCACTGGTCGACATCGCGCGCCACCAGCTGCGACTGCAGCGCAAGCTCGCGCGCCAGCGCGTTGATGCTCTCGGCCGCAATCATCTGCGTGACCGTGGCGTGCCAGAAATCGCCGTCTTCGCTGGGCGGAATGGGCGGCGCGGGGGCGCGCTGCTCGTCGAAGCGCGGCACGTCCCGTTGGCCCGGCGGCGGCTGCACGCGAATTGGCACCGCGAGCACCCTGGGGCTATCGCCGGTCGGAGCCTCTGCCGAGGTAGACGGCCTGGGAGGCCCGCCCTGCCGCATCGGTTCGCTGACCACCGCAAGGCGCTGGCCCGCCGGCGCCGCACTGGCTTGCTGCGGCACCGGTGCGGCGACCGGAACCGGCGTTTCGGCAACCGGTGCAACCCGAGCCGGCGGTGTGGCCGCAGGGGTCAAAACCGCCCGCGGGGCTTCATTCAGAGTTTTTTTTTCCGTGGCGGCCGAAGAAGCCACTGAGGATGTTGTCGCGCCGGAAGGCTTGAAGGCCAGCAGCCGCAACAGCACCATCGTGAGCGCCGCGTACTCGTCGGGCGCCAGGCCCAGCTCGCCGCGCCCGTGCAGGCACAGGCTGTAGAGCAATTGCGTTTCGTCGGCCGGCATCAGCGCCGCAAGGCGCGCCGTATCGGCCGCGTCCGGGTCGGTGGCCGAATCGGCCGATTCCACGCGCGAAGGCACCGCCTGCAGCACGGCCATTGCCTGCAGCACGGCGGTCATTTCTTCCAGCGTGGAAGCGGCGGACATGCCGTCGCGGCGCAGCGCCTCGGAGGTGTCGACCACCGTCTTGCCGTCGCCCTGCGCCAGCGCTTCGATGAGCTTGAACACGTGGCCGCGGTCCACGCTGCCGAGCATCTGGCGCACGCCGGTTTCGAGCAGTTCGCCGTTGCCGAAGGCAATGGCCTGGTCGGTGAGCGACAGCGCATCGCGCATCGAGCCGCGCGCGGCGCGCGCCAGGAGCCGCAGCGCCTGCGGTTCGGCCGGCACCTGTTCGGTCTGCAGCACGCCCGTCAAATGTTCGAGCACCGTTTCGGGCGCCATCGGCCGCAGATTGAACTGCAGGCAGCGCGACAGCACCGTGACCGGCACCTTTTGCGGATCGGTGGTCGCCAGAACGAACTTGAGGTATTCCGGCGGCTCTTCGAGCGTCTTCAGCATCGCGTTGAACGCGGTGTTGGTGAGCATGTGCACTTCGTCGATCATGAAGACCTTGAAGCGCCCCTGCACCGGCTTGTAAACCGCCTGCTCGAGCAGCGACTGCACCTCGTCCACCCCGCGGTTCGAGGCCGCGTCCAGCTCGGTGTAGTCGACGAAGCGGCCCGAATCGATGTCCTTGCAGGCCTGGCACACCCCGCAAGGCGTGGCCGTGATGCCGCCCTGCCCGTCCGGGCCCTGGCAGTTGAGCGACTTGGCCAGAATGCGCGAAACCGTGGTCTTGCCCACGCCCCGCGTGCCGGTAAAAAGATAGGCGTGATGCAGGCGCTGCGTGGTCAACGCGTTCTCGAGCGCCTGAACCACGTGCCCCTGACCGACCATCTCACCGAAGGTTTTCGGACGGAACTTGCGAGCGAGCACGAGATAAGACATTGCGGGCATTCTAAAAGGCGCCGCGCCCGTCTTCGGCGCCTTCCCGCAATCAAAAAGACCTGTCTTTTCCGTGGGACTCCGAGGAACCAGCCCCGCCAGGCGGCCGGGTTACAATCGAAGTTGACGGGCCTCCCTGCATGGTGAAGTGGCCAACCGGGTCAGGTGGGGAACCAAGCAGCCCTAACTGCGTAGTCAGTGCCAGGGGTAAGGCTCGTCAACCTCTTCTAGAATTCCGTTTTCTGCTCTGAAAACGCGAAGCTCCAAGGCTGGCGCGGCCTACAGCGCGCTCCGATGTACTCCAGACGTGTGAACCTCACCATCTGGAGCACCATCAAATGACATCACCACCGAGACCGATACTGGTTTGTCCCGTCGCCAGTAGGCTGTGGAGGCTATCCGGTACCCTTCGCTCAAGTTGGCCGTCGTGAGGCCGTATCCCCCTGTGTGTCCGGCGCCGATCAGCTAGAGAACCAAATGCAACTGGTCCATAACAACGGCAAACACAATCACCGGAAGCTACTTCAGGAACTGATACAGGATTCGGAGACTTCCGTGCTTTGTTCGGGCTGGATAAATCTGGCCGGACTGAAACGTCTCATGGGTTCGATTGACTTGGCAATACGGAACAAAGCCAGTATCACGGTCTTCTCGAATAGGAAGCACACCGAGGCAGGGGCCGTCGAAGCGCTGAGGATGAGGCCAGAAGTCCGGCATTTCATCGCAAACGAAGACCACCGCTACCTGCACTCGAAAATCTATTACTTCGAAAAAGGTGGTCAGTACACCGCCCTAATCGGCTCCGGAAACATCACTCGCGGCGGCTTGGTCTCGAACGAAGAGCTTTCGATCCGCTTAACGGGCACCATAGGTGATGCTCGTCAGGAGCAAATCAGTGCGTACCTCACCAATTTGCAAGTCGTCCTTAAGAGATAGCAAGGAAACCGTGCAGATGGCAACCACGACGACCGGCGCGGAGAGGCAAGACAAGCACCCTATTTAGTAGCGTGTGCCTGACTTACCGGTGTAGGGATTCACGTTCCCCTTCGTACCGTAATTGTCGGAACGGGTGCTGTTCGGATTGGTCGCATGACTGGGCGCAACGTAGGTCCCATTGCTCCGCACGTAGCCGTCCACGGCATGGCTGTTGGGATTCGTGTAGCCGCTCGCGGGCGCACTTCCGTAAGGGTTCGAGTTCGAACTCCCGTATGGATTGCCATAAGGATTGCTCTGCCGCTGCGCGAAGGCCCCGCAAGAAACGACGCAAGCCACAACCACAACGATCATCTTCGACGTCTTCATGTGTTCTCCTCGCGCCAGGAGCGGCGCTAGGGCACTCTGAGGGTGCTGACGAGAGATCGGCAAAGGGTATGCCCTCGTCTCCGTGAAGAAAGTCACGCACAGTTCACATTGTTTTCCAGAACGTGTCCCACACATAACTTTTGCGCGGCGCTACGGAGGCATAGACCCTACTTAGCCGACACAAGCTGAGCAACGATTGCTCCAACGGACAAAGCCAGAGCTACGATCGAGACGCATAGGGACCATGCGAACTTGGAGTGCTCTTGATCATGGTCGGCCAAAATGGCCGCAAGGTACGGGAAGTTGACTGCGTTCTGAAGATGGCCTGCCTGGGAGTAAACAGGTGCACTGACGCATTCTCGCCTGTCTTGTACCGATGCTTTTAATCTAGGTGGTAGTACAAGTACCCAAACAGAAGGTACTTACTGCACCCGAGCCTTGATGAATCGGCGTCTAACCATGCGACCAAGAGGACAGCTATCACGTCATGCTGGTCAGGTGTGTGGTCGAGGCAGTGCGGCAATCATCGAGGTGCCGCAGGACTTCCCTGGGAAGCAAGGCAGAGGACCACCAGGGGCAGCGAAAAGGTGTCAGGGAGTACTTCGGCCCGCGATTTTCTTGAATGGCCTCTGACAATTTGTGGCAAGAACAAATTCCTGCCTTGTGCAGCGCAATGGAGGAGACCATGGAGACGGTTAAAGAGTTTTACGAGGCAATTAAGGGCCAACTAGCGGAGCGCCTTGCCAATCCCTTCACAGGTGCCTTCTGCATCGCATGGGTGATCTGGAATTTGAGGCTTCTGATCGTCATTGCGGGCAAAGGGACGTATCAAGAAAAATTCGCCTACATCGACATCAGCCTATACCCGCATTGGGGCTACTGGGTGCTCCGTGGCTTCACGATTCCACTAATAACCGCCGCTGTATATCTGTGGGCTTACCCGAGAGCCACTCGATGGCTTGCTGAGGATTACCGCAAACAACAAACTAAAGCAAATAACTTGATGAAAGCTGCTGCGGGCGAGGCCTTGCTATCGGTAGAAGAATCGCTGGCGCTGCGCACCCGCTTTGCCGAGGCTGAACAAGCTTGGAAGACGGACCGCGCAAGGATCAACGGAGAGGTTGACGGCGAGCGTGCGGCATCCGCAGTGCTTGCGAAGACAAATGAAGAATTGCGCGCAGAAATTGCGCAGTTGCGGTCCTCGCTCGTGCCTCCTGGTAGGTCGGGGGGAACTGACCTTGTATTTTCAGAGCCTGTTCAGCAAGCAGGACCAAGCCGATTTAGATTGCCATTGGATCTTCGCAGCGTGCTGGGCAATGAGCTTGTCGGAGAAACCTACACTACAGCCCAACTACGAATACTGTCCTGGCTGCGTGAAGGGCGTGCTGCCGATGTTTCGACAATCATCAACAACCTGAAAATAGACAAATTTGAGGTTGCCCGCGCTATTGATCGTTTGACCGATCTTGAACTTCTAGCCTTAAACCGTGACGATGAGCATTTCATTTCTGCCAAAGGCCGTGCTGTGCTAGGCGCATTCGTGGACAACAATCTATGGGATTTTTCGAAACAAGGAGCCTAAGAGAATTCCGCGTTTAGGACCTGCACTTCCCGACAGCTAACTCATGACTGAAGATTCGATCGAAAAGTACGTGCTCTTGCTTCTAGGGTGGCTCTTGGGCCTTCTGTCGCCCGTTATCGTTGACGGTATCAAGCGACGGCGCGACAACAAGATGGGCCGCGCTGCGATCCGTGTCGAACTGCGTCAGCTTCGAGAGCGGTTGGTCATGGCAGCATATGGGGTAGAGGACCATCTCGGAACGCAAACGAAGGAGAAAATCCGTTGGGCTTTGGAGCACCTGTCCAACCGCGAAGACGACAAGATTCGCTCCGCAATGGAGATGCGCCTCAATCTATCCGACGAGCAGTTTGCCGCGGTCGCCTCCCATTTGGCGGGAGAGGGGAATCAATCAATTAGATTGCAGAACTACGCCACCCCGCTCCTCGATGCGAGGGTCTCGGCCCTTTGGAGCTTTGGCACGGAAGCGCAGCGCACTCTGCTGGAGCTGAAAACAGCGATGGGCTTCCTTGAAGACGCTGTCGACCAATCGAGATACTTCAACGAGCTGACCTTCAAGGACCTCCCATCGGTGAACTACGATATTGCTGTCAAGAGCGTTGATGAATACTTCGCGCTGTACGCCAAGCGAGCGCGTCGGGCTGTTGAATTGATAGACAAGTTCAACGGGCAGCGATAAGGCTCGTCAACCTAACATCAAAAAACCGCGAGTTCTCAAGACAAGAACTTGCGCGTCGAAAGAGGGGCTCTGAGCCCCTCTCCCACCCTCACGTGCTTCCCGCGCCAACGAGCATCTCGCACGGCCCGACGAAGCCTTCGCTACCCTCGAACTGGCGCAGCGCCTCTTCGATGGCATCCCAGGTGCTCGCACGCTCGGCCTCGTCGAGCCCGACCATCATCTGGTGCAGCGCTCCGAAGGACTCGCGTTCGAAGCGCACGCATTCGGCCGCACTGGCCAGCCGCACCGGCGACGGCACCCGGCGCACCTCGATGTCGTGCAAACCCGCTTTGGCAAACGCAGCCTCGAGCGCGCCCTCGGCACCGAGCGAAAAGGGTCCGGGCTGACCCGGCAGCGGCGCGGGAAGCTGCGCGCGTTCGCGGATGATCTTCACAGGAATCGAGAAGAACCCGTTGCGCTCGGGGGTCGAGTAGACGACCGCCGACACCCGCCCGCCCGGACGCAAGGCACGCCGCATGCCGTCGAGCGCACGCTGCTGGTCGGGGAAGTAGATCAGACCCACGCGGCTGATTGCCGCGTCGAAGCTGCCGGCGGGCAGCGTGTCGAGCGCCTCGCCGTCGAGTTCAAGAGTCTCGAGATTCGACAGTCCCGCGGCCTTGGCATCCGCCGTCGCGCGCTCGAGCAAGGCCGGCGCGATGTCGGTTGCAAGCACATGGCCGCTGGCGCCTGCGCGCCGCGCAGCACCGATCGACTGCTCACCCGCACCGGCCGCGACGTCGAGCACCCGGCTGCCGGGCCCGATGCGGGCCAGGTCGAACATCGTTTCCGTTGCATCGCCGAGCCAGCGGCCGAGAAACGGTCCCCAGCGATGCCAGGCCTCAGCGGCAGCTTGCCACTGAGCCCGGGTGGTGGTCTTGAAGGCGGCAGCGTTGAATGCCGGCGGGGCTGTGACGGTGGTCATGATGGGTCTCCATCGAGTGAGGGAGTCTCAAGAATGGCAGCGCGGCCCGAGGTTCGCCAGTCCAGAATTTGTACTGGCCTCGGCTCGCCTCAAGGACTAAATTGGCACCATGATCGATTACGGCCAGTTTTGTACCGTGGCGCGCGGCGCCGAGGTGCTGTGCGAGCGCTGGACGCCCCTGGTCGTGCGTGAGCTGCTGTGCGGCAGCACGCGCTTCAACGACATCCGGCGCGGCGTGCCGCGCATGTCGGGCTCGCTGTTGACACAGCGCCTGCGCAAGCTGGAGGAAGTAGGTGTCATCAAGCGGGTTCAGGGCGACGGCAGCACGGCCGAATATCACCTGACCGCTGCGGGCGAGGAGCTGCGCCCCATCGTGATGGCGCTGGGCCATTGGGGTGCGCGCTGGATCGGCAGCCGGCTCAAGCGCGACCAGCTGGACGCCGGCTTCCTGATGTGGGACGTCCGCCGCTTCGTGCGAATCGACGAGTGCCCGCGCGCTCGCTGCATCGTGATCCACTTTCGCTTCACCGACGCACCCGACGGCGAGCGGCGGTGGTGGCTGGTCGTCGATCACGGCAGCGCCGACCTCTGCCGAGACAACCCCGGCGACGAACCGACGCTGATTGTCGAATCGACCGTGCGGACGCTGACCGAGATCTGGACCGGCGACCTCAACGCCGAGGCTGCGTTGCGCGAGCGGCGCCTTCGCGTCATCGGCAGCGAATCCGATACGCGCGACCTGTGGCGCTGGCTGAGCCGCAGCGTTTTTGCCGACACCCGGACTGCAGCGCGGCTCTGAGGCGTTCCCCGCCGCAGCCGCGCGAAACCGTCAGAGACCCAGGCGCTGCATCCAACTAAGCAATCTGCCGTAGTCCGGCCATGACCTCTTCGGTCGGCGGCAACTCGCTGGTTCGCCAGACCAGCCGGGCCTGACGATCGAACAGAAAAACCTGGCCGGTATGGCGGTCGCCCGCCGCCGCGCCTCCCGTGAACAGCGAGAGCATCGACTCAAGTGCCTCGGGGGCTGGCGCCGCCGCGCTCCACGTTGGCCTTGCGCCGAAGCGCCGCAACCAGGCGCTCAGTGCAACAGGGTCGTCTGACAGCGGGTCGATGCTCAGCGACAGCAGGCGCACCGCTGCGTAGCGCTCGGGCAGCAATGCCGCCTGCAGCGTCGAGAACAGGGCACCCTGGATCGGGCAGACCGTGCTGCATCCGGTAAACATCAATTGAACGGCGGTTGGGGCGCCTCGCAACTGCGCCGCGAGCATCGGTTTGGCGCCGTCGTGGCGCCGCAGCGGCAGGGCCGGAGCCGACACCGCCGGCAGCACCGGGCCGATGCTGGTGTTTGCTCGGGCCGAAGGCACACCCAGCCACGCCAGTGCACCGGCGGCAAGCAGGCGCCGGCGCCCGCGAGATGCACCTCGTGAGGGTATGAAGGGGCTCCGCGTGTTCATTGGGTTCATTGAGTTCATTGAGTCATTGAGCAAGGGCTTGCGTCAGGTAGTCCCACAACGCCGCGCACTGGCCTTCGTCGGCATCGAAGCGCGGCATGGCTCGGGGCAGCGCGACATGGGCTGGGTCGATGCCGGTGCGCAGCGTGCGGCAGAAGGATGCGCGCTCGTACGCGACGGGCGGTCCGCCGCGGCGCGGGAGGACTTCGCGCAATTGGCGCCGGTCGAGCGGCGGCGCAAAACCGTGGACAGCGGCAGTGGACTTGCCGGGTCCCGCGTGGCACTGGATGCAGCGCGTCGCTGCGCCCGGCAGCGGCACGCTGTGGCCGGACAGCGTGCCGGCGAGTGGCTCGGTGCCATCGAACAGGCGCGCGCCACGCGCCACCGACGAAGGCACCGCGGCTTCAGTCTTTTCCGACGGGCCAACGGCCAGTGCGGTTCCGAGCGCCAGCGCCAGCAGCATCATCGAAAGCCTCGGCTTCGCGAAGCGCGCCGGCCGCTACCGGATGTTGATGGTGCGCGCCACGCTCGGCACGCCGCTGCTGTCGAGTGCGAACAGCATGTAGTTGCCCGGCAGCACCGTCCCGTGATCGGTCGGAATGCCCAACTGGTAGTTGCCTGCCGTGCCCGTGAATGACAGCGGGATGCGGCGCTGATCGGTGTTGACCGAGTGAGTGGCCGATGCCATGCGCACCAGCGAAAAATGCGCCGCCGCGCGGTCGGTCGCCACGGCGATCTGGCTCCCCCATGTGGCGCTGGCCGGCGCGGCCGTGATGGCCGGGCGGGGCGCCGGCGAACCGTCGGCCGCCAGCAGGTACGGTGGCGTGTAGATCTCCGCATCCGGATGGTCGCCCGCACAGTCGCACAGCCCGCCGCCGCCCGTCAGCACGCGTCCGTCCGGCAGCAGCAGGGCCACGCTGTGATAGTTGCGCGGCTTCTGCATCGGCGGCACCGTGATGAAGCTCTCCAGCGCCGGGATCCACAGCTCGGCCGCCAGCACACTGTAGGAGTCGGAAAACGGAACGGGCTGCGTCTGTCCGCCTATCACGAACACCTCGCCGTTAGGCAGCACCACGCTGTTGACAAAGGTTCGGCCATAGGCCATCGGCGAAAGCTTGCGCACCGTGGGCGCCGCCGCCGGGCCCGCGCTGATGTCGATGATGTAGGCGGTCTTGAAGGCGTTGCCGCTGTCGTGGTTGGGCGCGCCACCGAGCTTGAGGATCTTGCCAATGTCGTACATCACGGCGCTGGCGGTCATGGCATAGGGGTCGTCGCTGCGTAGTCCGGCCTGCAGGATGGCGCCGCTGCCGCGCGTGTCGATCCAATGCATTGCGGCAGCAGGCCCGGCGTGGAATACCCAGCCGTCGGCGGCGCCGAACAGCCACATGTGGTTGTCGCCCCGGTAGACCCCGGCCGCGTCCGGGCCGGCCAGCGGCGGGTTCGAAGCATTGCTCGCATCGGGCATGTGGGCCGGTACGCCGGACAGCGTGCGCCAGGTCTTGGTGGCGGCCGACCACACCTCGCCGTACTTGCCGCCCTGCCCGCCGTTCCACGATCCGCCGACTGTGAACACGGAGCCGTCGGACATCGTCGTGCTCGACTGGTAGGCACGTGCAATGCCGAGCTGCGCACCGGTCACCCAGCCGCCCAGCGTCGGGTCGTAGATCGAGGTCTTCGTCGCATCGCTGCCGCCGCTGACCAGCACGCTGCCATCGGCCAGCATGCTCAGGCCGGGGCAGAACATCTGGTGGCCGGTGGCCGTGACCACCAGCGGGCTGGCGCTTCGCGTGACGGGGTCGAACACCGAGGTGTAGGTGTACGCCTCGTTGCTGCTCGTGCTGAAGCTGGTGGGCGAGCGGGCTGCCCACAGCAGCAGCTTGCCGTCGGGGAGGTTGGCGGCCGATGCGGGCACGAGTGGCAGCGCGATCGGATCGGACCAGGGCTTCACCGCGGCGGTCGATTGCGCCGCGGTGTATCCGGCTGCCGTGAACAGGTACTCGTTGGCCGGCAGCCACTTCCCCTTGAATCGGGAGCGCAGCCGGACCACGAGCCCCGCGCCGTCTATGGGAAGGTTTGTCACCGTCAGCGTTGTCGCGCTTGTCGATGTGTCCACCACCGGTGTCGCCGAAGCGGCCGACAGGATCGTCAAGCCGTACTGGTTGGCACCCGTGTTGCTCCAGACGAAGGTCGCGCTGCGGCTGGCGAACTTTGTGCCGGGGGACGGACTGGTGAGGGACGCCGGCTGTCCGTCTGGTGGCGCCGGCCTGTTTGCCGATGCGGACGTGCCCGCCAGCGTCGAATTTGCGCCCTGCGCGCGGGCGCCGCCTCCGGCGTCACCACCGGACCAAACCAGGAACACCAGGGATGCATAGGCAAGCCCGCGCGCGGCGCGCGGCGATGGAACGCTGGTCATCGCTGCTCCTTTTGTTTTTGTCTGGTCGCAGCTTATTCCTTGTGCGCGCAATAAACAATACAAAAGTATTCAGCTATGCCTTCAAAGGCCCAGTTGCTTGATGGCTCCGCGGGCCGCGGCCGCACCACTGGCCATGGAGGCCGTGAGTAGGTAACCGCCGGTCGGCGCCTCCCAATCGAGCATTTCTCCCGCAACGAACACGCCGGGCAATGCAGTTGCCATGAGCCCTTCGTCCAGCGCATCGAAGCGAACACCACCCGCGGTGCTGATGGCTTCATCGATGGGGCGTGCTGCAACCAGCCGCAGCGGCACGGCCTTGATGGTTGCTGCCAGCTGCGCAGGGTCTTGCATCGCGTCGCGGCTCAATACCTCGTGCAGCACGCCGGCCTTGATGCCTTCCAGGCCGAGTCGGCTTTTCAGATGGCTGCTGAGCGAGCGGGCGCCGCGCGGATGCGTGACGGCGGCCAGCACTTGCTCGGCGCTGCGGTCGGGCAACAGATCGAGCAGCAAAGTCGCACTGCCGTGCGCGGCAATCTCGTCGCGCAGCAATGCCGAAGCCGCATAGATCAAACTGCCTTCGATGCCCTTCGCGGTCGCAACGAACTCACCCTTGCGCGCAAAGCGGCTGCCCTGGCTGTCGGTGAACGAAATGGCGACCGACTTGAAGGGCTGGCCCGCGAAGCGGCTGGAGAAATGTTCGCTCCACCCTGCCCCATCGAAGCCGCAATTGGCGGGAAGCAGCGGCGCAACGTCGACCCCGCGTGCCTGGAGCCACGGCGCCCAAGCGCCATCGGAGCCCAGCCGCGCCCAACTGGCACCACCGAGCGCGAGCACTACCGCATCGGCGTTCACGGCGGCCTCGCCTGCCGGGGTGGCAAACCGCAGCGAAGCCGCAGCGATCGGCTCATCTCCGCCCACAAGCCAGCGATGGCGCATATGAAACTGCACGCCCGCTGCGCGCAGCCGCTGCAGCCACGCACGCAGCAACGGCGCGGCTTTCATGTCGGTCGGGAAGACGCGGCCCGAGGTGCCGACGAAGGTCTCGATGCCCAGGCCTGCAGCCCATTCGCGCACCTGCTCAGGGCCGAACTGGGTGAGCATGGGTTCGAGCTGCGCGCGCCGGTCGCCGAAGCGGCTCATGAAGATGTCGAAGGGCTCGGAGTGCGTAAGGTTCAGCCCGCCACGGCCGGCCAGCAGGAACTTGCGGCCCACCGAGGGCATGGCGTCGTACACGTGCACCTGCACGCCGGACGCGCTCAAGACTTCGGCCGCCATGAGGCCGGCAGGTCCGCCGCCGATCACGGCGACGGTATGGGAAAGAGTCATTCGAGATTTACCAGTTCGCCCTGCCCGGTCAGGAACGCGGCGCGCACCGTGGCACCGGGATAGGCATGTTGCACGGCGGCGCGGTAGCGCTGCATCTGTGCGATGAGTGCCGCGTCGCGCTCAGGGCGGGCGGCAGATTTGTAGTCGAGGATCCACCAGGCGCCGGTGATGCGCTCGCGCACCAGCCGGTCGATGCGCAGCGTTTCGCCCTCGTGCACCAGGGTGACTTCGTTGCCGTGCCAGTCGATCATGCGCTCATTCCAAGCCCATGCGCCGGCGCCGCCGCGAATGCGCTCGGCGAGCACCGCGGCGCCGCGTGCCTGCTGCGCGTCGAGCAAGAACTCGCGCGCCGCGGCGCGCACATGCGCGGCCGGCAGCGGCTCGCCCGGCTCGGCCCATTCGAGCAGACGGTGCATCGCCTGGCCGAACGCGGCAGCGCGCGCATCGACCGTGGCGTCGGCGGCTTTCTTGATAACCACGGGTTCCTTGACGGTCGGCGCGAGCGTGGGCATCTGCTTCATCGGGAAGCTGCCCGCACCGGAAGCCACCGGCAACACGATCAGCGGCTCATCGGCTTCGGCCGGTTCGCACATCGACTCGAGCCGCGACCACCAGCTGCCCTCGTTGGCGCGGGCCGGCTGCACCGACGACAGCACGAGGCGCTCGCGCGCCCGGGTGGTTGCGACGTAAAGACCATTGAGCTCTTCGCGGTGGCGCGCGCGCTGTTCTTCTTCGAGCAACGTGGTGGCGCAGCCCGGCGGTGTTTTCTCGCTCGCCAGGAACACGAAACGCGTGGGCGCACTGTCGCTGCCCTTCCATTCGACCAGCACGCCCATGGTCTGGGCGCGCGGCGGCGGCGCGTCGCAGTCGAGCATCAGCACGGTGTCGGCCTCGAGGCCCTTGGCACCGTGCACGGTAAGCAGTTGCACCGCATCGGGCACGGCAACGGACGGCGCCCTGACGCCCCCGGCCCGCAATGCGCGCACCAGCGCATAAGGCGTGGCGTAGCGCGCGCCTTCGATCTCCAGCGATGCCGCCAGCAGCCCCCGCAGATTGGCCAAGGCACTCTGGCGCATGGCCGAGGGCATGGCGGCACCGAACCTGGCGATCACATCGCCATCGTGAAAGATCGCATCGAGCGCATCGTGCGGTGGCAACGCAGCAAGCCAGCGCCGCCACTGCTTGAGCTTGGCGCCCGCCTCTACCAGTTCCGGCGGCAGGCCTTCGCCTTTTTGAATCAGCGCGAACCAGCTCACAGAGGGGTGCTCGCGCTGGCGCAGCGCCAACTGCACCAGCGCGTCGTCGCCGATGCCGAACAGCGGTGACTTGAGCGCACGTGCCAGGGAGAGGTCGTGCGCGGGCGAGACCAGCGCATCAATCAGCGCGACCACGTCCTGCACTTCAGGCGCATCGTGCAGCTCATTCTTTTCGGGCTGCTGCACGGGAATGTGGCGCTGGCGCAGCGCGTCCTGCATGGCGGACAGGCGGTTGCGGCGGCGCGCCAGCACCATGATCTGCCGCGGCGGCGTGCCGTCGGCAATGCGCTGCGCCACCCAGCGCGCGGCCTGCTCGCATTCCTTTTGCAGCAATTGCTCTTCGGGCAGCACGCGGGGCGTCACGAGGCTGTCGCGCCAATGCAGCATGCCGTCGTCGGCAGGTGCGGCTGCGGCCGTGCTGACCGCATCGCGGTCGATGGGCGGGAGCTTGAGCAGTTCGCCCTCGTCGTTGCGCTCGGTGGTGTGCGCGCGGTAGCCGTCGAACTCGCCCGCTTCCTGCGCGGCGAGCATCGCCTGGTTGACAAGGCCGACCACCGCACGCGCGTTGCGGTGGGTGTGATCGCAGTTGAGCAGTTCGCCGCCCAAGCCTTCGCGCACGAACTTCTTCGCGGCAATGAACACCTGCGGCTCGGCCCGGCGAAAGCGGTAGATGCTCTGCTTCGGGTCGCCCACGATGAAGACGCGCGGCGCCTTGCCGCCCGCGCCGGTGTAGGCACTGAGCCAGCCGTAGAGCGCCTGCCACTGCAACGGGTTGGTGTCCTGGAACTCGTCGATCAACAGATGGGCGATGCGGGCATCGAGCCGCTCCTGCACCCAGCCCGACAGCGCCGACTGGCCCAGCAGCAGTTGCGCGGCCTGCTCGACGTCGTTCATGTCGACCCATCCGTGCGCGCGCTTCACATCGGCAAACGCGGAGACGAGGATGCGCGTGAGGCGCGTCATGCGCTGCTGGTAGAGCCACGCCGCGTGCTGGGCCTGCGCCATGCACAGGGTCTGGAGCTCGGCTTCGGCTTCTTGCGCGGCGGGAAATTTCTGCAGGTTCTTGGTGAGCCGGTCTTCCGTCGCGACGAAGAAATTCTTGCGCAGGTGCGCCAAGGCGGCGGCACGCGATTCGCTCGGCGGCTCGCCGGTGCCGAACACGTCGATGATCGCCTCGGCGGCCTTCTGCGGCGTCTTGTTGGCCTCCCGGCCGAGCGCGGCGGCGCGATCGAGCCAGCGGCGCCTGACAAGGTCTCCACTCAAGGCATCGGTCGGCTCGTCCAGGCCTCGGAGCGAAGGATGCATGGCGCTGAAGTGCTGCACCGCCGACGCCGGGTCGGACAGCGCAAACTCGACGCGGCGCGTGAGCGCTTCGCCCAGGGCCTTGGCGGTCTGCGAGCGGCCGTAGGTGGCCACGACGGCGTAGTAGTCGGCTAGCGCCTCCTTGTCGGCCGTCACGGCCTCGAAGAAGGGCCGCCAGGTGCGCGCGCGCGCCTCGGCATCGTCTTCGAGCAGTTCGTAGTTCGCAGGCAGGCCGAGTTCACGCAATACCGCCAGTGGCGCGTTGCGCAACAGCCCTGCAAACCAGGCATGGAAGGTACGAAACTGCACCGGCCGGCCGCCTTCGAGCAAGCGCCTGTAGAGGCCTTTCAGGCGCGGGACGGCGGCAAGTGCGGCCGCGGGATCGACACCGCGCATGACGAGCTCGCGCACCAGTTCTTCGGGGCTGCGCTCGGCGAACTGCTCCAGCCATTGGTCGAGCCGCTCACGCATCTCGCCAGCGGCCTTCTTGGTGAAGGTAATGGCCAGGATCTCGTGCGGCTCGCAGGCGGATTCGCCCTCTTCGAGCAGGGCGCGCAAGATGCGGGACACCAGCATCCAGGTTTTGCCCGCGCCGGCACAGGCTTCGACCGCAACGGAGCGCCGCGGATCGCAGGCGACGGTGTAGAAGGCCTCGCGCGTGACGTGCCGGCCGTTGTGTTCGTAGGCGGCGCCGTTCATTGGGCAGGCCCTCCGGGCACAGCGTCAGTCGAAGGCGGAGGTTGTTCGATTTCCCAGAAGTCCTTTCTGCAGAGTCCGCGTGCGGCGCAGTAGTCGCAGATTGCGCCCTCGCCCAACGGCGGGAGCGCCGCCCCCTCGGCAATGCGCGTGAAATCATCGAGGATGCCCGCGACGAGCGCATCGCGCGCCTCGACCACCACAGGCTGCTCGACGGTCTGCGTGCCCGATGACTTCTCGCCGACATTCACGTAGGCCGCGCGCAATGTGTCGTCGGCCACCAGCGCGGCATAGAAGGCCAGCTGCGTGTCCTCGGTCGGGTCCTTCACGCGCTCCTTGGTGACCGCAGCCGATTCGGTCTTGTAGTCGATCACGAAGGCCTGCCCATCGGGCATGCGGTCGATGCGGTCCAGGCGGCCGACCAGTTGCAAGTTGCCCAGTGGTTGCTCCATCCACGGTTCTGATTCGGCGAAGACTGCGCCGCTTGCCTCATGGCCGGCAAGCCACTGCAGGTAGCCGTCGCGCACCGCCGGCCATGCGGCGGCGAACGGCAGGAACTCGGCATCGGACAGCGCGAACTCGTGCGTGGCGCGCTCGGCTGCGGCCGTGATGTACGCCACGCGTTCCGCCATGCCATCGGTGGGGGTTTCCTTCAGCGCCTCATGAAAGTGGCCGAGCACGGCATGCAGCCAGTTGCCGAAGTCGCGCTTGTCGACCTCGGCGTCGAGCTCGTCGGCACTGCGAAGCCCGAGTTGCCGCAGCGCGAAGAATCGGTAAGGGCAGCGGCGCAGGTCTTCGTAGACGCTGGTCGAAATGTTCCGCAGCGGCAGCAGCGCTCCGGAGGGCGTCGGATACAAGGTCGGCTGCAACGGAACCTCGCGCGGCGTGCGCGGATCCGGCGCCATTTGCAAGGCATGGTCGAGTTGCAGCGACTGCACCAGCGGGCTCGGCCGGACAGGTTCGCCGCTGGCATCGGATTGGCGCCACAGCAGTTCGCAGCACGGGTTGCACAAGGCGGCGGCCCAGGCCGAACGCTGCGCGGCCTCGAGCGTCTCGCGCGCGGGCAGGCCGAGCTCTGCGCGCTGTGCGGCGCTCCAGTTGCCGGGCGGCTCGGGCGAGGCAGGCAGGCGCCGGTCGTCGCAGCCTGGAATGACCACCGCGCCGAATGCGCGTCCCAGCAGCTGGTGCAGCGGCAACACCACCACCTGCGGCACGTCGCCACCGGCTGGCGGCACAAAGCTGGCATCTTCGAGCACGTCGCGCACCCACGCGGTGAACTCGGCCAGCGTGTGGCGTCCGCCTGGAAATTCGTCGTCGTCGCCGTGCGCGCCGGCGTCGAGCCACAGGGCGCCGATCACCTTGCCACCGGCCATGTCGGCGGCGAGCGGCTCCCACTGCCCGCCGGCTTCGAGCAGCTCGCGCAAGGCCCGGAGCCAGTGTGCAAGCGGCCTGGAACGGGCCATGGCCATGCGGCGGCCTTCGACGGCTTCGGTGAAGGGCAGCAATGCGATGTCTTGCGGCTTTTCGCTGCGCGCGGCCTGCCCGCACCAGGCAGCCCACTCGCGCACGCCCTCGCGCCGCAGCCGCGCCTCGAGCGCCTGCACGGCGAGCGCATCGCCGTCGACGCTGCTCTTGAGCCACTCGAGCACCTGGTCGCTGCCCGCGTCGTGCGCACAGGCGCGCAGCGCGCTCATCACGGTGGCGGCGGCGCGCGTGGTGGAAAGCTTCCAGCCGGTTTCGTCGTGCGCCGTGATGCCGTGCGCCTGGAGCTGCGCGCCGATGCGCCGCGTGAGCGCACGGTCGGTGGTGATGAGCGCGACCGGCGCGCGGCCCTCGGCCAGGTGCCGCAGCACACAGGCGGCGGCCAGTTCCGCCTCGTCTTCGGGGTCGTCGGCAATGTGCGCGCTGGCGGCCGCGGCGGGCGGCGCCGTGGGCACCAGCGAGAGATGAATCGCGCGATCGCCCCACAGGTTGCACAGCGTCTGCGTGAGCGGATCGGTCTGGAAGCCCTCGAGCACGATGAGCGCATCGACCTGCGTGCGCACGTTCTCGCGCAGCAACACATCGGTGGCATAGCCCGAGTTGGCGGCCCAGGCCACCGCAACGCGGATCAGCGCGCTTTCGATGCGGAACCACTCCGACTCGCTGCCCGCTTCGGCCACGTGGGCCGCCTTCTGCGCCCATTCGCCGCCGCGCTCTTGCGGTAACGCGGCGGCCGCCAGCGGAGCCAGCTGGTAGGCCAGTTCGACCACCCGCCCGGCCAGCGCAAAGCGTTCGGCGGCAAAGCCGGCCTGCGACAGCAGCGCCTGGGCCGTGACCAGGTCGCGCGCCATGTCGAATGCGATGTCGTAGCCCGTGGGCAAAAAGCCGCCCGAGCTGCGCGCCCAGTTGCGGGTGGTCTCGAACCGGGGCACGAAGCCCGGGCTGCCGCAGCGCGCCCACATGCCGCGGGCGACTCCCATGAGTTGTGCATAGGGCACCAGCACCACGGTGCGCGCCGCGTGCAGCTGGCGCTGCGCGATGGCGGCGGCAATGCGGGCAACCACGCCGTCGGCGGGGTCGCACCACAGGGCCTGGACGGGGTGGCCTTCGTTCATGTTCTATCGAGGGGTTGGAGGGCGTGGGGGCGCGACGCGCAAAGGGCTTTTGCTATCGGCGCCATAGCGTTCCCGCACGGCACCCCACCCCTTGGTTTCTGTCACAATGACCAGCACTTTAGCTGCACCGAAACTCTCCGCGCACAAGGACACATCACATGGCCAGCGACCTGATCAAACACATCTCCGATTCTTCCTTCGAAGCCGACGTGCTCAAGTCCAGCCAGCCCGTGCTGGTCGACTACTGGGCCGAATGGTGCGGCCCCTGCAAGATGATCGCACCCATCCTGGATGAAGTGTCGACCGCCTACGAAGGCAAGCTGCAGATCGCCAAGCTCAACGTGGACGAAAACCGCGACATTCCGGCCAAGTTCGGTATCCGCGGCATCCCCACGCTCATGCTGTTCAAGGACGGCCAGCTGGCCGCCACCAAGGTCGGCGCCATGAGCAAGGCGCAACTCACGGCCTTCATCGACCAGCAGCTCGCCTGAGACATTTCAACCGGCCAGCGCGCAATGCGTTGGCCGGACGATTTTCCTGTCATAATCTCCCACAGATCACCGGCCCTTCCAGGCAACCGGTTCGAGTTCCCCGGTTAGTGAAGCAGTTCTCGCTTCACGTTTAACCTCCCCCCGTTTTCCGATCGATTACCCCGCGAGGGGTCATTCCATGCACTTAAACGAACTCAAGGCACTCCACGTGTCTGAAGTCCTCAAGCAGGCTGAAGCGCTTGAGATCGAAAACGTCGGCCGCATGCGCAAGCAAGAGCTGATGTTCGCGATCATCAAGAAGCGCGCCAAGGCCGGCGAGCAGGTCTTCGCCGACGGCGTGCTCGAAATCCTGCCCGACGGCTTCGGTTTTCTGCGCAGCCCCGACACCAGCTTTACGGCCAGCACGGACGACATCTACATCTCGCCGAGCCAGGTGCGCCGCTTCAACCTGCACACCGGCGACATGATCGAAGGCGAAGTGCGCACGCCCAAGGACGGCGAGCGCTACTTTGCGCTGACCAAGCTCGACAAGGTCAACGACGGTCCGCCCGAGCAGAACAAGCACAAGGTGATGTTCGAGAACTTGACGCCGCTGTTCCCCAAGGAGCAGATGAAGCTCGAGCGCGACGGCATCAAGAGCGACGAGAACATCACGGGCCGGATCATCGACATCATCGCCCCCATCGGCAAGGGCCAGCGCGCCCTGCTGGTCGCGCCGCCCAAGAGCGGCAAGACGGTGATGATGCAGCACATCGCCCACGCCATCAGCGCCAACTACCCCGAAGTGCACATGATGGTGCTGCTGGTGGACGAGCGGCCTGAAGAAGTGACCGAAATGCAGCGCACCGTGAAGGGCGAGGTCATTGCCTCCACCTTCGACGAGCCCGCAGCGCGCCACGTGCACGTGGCCGAAATGGTGATCGAGCGCGCCAAGCGCCTGGTCGAACTCAAGAAGGACGTGGTGATCCTGCTCGACTCGATCACCCGCCTTGCCCGTGCCTACAACAACGTCGTGCCCTCGTCTGGCAAGGTGCTGACCGGCGGTGTCGACTCCAACGCGCTGCAGCGCCCCAAGCGCTTCCTGGGCGCGGCGCGCAACGTGGAAGAAGGCGGCTCACTGACCATCATCGGCACCGCGCTGATCGACACCGGCAGCCGCATGGACGAAGTGATCTTCGAAGAGTTCAAGGGCACCGGCAACTCCGAAATCCATCTGGACCGCCGCCTGTACGAAAAGCGCGTGTTCCCGTCGATCCAGCTCAACCGCAGCGGCACGCGCCGCGAAGAACTGCTGCTCGCCCCCGAGATCCTGCAGAAGACGCGCATCCTGCGCCAGCTCATGTACAACATGGACGAGATCGAGTCGATGGAGCTCATGCTCAAGAACATGAAGGCGACCAAGACCAATGTCGAGTTCTTCGACATGATGCGTCGCGGCGGCTGAGCTCCCACGCTCACCGCAAAAGCGCGTTGACCCTCCCGGTCAACGCGCTTTTTTCATGGGCGTTCGACGATACGGATCGCCCGCCCCTCGGCCGCGCTCCGCTGGCCGATATCGAGCAGTTCCATCAGCGCGACGGCCTGCTCGGGAGGCACCGGATTCGGGCCATTGCCAAGGATCGCATCGCGCACCGCAGCGTAGTAGTCGACGTAGTTGCCGGCCCGCGTGGGCCAAACGCGGCGCTGCGGCTCCCCGCCATCGCTGCCGGGCACCACGAGTTCGCCGTCTTGCGGGTCTGCGCCCCACCCCGCCATGGGCGGCCGCTGTCCGGCGCGCAGCGCGTCTTCCTGCGGATCGACGCCATGCTTGATGTAGCTGCCGCGCGTGCCGTGGACGATGTATCGCGGCGCCGCATGGGCCGCGAGCGTCGTGGCGTGGAGCACCACGCGCAGCGGGGCATGCGGGCCGCTTTCGTAGCGCAGCACGGCATGAAAGTAGTCTTCGACCTGCGCCCCGTCTCGCAGCGCCGCGGTGTCGAGCTGCAGCGAGTCGGGCTTTCCGAACAGCTGGGCAGCCTGGTCGACCAGGTGCGCGCCCAAGTCGACCCACAGGCCGGCGCCGGGCACCTTCTGCTCGCGCCAGCGGTCGCGCACCTCGGGGCGAAAGCGGTCGAAATGCGATTCCAGGTACACCGGGCGGCCGAGCTCGCCGCTGGCCAGCACGTCCTTGAGCGTGAGGTAGTCGGCGTCGAAGCGCCGGTTCTGGTAAACCGCCAGCACCCGGTTGTTGCGCCGGGCCAACAGCTCCAGATCCCGGGCCTCGGCCACATCGAGGGTGAAAGGCTTGTCCACCACCACGTGCTTGCCGGCCTCCAGCGCCGCCTTGGCAACCGGATAGTGCAGCGCATTGGGGGTGGCGACCACCACCAGGTCGATGTCCGGCCGGGCCACGAGAGCCGCCACGTCGGGCACCACGGCTGCATTCGGCCAGTCGGCATTGACTTTTTGCGGCTGCGAGCTGGCCACGGCCGCCAGTTCGAACCCCGGAACGGCCGAAAGCACGGGCGCATGGAAGGTCTGGCCGGCAAAGCCGTAGCCGACGAGGCCGGCGCGCAAGGTTCTGGAGGTCATCTACGGAGGCCTTTCGCTCGAAACGGCCAGTATGCGATAATCGACGGCTCCGCGAAAAGTGCGGCTGGGCGTTTTGCCCGGCGCTTCCCCAAGGAACAGCTTGCCCTCTGCCGGCACGCTTGTGGCTCTCGCATCGACCCCAAAGGAAACACCATGGCAAAAGAAGGCATTCACCCGAATTACCGCGAAGTTCTGTTCGTCGACATGTCGAACGGCTTCAAGTTCGTGACCCGTTCGTGCGCGAACACCAAGGAAATGGGCAAGACCGACGACGGCCGCGAACTGCCGCTGTTCAAGCTCGACACCACGAGCGAATCGCACCCGTTCTACACCGGCACGCAAAAGTCGGTCGACAACATGGGCGGTCGCGTCGAGAAGTTCCGCAACCGCTTCGGCAAGACGACCGGCGCTGCTTCCAAGTAAAGCACGCGCTTTCGCACTGAGGGCAGCCCGGTTTACCGCGCTGCCCTTTTTCTTTCCCAAAACCGCCGTTCGCTCATCTTTGTGAATCAACCCACTCCTGCGATCGTTGCCCAGAGCGCCGTGCGCCGGTTGCCGCGCATTGCGTTGCTGTTGTTATGCGCCGCCTACCTTCTGCCGGGCCTCGTGGGACGCGGCCCGTGGAAGAGCGCAGACATCACGTCGTTCGGCTACATGGCCGAGCTGGCGCGAACCACCGAAGGCATTGCACGCTGGTTCGACCCCATGCTGCTGGGCCTGCGGCCTGAAACGCCAGCGCTCATTCCGTACTGGATCGGCGCTTGGGCCATCAAGATCGCGCCCTCGTGGCTGCACCCCGACCTGGCCGTGCGCATCGTCTTTGCGCTGATGCTCTGGGGCACGTTCACCGCCACCTGGTACGCGGTTTACTACCTTGCCCGCACCTCGCGGGCCCAGCCGGTGGCCTTTGCCTTCGGCGGAGAGGCACGCCCCACCGACTACGCACGCGCCATCGCCGACGGCGGATTGCTGGCGCTGATCGCCTGCCTGGGCCTGGCCCAGCTCGGCCACGAAACCACGCCGGCACTGGCGCAGCTGTATTTCGCATCGCATCTCTTCTACGGCGTGGCCGCGTTGCCATACCGCCGAGTCGGCCCCGTTATCGCGCTGATCGTCGGCACGGTCGGCATGACGCTGAGCGGTGGTCCCACGGTCGGGCTCGCACTGGCGATCGGTAGTGCGCTCTTCATGGCCTACGAGCGGCGCACCGCGCGCAAGGCCGACACAACGACCGACGAAGGCCCCGGCTACACGCGGGGCGCGCTCGCGACGATGATCGCAGTCGCTCTGGTGGCCGCGGCGCTGGCCGTGGGCCTCGGGTTGCTCGAATGGAAAATCCAGCTGCCGGGCAGGCACCCGAGCAGCACCTCCGTGCTGGGCGACGTGCGCAGCCAGGCCAAGCTGCTGGTGTGGTTCACCTGGCCGGTGTGGCCCCTTGCCATCTGGACGCTCTGGCGCTGGCGGCGGCAACTCACCGCGCGCCACGTGGCGCTGCCCTTCTGGTTTGCGCTGGTGCCGCTGGCCGCCACCTGGACCACCGATTATTCCGACCGGTCGCTGCTGCTGGCGCTGCCCGCGTTCGCCACGCTGGCGGCCTTCGCGCTGCCGACCTTCCGGCGCAGCGCGGCGGCGCTGATCGACTGGTTCAACGTGCTGTTCTTCAGCGGCCTGGCCGTGCTGGGCTGGGTCTACTGGATCGCCATGCAGACCGGCGTGCCGCCCAAGCCGGCCGCCAGCGTGGCACGCCTGGTGCCAGGCTTCGTGCCCGAGTTCTCTATGGTTCCGTTTGTCCTGGCGCTGGCCGCAACCATCGCCTGGTGCTGGGTGGTGCGCTGGCGCACCGGGCGGCACCAGGCCGCGCTCTGGAAAACGCTGGTGCTCCCTGCCGGCGGCACCGCGCTGTGCTGGATGCTGCTGATGACGCTCTGGTTGCCCTCCATCGACTACGCGCGCAGCTACGTTCCGCAAGTGCGCGCGGTGGCCGAACGGGTCGGACAGCCGAGCTGCGTTGCCGAACTGGCGCTCAGCCGCGCGCACATTGCGGCCCTGCAGCACCATGGCCGCTTCAACCTGCAGCCGCTGCTGCTTGGCACCAACTGCCCGTGGCTGCTGGTCAGCCCCGAGACCATCGAGCGGCTGCACACCATCATTCCCCTGGAGCAATGGCGTTTCAGCGGCACGCTGCGCCGCCCCAGCAGCGCGACCGACGACCTGCTGCTCTATCAAAAGATCGCACCGTAGCAAGTGACCGGCGAAAGAGGTCTGATCGCGCGGCACGCCGGCACGGTGCTGGTCGGCCAGCTGGCCGTGATGGCATTCGGCGTGACCGACACTATCGTGGCCGGGCGCTATGCCGAAAGCGCCCTCGCCGCGCTGTCGGTGGGCGCGGCCGTCTTCATCAGCGTGTTCGTCTCGCTGATGGGCGTGCTGCAGGCGCTGCTGCCGGTGTGGGCCGAACTGCACGGCGCCGACCGCAGGAGCGAAGTCGGCCGCTCGGTGCGGCAGTCGCTTTACCTGAGCGCCATCACCATCGCGATCGGCATGGTGGTGCTGCTGTTCCCCGGCGCCGTATTGCGCTGGACCCAGGTGCCTTCCGACATGCGCGCCGGCGTGGAGGCCTACCTTGCGGTGCTGGCCTTTGCGCTGCCGCCTGCCCTGCTTTTCCGCTTGTTCAGCACGCTGAACCAGAGCCTTGGCAAGCCGCAGGTAGTCACCTGGCTACAGCTCGGCTCGCTGTTCGTGAAGCTGCCGCTGTCGATCTGGTTCACCTTTGGCGGCGCGGGCCTGCCGGCCATGGGCCTGGTGGGCTGCGCCTGGGCCACGCTGTGCGTGAACTGGGCGATGCTGGCCTGTGCGGCATGGCTCCTGCGCAGCAGTTCCTTCTACAAGGACTACCGGCTGTGGGAACGCATCGAGGCACCCGACTGGCGGCAGATCCGCCAGTTTGCAAGCCTTGGCATTCCCGGGGGTTTGGCGGTGCTGGTGGAGGTGACTTCGTTCACCTTGATGGCGCTGTTCATCGCTCGGCTCGGCACGGCCGCGGCAGCAGCACACCAGATTGCCTCCAACCTGCTGGCGGTGGCCTACATGGTGCCGCTTTCATTGGCTATTGCCACCAGCGCGCGCGTGAGCTTCTGGCTCGGCGCCGGCCATGCGGCCAAGGCGCGGCGCGCCTGCCGCATGGGGTTTGAGCTCACCGCCCTCTGCGCGCTGTTCTTCGCGGGGGCCATGGTGGCCCTGCGCTTCAAGCTGGCCCACGTGTATTCGGACAACCCGGCCGTGGTCGCGATTGCCGCGGCGTTGTTGCTGGTGGTGGCGCTCTATCACTTTGCCGATGCGTTGCAGACGCTGTGCGTGTTCGTGCTGCGCTGCTACCGCGTCACGCTGGCGCCGCTCGTCATTTACTGCACGCTGCTGTGGGGGCTGGGCCTTGGCGGCAGCTATCTGCTGGCCTACCGCGGATTGGGGCCTTGGCCCGCGATGCAGTCGCCGCTGGCGTTCTGGCTCATGGGCTCGGGCGCGCTCGCGGTCACTGCCGTGCTGTTCGGCGCCCTGCTGCGGTGGACGATGCGGCGTTCACTTCGCTAGCAGCCGCGCTTCCCGTACCCGGTTCGCCGGAAAAACCAGCGCAAAGCGGGAGCCCTTGCCCACTGTGCTCTCGATGCGCAGTTCAGCCCCGTGTCGCTGCGCAATGTGCTTGACGATGGCCAGCCCCAGCCCGGTGCCGCCAGTCTCGCGCGAGCGGCTGCGGTCGATTCGGTAGAAGCGCTCCGTCAAGCGGGGAATGTGCTCGGCGGCAATGCCGGGGCCGGTGTCGCGCACCGCGTATTCACCGCGCCCGTCGGGCAGCCGCCGCCAGGTCACCGCCACCTCGCCGCCGCCGGGTGTGTAGCGAATGGCGTTGGTCAGCAGGTTCGACATGGCGCTTTGCAGCTCGGTCGGCGCGCCCGAGATTTCGGATTCGGCCTCGATGGTGAAGGAAAGCCGATGCCCCTGCGGCACCAGCCGCCCGGACAACCCGCGCCCTTCGTCCTCGCACTGCGCAAGCAGCGCGCGAATGCGGATCCACTGGCTGCCCGAAGGCGGCGCGCTGCCTTCAAGGCGCGAGAGCGTCAGCAGGTCGTTCACCAGCGTTTCCATGCGGTGCGACTGCTGGCTCATCAGCGAGAGATACCTTGTGCGCTCCTCCGCATCGAGCGGAAGGTTCTGCAGCGTTTCGACAAAGCCGGCCAGCACCGTGAGCGGCGTGCGGATTTCATGCGAAACATTGGCGACGAAATCGCGCCGCATCGCCTCCGCCTGCTCTACCGCGGTGATGTCGCGCGTGAGCAGCATGCGGCGGTTGCCGGCATAGGGGTGCACCTGCACCGAGAGCCGTACCGGATGGCTGCGCTGCTGCGCCTGGCCATGGCCCGAGGCATCGATGACGACGTCGCGGCTGTAGTTCCACGAGGCCAGGTAGGCCACGAAGGCCGGGTCGCGCACCAGGTTTGCAAGGTGCTGCAAGAGGTCGCGCTCGGCATTGATGCCGAATTGGGCGGCCGCCGTCTGGTTGCACCATTCGATGCGGCCCTGCTCATCGAGCAGGATCACGCCATTGGGAGACGCCTGGATGGCCGCCAGAAACTCCTGAAGGCGCTCTTCGGCCTGCCGGGTCTGCTGCTCGCGCTCGCGCAGCAGCTTGCGGATGCGTTCCGCGAGCTCGCCCCATACGCCCGCGCCGCGCGTCGGCAGGCCCGAGGCGTTGTTGCGCAGCACCCTCAGCAGGCGCTCGGCTCGCCATGCGTCCAGCGCGAGCCAGAGCACCGCGCCCAGCCAGGCGCCCAGCCATCCGAACTTCCAGCCAAAAATGGCTGCAGCGCCCAACCCCAGAACGATGGACGCTATAAGAAAAGTAGCAATACGGAAAGGCATGGCGCGCGATTATCCGCGCCCGCGGTCGATGAACACCGCGCTCTTCAAACCGTGACTTGGGCAGTCAGGCGATAGCCGGCACCGCGCACGGTTTCGACCATGGGCGCCGCGGCGCCCAGCGATTCGCGCAGGCGCTTGACGTGCACGTCGACCGTGCGTTCCTCGATGTAGACATGGTCGCCCCAGACCTTGTCGAGCAACTGCGCGCGGCTGTGCACGCGCTCGGCATGCTGCATCAAATACGCCAGCAGCTTGAACTCGGTCGGGCCCACCTTGAGCGCATTGCCCTGCCAGGTGACGCGATGCGTGGCGGTGTCGAGCGCGAGCTCGCCGATTTCAACCCGCTCGGTCACCACCTCGGGCGCACGGCGGCGCAGCACGGCGCGGATGCGCGCGAGCATTTCCTGGGTGGAGAACGGCTTGGTGATGTAGTCGTCGGCACCCGCGTCCAGGCCGGCCACCTTGTCGGGCTCGTCGCCGCGCGCGGTCAGCATCAGGATCGGGATTGCCTTGGTGCGTGCGTCCTTGCGCCACTGGCGGGCGAGCTGCAGGCCGCTCTGGCCCGGCAGCATCCAGTCGAGCAGGATCAGGTCCGGCAAAAAAGCGTCGATCTCGCGCTGGGCTGCGGCACCGTCTTCCGACCAGATCGGCTCGAAGCCGTTGTGGCGCAGGTTGACGGCGATCAGCTCGGCGATCGACGACTCGTCTTCGACGATCAGGACTCGGGGTTTCTTCATGCTTTCTGGGGAGTCTGGCGCTCGTTGTTACTGCAGCGCCGATTCGATTTCCTGCATCGAAGTGTGCCGCACATCGGCGCCCTTGACGATGTAGATGATGAACTCGGCGATGTTCTTGGCGTGGTCTCCGATGCGTTCGATGGCCTTGGCCAGAAACAACAGGTCGAGGCTGGCCGAGATGGTGCGCGGGTCTTCCATCATGTAGGTGACCAGCTTGCGCACGAAGCCGTCGAACTCCTTGTCGATCAGGTCGTCGTCCTTCAGGATCGACAGCGCGGCGGCCGTGTCCAGGCGCGCGAACGCGTCCAGCGCGGTGCGCAGCAGGCCCGAGGCCAGGTCGGCGGCAATGCGCAACTCGTTCGAGGGCAGCGCGCGGGCCGAACCGCTCTCGATGATCGACTTGACCATGCGTGCGATCTTGTTGGCCTCGTCGCCCACGCGCTCGAGGTTGGCCGTGGTCTTGGAAATGGCGATCAGAAGGCGCAGGTCGCGCGCGGTCGGCTGGCGCCGCGCGATGATCGACGACAGCTCGCGGTCGATCTCGATCTCCATCGCGTTCACGCGGTGCTCGGTTTCCATCACGCGGTCGGCGGCTTCGGGGTCGAACTGCAGCAGCGCATACACCGCCTGGTGGATTTGCGCCTCGACCATGCCGCCGAGCTCCATCACGCGCGACGAAACGCCGTTGAGTTCGCTGTCGAACTGGCTGGAGAGATGTTTTTCAGTCATGTGTGCCTCCTTGGCATCAGCCGAAACGGCCGGTAATGTAGTCCTCGGTCTCCTTGCGCTGCGGCTTGAAGAACATCTGTTCCGTCGCGCCGAACTCGATCAGGTCGCCCAGGTACATGTACGCGGTGTAGTCGCTGCAGCGTGCGGCCTGCTGCATGTTGTGCGTCACGATGACCACGGTGTACTCGTTTTTCAGCTCGGCAATCAACTCTTCGATCTTCGCGGTCGAAATCGGGTCGAGCGCGGAGCAAGGTTCGTCAAGCAGCAGCACCTCGGGCTTGATGGCGATGCCGCGTGCAATGCACAGGCGCTGCTGCTGGCCGCCCGAAAGGCCCGAGCCGCTTTGCTGCAGCTTGTCGCGCACTTCGGTCCAGAGCGCGGCCTTCTTCAGGGCCCACTCGACGCGGTCGTCCATTTCGCTGGCGCTCAGGTTCTCGAACAGCTTCACGCCAAAGGCGATGTTGTCGTAGATCGACATCGGGAACGGCGTGGGCTTCTGGAACACCATGCCGACCTTCGCGCGGATCAGCGCCACGTCCTGCTTGGACGTGAGCAGGTTCTCGCCGTCCAGCGCAATGGTGCCTTCGGCGCGCTGCTCCGGGTAGAGCTCGAACATGCGGTTGAAGGTGCGCAGCAGGGTCGACTTGCCGCAGCCCGACGGGCCGATGAAGGCCGTGACCTTGTTCTCGGGAATCTCGAGGTTGATGCCCTTGAGCGCGTGGAACTTGCCGTAGTAGAAGTTCAGGTCCTTGACCGAGATCTTCGAGCGCGACGGTTGTGCGACAGTGTTTGGCATGGTTGCTACTTCTTCTTGAATCAGAGTTTGTTGCGCGTGAGAACGCGCGCCAGGATGTTGAGGGCAAGCACGGCCACGGTGATCAGGAACACGCCGGCCCAGGCCAGCTGTTGCCAGTTTTCGTACGGGCTCATCGCAAACTTGAAGATCGTCACCGGCAGGCTGGCCATCGGCTGGCTGATGTCGGCGGTCCAGAACTGGTTGTTCAGCGCGGTGAAGAGCAGCGGCGCGGTTTCGCCGGCAATGCGCGCCACGGCCAGCAGCACACCCGTGACCACACCGGCACGCGCGGCGCGCAGCGTGATGCTCAAGATCACCTTCCACTTCGGCGTGCCAAGTGCATAGGCCGCTTCGCGCAGGCCCGGCGGCACCAGCTGCAGCATGTTCTCGGTGGTGCGAATCACCACCGGAATCACGATCAGCGCCAGCGAGAGCGCACCCGCAAGCCCCGAGAAGGTCTTGAAGTACGCCACCACCACGGCATACACGAACAGGCCGATCACGATCGACGGGGCCGACAGCAGGATGTCGTTGACGAAGCGCGTCACCGACGAGAGCCAGCCCTTGGGGTTGTACTCGGCCAGGTAGATGCCGGCCATGATGCCGATCGGCGTGCCCACGAAGGTGGCCAGCGCCACCATCACGAACGAGCCGAAGATCGCGTTGGCGATGCCGCCCGCCTCGTTCGGCGGCGGGGTCATTTCGGTGAACGTGGCAAGCGCCAGGCCGCCAAGGCCCAGGCGCAGCGTTTCCCAAAGAATCCAGATGAGCCAGAACACACCGAACATCATCGCGGCGAGCGACAGCGTGAGCGCGATCTGGTTGACTCGCTTGCGCGAGGCGAACTTGGCCTGGCGCGTTTCGGCAAGTGCCTTGGCGCTCAGCAGGTTTTGGGCAGTGCTCGTATTCATGACTTGGTCCCTTCGCTCTTCTTCATCTGGGCCAGCAGCACCTTGGAGAGCGTCAGCACCACGAAGGTAATGAAGAACAGCACCAGGCCGAGGTACATCAGCGCGGCCTGGTGAAGGCCGGCGCCTGCTTCGGCAAACTCGTTGGCAAGCGCCGAGGTAATGCTGTTGGCAGCCTCGAACACCGACAGCGAATTGAGCTGGTTCATGTTGCCGATCACGAAGGTGACCGCCATCGTCTCACCGAGCGCCCGGCCAAGGCCGAGCATGATGCCGCCGATGACGCCGGCCTTGGTGTAGGGCAGCACGACCTTCGAGACCACTTCCCAGGTCGTGGAGCCGAGGCCGTAGGCCGACTCCTTGAGCAGCGGCGGCGTCACTTCAAACACGTCGCGCATCACCGAGGCAATGAACGGAATGATCATGATCGCGAGGATGATGCCGGCCGACAGAATGCCGATGCCCACCGGCGGGCCGGACACCAGGGCGCCGAGGTACGGCACGCCGGCAAGCAGCTTCTGCAGCGGCTGCTGCACCCAGGTGGAAAGAATCGGGCCGAACACGAGCAGGCCCCACATGCCGTACACGATGGACGGCACCGCGGCAAGCAGCTCGATGGCCGTGCCCAGCGGGCGCTTGAGCCAGCTGGGCGAAAGCTCAGTCAAAAACAGCGCAATGCCGAAGCTCACCGGCACCGCAATCACCAGCGCGATGATCGAGGTGGCCAGCGTGCCGTAGATCATGACCAGGCCGCCGTACTCGTTCTGTACGGGGTCCCACACGCTGCTGGTGAGAAAGCCCAGGCCGTATTTCGAAATGGCGGGCCATGCGCCGGCGATCAGCGACAGCAGGATGCCGATCAGCATCGCGAGCGTGAGCAGCGCGGCGCCCTTGGCGGCCCAGCCGAACAGGCGGTCGGCCATGGGGCCGGAGCGCGGTGCCTTGGCGGGCGGTGGAGCAGTGGCGCGGCCACGCTCGGCAGCGAGGTCGAGCGCGGATGCGGAAGCAGGAAAAGTGGATGACACGGGTCGCTCCGGCAAAGACGAATGCGGCGCATCCTGGAGCGGTGTACTGCTCATGGATGCGCCGTTCTGGGCTGGGTGGGTGGGTTGCTTACTTGAACGCGACCGGCTTGCCCGATGCGTCCTTCACCTCACCCCATGCCTTGGCAATCGTGGCCTTCACCGTATCGGGCATCGGCACGTAGTCGAGCTCGTCGGCGGTCTTGTCGCCGTTCTTGTAGGCCCAGTCGAAGAACTTCAGCACGGTGGTGGCGTTGGCGGGCTTGTCCTGCGCCTTGTGCAGCAGGATGAACGTCGCGCCGGTGATCGGCCATGCGCCCTTGTCGGCCTGGTTGGTCAGCACCTGGTAGAAGCTCTTGTTCCAGTCGGCAGCGGCGGCAGCGGCCTTGAAGGCCGTGTCTTCCGGCGAGACGAAGTTGCCGGCCGCGTTCTGCAGCTGGGCGTACGTCATCTTGTTCTGCTTCACGTAGGCGTATTCGACATAGCCGATCGAGTTGGGCAGGCGGTTCACGAAAGCGGCGACGCCTTCATTGCCCTTGCCGCCCGCGCCGGTGGGCCAGTTCACGGCCGTGCCTTCGCCGACCTTGCTCTTCCACTCGGCGTTGACCTTGCTCAGGTAGTTGGTGAACAGGAAGCTGGTGCCCGAGCCGTCGGCGCGGCGAACCGGTGCAATGGCGGCGTCCGGCAGGGCCAGCGAGCCGTTCAGCGCCTTGATGGCCGGGTCGTTCCACTTGGTGATCTTGCCCAGGTAGATGTCGCCCAGCACCTGGCCGTTGAGCTTCAGCTCGCCCGGCTTGATGCCAGGAATGTTGACCACGGGAATCACGCCGCCGATGACGGTGGGGAACTGCATCAGGCCCTTGGCCTGGAGCTCTTCGTCCTTCAGGGGGGCGTCGGAAGCGCCGAAATCGACCGTCTTGGCTTCGATCTGCTTCAGGCCGGCACCCGAGCCGACCGACTGGTAGTTGATCTTGACGCCGGTGCTCTTGTTGAAATCGGAGGCCCACTTGGCATACAGCGGTGCCGGGAAGCTGGCGCCGGCGCCGGTCACATCTTGTGCGAAAGCGGGAACATGGGCGAAGGCCGCGGCCACGAGGCCGGCAGCTGCAAACTTGAAAGTCGTTTTCATAAGGCTTCCTTTTTTAGAAGTAAGAAGTAGTCCCTTTCGGGCTTGGGACGGACTCTAGAAAGCTTGTGTGACATCGGTGTGACACCCCGTCATAGAGGGAAAGGCCGCCTTTGCGCAGGGAGTTTTTGTGACGCTGTCACGGAACCGTCATGCACGGTCTCTAGCCTTCCAACCCTCTCGGCGACGCGACCGGGGCGGCGCGCCAGGCCATGGCGCTACGATCACAGCCCCGCCCTCTTCACTACAAAATGCAAAACGGCACCCGCCTCGCAGCGGTCGATCTCGGTTCGAACAGCTTCAGGCTGGAAATCGGACAGGTCGACCACGGTCAGATTCACCGCACCGAATACCTCAAGGAGACGGTGCGCCAGGGCAACGGCCTGGACAGCGCCCGCAACCTCACGCCCGAGGCCATGCAGCGGGGCTGGGACGCGCTCGCCCGGTTTGGCGAGCGGCTGGCCGGCTTCAAGCGCTCGCAGGTACGCGCCGTGGCCACCCAGACGCTGCGCGAAGCCCGCAACCGCGAAGAATTCCTATTGCGCGCACGCACCATCCTGGGGTTCGGCATCGACGTGATTCCGGGTCGCGAGGAAGCCCGCCTTATTTACCAAGGCGTGGCGCACATGCTGCCGCACACCGACGCCTCCGACCGGGAGCGCCGCCTGGTGGTGGACATCGGCGGGCGCTCGACCGAAATGATCATTGGCCAGGCGCTCGAGGCCGAGCTCATGGAGTCTTACCGCGTTGGCAGCGTCGCCTGGTCGATGAAGCACTTTGCGGAAGGCCTCTTCACCCCCGCCGCATTCCGCGCCGCCGAGGTGGCCGCCAAGGCCGTGCTGGACGATGCGCTTTCAAGCTACACCCGCGACCAGTGGGACGTGGCCTACGGCGCCTCCGGCACCATCGGCGCGGTGGGCGACGTGCTGGCCGCGGCCGGCGGCGAGCCAGGGCTGATTACCCGAGACGGGCTCGACTGGCTCGTCGACCGCCTGCTCAAGGCCGGCAGCGCCGACAAGCTGCGCATCGACGGCATGCGCGAAGACCGCAAGCCCGTGATCGGCGGCGGTGTGAGCGTGCTGCGGGCGGTGTTCGACCTGCTCGGCATCGAAGAAATGAAAGTGGCCCAGGGCGCGCTTCGCCACGGCGTGCTCTACGAGTTGCTGGAACGAGACGAAGGCGTGGCCGATTTGCGCACCGCCACCGTGGCGCGGCTGGCCACCCGCTTCTCGGTCGATGCCGCCCAGGCCAAGCGCGTGGGCGACACGGCCGCCGCGCTGTTCGTGCAACTGGCGCCGGCGGCACGCGGCGGCAGTTCCACCAGCCGCGCCGGCCGGGCGCTGCGCAAACTGGGCTGGGCGGCGCAGCTGCATGAAATTGGCACGCTGGTGTCGCACAGCGACTACCACAAGCACGGCGCCTACATCCTGGACAACACCGACGCGCCCGGCTTTGCCGTGAACGAACTGCACGCGCTCGGCCAACTGGTCCTGGGCCAGCGCGGAAAACTGCGCAAGCTAGAGGCGGCGCTGGACGACGAGACCTTCGTGATGCAACTGCTGTCGCTGCGCCTGGCGGTCATCCTCTGCCACGCGCGCCGCGACCCCGATCCTCAGGCGCTGCATCTTGCGGCGTTGGGCGCCAGGGCTTTCACGATTGTCTGCGCGCCCGACTGGGCCGATGCCTACCCCCAGTCCGCGCACCTGCTGCGCGAAGAAGTGCTGGCCTGGCAGAAGACCAGCAACTGGCGCGTGGAACTCAACGGCGCCTGAGCCCGTTCACTTCGCCTCGAGTCCGGCGGTGCGGGTAGCTTCCGCGCTGGCCATGCGCGACGACTCGTCTTCGCCGAACATGCCGGCATAGGCGGTGTGGAGAATCTCGGAAAGCCCCTGCCGCAGGCCGTCCTGGGCCTTGGCGTTCTCCTGAAGCAGGCCGTCGTAGGCCAGGAAGGCCGGCTCCTCCATGTCGGAAGTGTGGGTCGTCTGGTAGAGAACGGCCTGCTGCTCGTTCTTGAGCGACTGCTCGATCGCCACGAAGGGCTTGAAGCTCGACGTCATGTCAGGCGCCGAATAGATCGTGGTGACCCGAACCACCAACGTGCTGTAGCCGGGCGTGGGCTGGAAGCCGGCTGCGTGCAGCTGCGCGAGCTCGCCGTCCACGCGTGGCGCGGGCGTCAGCTTGACTTCGCGGCCCCCGGTACGCAGCCGCGCCGCCAGCTGCTCGGCGAATTGCCGGTTGAGCGACGCCGCCCCGCTGTTCTTTACGGCGGCCGTGAACTCGAGGGTGCGCCGCTCCATGCGACTGGCCTTCGTCACCCGGGTGCCGACCTCGACCCCGAGCGCCACCAGCGTTCCGACCGGCCCGAAAACCCCAGCCCATCCGATGATCGCGGAGCCGCCGCCGTCCATCACCGTGAGCTGGTCCTGTTCGTTGTAGACGAGTTCGATCTTCGAGATCGACCGGGTGGCGTCGTGGCGAACCTGCGGCGCAGGCTCGGGCGTGCTCGTGGCGCATCCGGCCAAGAGGGCTGCAGCAGCCAACAGGGAAACGAGCGCTTTCATAGGGCATCCGCGGTGAAAGACGGCTGCAACAGCCCTCGCCACCTGGCGCCCGGAAATCCGCGGCACACAAGGCACTTGCTGCGCAATCGCCTTGTGGTTGTAAGTTATGGATGCAATTTGTGACTAAATGCATCTGGCGCGGCCATTGTGCCTACATATGGCTGCCGTGCGGCCCGAATTTGGCCAATTAGTTTACAGTTTTGGGCAAATTTTCTGCTCTCGTCACCGTCAGAGAAGCTCGGGCGACTGAACCGTGACCACGACGGTCTGCACGTCGCCGTCGCGCTCGCGCGTTCGAATCCACCACAGCGCGCCCTTGCGCACCGGGCAGCTGTCCTGCTTGAGCCCCAGCAGAAGCGAGATCGCCTGCCCCACCGAGGGCTGGTGCCCGATCATCAGCACCACGGACTTTCCGTTGGGCCAGCCCGCCGCCCCCAGCATGGCCTCGGCCGTGGTGTCGGGCGCGAGTTCGGAGCGCAGCTTGTATTTGCGGCCGAGCGCGAGCGCGGTCTGCTCGCAGCGCCGCGCGGGGCTGCAGATGATGCGGGTGCCGTCGGGCAATTGCCGGTCGAGCCAGCTTGCCATGCGCTTGGCCTGCTTCTCGCCGCGCGCGGTAAGAGAGCGCTGCAGGTCGTCGCAGCCCTCGGTCCAGTCCTCGGCTTCGGCATGGCGCCAGAAGATCAAGTCCATGCTCATCGTCTTTCGATGGTCAGTTGCTGGATGCATCGGAGTGATGCCCTCGCGATGCATATCGATTCATGAGCGCGGTCTGTGCGCCGTGCGCCTCGACGGCGCGAGAAGCACCCGCCTCGCCGCGATGGGTGTCGTGGTCGACGCGCGTGTAGATCCCGTCGCCGCCAAGATCCCATGCGTCGCGGCCGTCGTGCAGGTAGGCCACCAGGCATTCGTCGATCAAGCGCTGGCGAAGGCTCGGATCGGTGACCGGCCAGGCCAGTTCCACGCGCCGCATCATGTTGCGGTTCATCCAGTCGGCGCTCGAGAGGTAAAGCGACTCTTCCTCGCCGCTGCGGAAATAGAAGACGCGCGAGTGCTCCAGGAACCGTCCGATCACCGAGCGCACGCGGATGTTGTCGGTCAGCCCCGGCACCTGCGCCGGCAGGGTGCAGGCGCCTCGCACGATGAGGTCGATCTTCACGCCCTTCTGCCCCGCGCGCATCAGCGCGGCAACCAGCTGGTCGTCGGTCAGCGCATTCATCTTGGCGACGATGCGCGTGGTCTCGCCGGTTGCGGCTGCCAGGCTCAAGGCATCGATCTGCGCAATGAGGTTCTTGTGCAGGTCGAACGGGGCCAGCCACATGCGGTTGAGCTTGGGCAGGCGGCTCTGGCTTGCCAGATGGACGAACACCGCTTCCATGTCGGCCGTCAGCAGCGGATCGGCCGTCAGGTGGCTGATGTCGGTGTAGAGCTTGGCGGTGCGCGGGTTGTAGTTGCCCGTGGAAAGATGGCCGTAGCGGCGCATCTGCTTGCCCTCGCGGCGCGTCACCAACAGCATCTTGGCGTGCGTCTTCAGGCCCACCACGCCGTACACCACCTGCGCGCCAATCGACTCGAGCATTTCGGCCCAATTGATGTTGGCCTCTTCGTCGAAGCGCGCCTTGAGCTCCACCACCACCGTCACTTCCTTGCCGCGGCGGACGGCCTCGCGCAGCAGGTCCATCAGTTCCGAATCGGCACCTGTGCGGTAGATGGTCTGCTTGATGGCCAGCACCTGCGGGTCTTGCACCGCCTCTCGCAAAAAGGCGAGCACGCCGTCGAAGCTTTCGAAGGGCTGATGGATCAGCACATCGCCGCGCTGCAGCCGCTCGAAGAACGACTGCGCCGGAGACAGCGTGACCGGGTACGAAGCCGAGTAAGGCGGAAAGCGCAGCTGCGGCTCGTCCAGCAGGTCGATCAGTTGCGTGAGCCGCGCCAGGTTCACGGGGCCGTGCACACGATAGAGCGCCTGCGGCGGCAGGTTGAACTGCGCCAGCAGAAAACTCGCGAGCGACTCGGCGCAACTGGCCGACACCTCGAGCCGCACGGCCTGGCCGTAGTGGCGGTGCTGCAGCCCTTGGCGCAACGCGGTGCGCAGGTTCTTGACGTCTTCCTCGTCGACCGCAAGATCGGAATGCCGTGTGACACGGAACTGCGAGAAGTCGCCCACCTCGCGGCCCGGAAACATGCTCGACAAATGTGCGCGCACCACGCTCGAAAGCGCCACGAACAGCGTCTTGCCGTCGGACACCTTGGCCGGCATGCGAATGACGCGCGGCAGCACGCGCGGCACCTTGACGATCTGGATCGGGTTTTCGCGCCCGAATGCGTCCTTGCCGCCAAGCCGCACGATGAAGTTGAGCGACTTGTTGGCCACCTGCGGAAACGGGTGTGCCGGATCGAGCCCCACCGGGATCAGCAACGGGCGCACTTCGCGCTCGAAATATTCGCTGACCCATTTGCGCTGCGCCGCATTGCGCTCCCCGTGCGAAATGATGTGGATGCCGTGCTTGGCAAACGTGGGCATCAGCTCGTCGTTGTAGAGCGCGTATTGGCGGCCCACCAGCGTGTGGGCAGCCTCGGCCAGGCGCTCGAACGACTCGGTGGTGTAGGTGCCCTTCTGGTCGCTGGCGCTGCTGGCGATCAGGTGCGGTGCGGCGCGGACCTCGAAGAATTCGTCGAGGTTGGATGAAACGATGCACAGGTAGCGAAGGCGCTCGATGAGCGGCACCTCGGGCCTGTGGGCCCAATCGAGCACACGCTCGTTGAATGACAGGATGCTGTGATCGCGGTCGAGCAGCGTGAGCGCCGATGCCGCGACCTCAAGTGTCCGGTCAGCGGTAGCAGATTGCATGGGCACTGATTCTGGGGCAAGGGGCACGGGAGCACACGTAGGCGGAAATATGACAGTTTCGTCCTTGTTTGTGACGTTTCCGTGACGCTCCTGTGACGTCGATTGGCCAGTGCCCGGCTCTCCCGAAGCAGCCGAAGAAGCAGATGGCCGGGCAGCGGGCCGGGCGACCGCTGGTTTCATGCGCCCAGAAAGTGCTTGCGGTAGCGCGCCGGCAAGTCGTCGATGCGCATCAGCATCGGCAGGTCCGCGGTGTTGAAATCCGGGTCCCATGCGGGAGCACCCAGCACCTTGGCGCCCAGGCGCAGGTAACCCTTGATGAGCGCGGGCGGCTCGACGTCGAGCGCGCTGTCCAGGCGCTCGACCGGCAGCGGCAGCCTTGGCTGCACCTGGTACTGGATCGGCGCCATGTGGCTGGCCGACAGCTGGCGCCAGATACTGGCGGCCGCATCGCCGTTGGTCACGCCGTTGTGTGACATGGGAATGCTCGCGCAGCCGATCATTGTGTCGAGCTTGTTGCGATGCATGAAGCCCGCCAGCGCGCCCCACAGCGCAAGAATGACCCCGCCCTGGCGGTGATCGGGATGCACGCAGCTGCGGCCGAGCTCCACCATGCGCTCGCGCAGGTCGCGCAGCCGGGTCAGGTCGAACTCGGTGTCGCTGTAGGTGCTGCCCACGCGACGGGCCTGGGCCGGCGTGAGCACGCGGTAGGTGCCAATCACTTGCTGCGTGAGCTCGTCGCGCACCAGCAGGTGCTCGCAGAAGTCGTCGAACAGGTCGATGTCGTGCCCCGCCAGCGGCGTGCTCACGCGTGCGCCCATTTCGCCGACGAACACTTCATAGCGCAAGCGCTGCGCGGCGCGCACGTCATCGAGGTGGCGTGCCCAGCTCACCGTGATGCCCTGCTTGGCATCGACGACCGGCGGCACCAGAACCGCGGCGGGCGCCTCCGGCACCGACGTGCGCGCGGCGTTTGCAACGGCAGGGACGGGCCACAAGGCGGCGCGCAGTCCGATCTGCGACAGCGGAAACGTCGGATTGGGCAGTTCTTTCATTGGGAACCCTTTCTGCCGATGGAGTCTCTGCACTCGCGGTGAAACCGGCATGTCAGCGGCATGGCATTTGCATGACGGTGTTACAGCGTGTTTGGGCCCTGTTTCGGGGCCGCCCCATTCGGCCCGCAAGGCTGTCTAATGCGGTGGGTCGCGACACTGGAGTTTCTTTAAATGGCCACAGACGCAAGCAGCAATTTCGACAACCGCCTTCACCAGACCTTTCCCGTTCTCAGCGATGCCGAGATCGCGCGCATTGCGCGGTTCGGGACGGTGCAGCGATTCGCGCGCGGGGAACGGCTCTTTACCGCCGGAGAAACAGGCCCGGGCATGTTCGTGCTGCTCAAGGGCGTGGTGGCCATCACCCAGCGCGACGGCCTCGGGCATGTGGTGCCCATCGTTCGCCAGGGGCCGGGCGAGTTCCTTGCCGAGGTGGGCCAGCTGAGCGGCCGCCCTGCCCTCGTCGACGGCCATGCAGACGAAGAAGTCGAGGCGCTGGTCGTTCCGCCGCCGCAACTGCGCGCGCTGCTCGTGGCCGAAGCGGATCTTGGCGAACGCATCACCCGCGCACTGATCTTGCGGCGCGTGGCGTTGATTGAATCGGGCGCGAGCGGGCCGGTGCTCATCGGCAAGCCAGAGTCGCCCGACATGGCGCGGCTCGAAAACTTTCTGCGTCGCAACGGCCACCCCTATCACCTGGTCGATGCGGCGGAAGATCCCGACGCCGCGGCGCTGCTCGAACAGTACGGCACCTGCAAGCTGCTGGCCGTATGCCCCGACGGCTCGGTCCTGGTTAACCCGGCCGAAGATGCACTGGCGCGTTGCCTTGGCATGGTGGACACCGCCGAGCGCGATGAGCTGTTCGACGTGGCCGTGGTCGGTGCCGGCCCCGCCGGCCTGGCAACCGCGGTGTACGCAGCGTCTGAAGGCCTGCACGTGATCGTGCTCGACTGCCGCGCCTTCGGCGGACAGGCCGGCGCCAGCGCGCGCATCGAGAACTACCTTGGCTTTCCGACCGGCATCTCGGGGCAAGCCCTCGCGGGCCGGGCTTTCGTGCAAGCCCAGAAATTCGGCGTCGAGATGCTCATTCCGGTGAAGGTCACCTCGCTGGACTGCACCCGCAACAACCCGATGGGCAGCCTGCGCATTGCACTGGCCGACGGCCGCACCATCAATGCGCGCACCGTGGTCATTGCCAGCGGCGCGCGCTACCGGCGGCCCGATGTGCCACGGCTGTCCGAGTTCGAAGGCCGGGGCATCTGGTACTGGGCATCGGCCATCGAAGCAAAGCTTTGCTCGCAGCAGGAAGTGGCGCTTGTCGGCGGCGGCAACTCGGCCGGACAAGCCGCGGTGTTCTTGTCGCGCCACGCGGCCAAGGTCAACGTGCTGGTGCGCGGCCCTTCGCTGGCGGCCAGCATGTCGCGCTACCTCATCGACCGCATCGAGGCCACGCCCAACATCGAACTGCATCCGCACACCCAGTTGGTCAAGCTGAACGGCGGCTCCGACGAAGGCCTGACCGGCGCCAGGTGGCGCTGCCAGACCACCGGGGACGAACACGACTGTGCGGCCCGCAACATCTTTCTCTTCGTTGGCGCCGAGCCTGAAACCAGCTGGCTCGAGGGCTGCGGGGTTTCGGTCGACAAGCACGGCTTTGTGCTGACAGGCGACGCGGCGAGCAGCGGCTTTCCGGCACGGCCCTCCACCGCGCTCGAATCCAGCGTGCAAGGCGTGTTTGCCGTGGGCGACGTGCGCTCGGGCTCGGTCAAGCGCGTGGGCGGCGCCATCGGTGAAGGGGCCGCGGTGGTGGCGTTGATTCACCAGCACCTGTCGTCCAGCTCGGCCGTTGCCTGAGCGGCTTCGCAACGCGGTGGCGCGGCGCACCGCAATTCCCGGCGCTGCACGCATTTGAATGGCCGCGTATATGCTGCCTGCCTCGAATCACAACCCGCAAATCACAACCCGCATATCGGAGCGCTAGACATGCCCGCATCGCCCATCGAGGTTTATTCCTGGCCCACGCCCAACGGCCACAAGATTCACATCATGCTGGAGGAGTGCGGCCTGCCGTACAACGCCCGCCCGATCAACATCGGCAAAGGCGACCAGTTCGCGCCCGACTTCCTGCAGATCAGCCCGAACAACAAGATTCCCGCCATTACCGACCCGGACGGGCCGGACGGCAAGCCGATCTCGCTTTTCGAATCGGGCGCCATCCTTGTGTACCTGGCGGGCAAGACCGGCAAGCTGCTGCCCAAGACCGACCGCGAACGCTACGACGTGCTGCAGTGGCTCATGTTCCAGATGGGCGGCGTGGGGCCCATGCTCGGCCAAGCGCATCACTTTCGCATGTATGCGCCTGAAAAGATCAGCTACGCCATCGAGCGCTACAGCAACGAAGCCAAGCGGCTCTACGGCGTGATCGACAAGCAGCTGTCGAAGAACAAGTTCATTGCCGGCAAGACCTATTCGATTGCCGACATCGCCATCTTCCCGTGGCTGCGCAGCTGGGACAAACAGGGCATCACCCTCACCGACTACCCACACCTGAAGGCCTGGTTCGACGCGATTGCCGCACGGCCCGCCGTGCAGCGCGGCGTGAAAGTGCTGGCCGATTTGCGCCAGCCGATCACCGGCGACAAGGAACGCGAGATTCTTTTCGGCAAGACTCAGTACGAGAAACGCTGAGAGCACCGATATTCAAGCTAGAATGGAAGGCTTGTCGGGGTGTAGCGCAGCCTGGTAGCGCATCTGGTTTGGGACCAGAGGGTCGAAGGTTCGAATCCTTTCGCCCCGACCAAGTTTCTTCTGTATCTTTCATTTTTGCTTCTGTCCGGCCCGGAATCTGCCCGTAGCTCAGTTGGATAGAGCACCTGCCTTCTAAGCAGGTTGTCGGGGGTTCGATCCCCTCCGGGCAGGCCAATCTCCCTCCTCTCTCTAGCCAAAGCGGCTCGGCCGCACTCGCGGGCGCCTGTCTGAAACCGAGGCAACAGCCTCAATGCGCATGCGCCTGGGGCGCTGCTGAAGCCGGCCGTTCGGGAACCGTTACCAAAACGGTCTCGCTGGTCAGAATCTTGTGCGTCGGGTCTGCGACCTCGATCAGCATCTTGTGCACGCCGGGTGTGAGCCCGACGACGATGATCGGGTCCGCACTGGTGTGCGCCCAGGTGCCCGGCCGGTCATCGACCGTCACATGAAGGTGGCCGACACGCGGCGACACGCCGCGTGCGCCCTCGCCGAACACCGGGATGACGCGCACGTTCTCGGTCCGGTACTGAATGATCACGACTCCCCGCGCCAGTGCCTCGGGCAACGGCGGGTACACGACCAGCTTTGCTAGCGACTCCGACGCGATCGGAAGGATCGGCGCGGGGCGCCCGAGGTCCGTCGCGGTCTCGCCCCCTGCATGGAAGGAAGTCAGGGTGAGCGCGGCAAGCGCTGCGGCGGCAAAGAGGGACAGTTTCATGAAGCTTGGGAGAGAGAGCGGTACATCGACTGAACCGGTCTCACCCGGGTCTTATGCGATGAGTGGATTGAATCGACGGCTTGTATCTCCGGTGTGTCGTGGACCCGGGGATTTGGACGCTCATGTATCCGGATCGCCATCCGACACATGGCCATACAGAAATCGTGAGTCACGGAAGGCGGTCGAGGTCTTGGCAGGTCTTGTAAATAGCGAATTCGGCTGACACTGGCCAGAGAGCCGCGATGATCCACTCGCTGGTCGACCATCAGGGGGCGCCATCGAATTCCTCCTTCCACCAGAGACAATGCCGTGAGTTCAGAAGCCGCCCCGCCTTCCCGATCAGACGCGACGGCGGACTCCGTCGCAGACCTGGAACCGCAGATCGCGTTTCTGGACAGCCTCGCCAGAACAACGCAGCCACTGAGCGATCCCGCGGAAGTCATGCAGATCACCGCGCGTTTGCTTGGAACGCATTTGGGGGTCAACCGGTGCGCGTACGCCGAAGTCGACGCCGACGAGGACCACTTCACGCTGACCGGGGATTTCAGCCAGGGCGTCGATTCCATCGTCGGCCGCTACACGTTCTCCCAGTTCGGGCTGGATTGCCTTCAGCTCATGCGCGCCAACCTGCCCTACGTGGTCCACGACATCGACACCGATCCGCGCGCGACCGGCATGGATCTGAGTGCGTATCGGCTCACTGCCATCCAGGCCGTGATCTGCGTTCCACTGCACAAGGACGGCCGCTTCGTGGCGGCCATGGCCGTGCACCAGCGCACGCCGAGACGATGGAACAAGCAAGAGATCGAGCTGGTCCAGCTGGTCTGCAGCCGATGCTGGGAGAGCCTGCAGCGCACCCGCGCCCACCATGCGATGCAGCTGACCAACGAGCGCTTGAACATTGCGTTGGCCGCGGCTGAGATGGGCGACTGGAGCTGGAGCGCGGCCACGGACGTGGTTTCCCTGTCGCCGCGCGCGGCAGCACTTTTCGGTGTTCCGGTTGCCCCCATCACCTGGCATGAACTGGCGCAACTCATTCATGAGGATGACAGGGAACGAACGCTTGGCGCTGTCCAGGCCAGCGTGCGCAGCGGCATGACCTATCGCGAGGAGTACCGCCTGGCCGGGAGCCGCCCGCCGCGGTGGCTGGCAGTCTGGGGAACGCCGCAAACCGATGATGCAGGTGCTGTCGCGGGCATCTTCGGTGTGGTGCAGGAATCCACGGCCAGAAAGCAGATGGAACAGGATCTGCGGGAGGCCGATCAGAAAAAGGACGAATTTCTTGCGGTGCTCGCGCATGAGCTGCGCAACCCGCTCGCGCCCATAGGCCTTGCCGCGCAGATGCTCAGGCAGTCGCCTGATCCCGCCACGCAGAACACCGCCGAGCTGATCCGCACGCAAGTCGTCCAGATATCGAGACTGCTGGACGACCTGCTCGACACCAGCCGCATCAAGACCGGTCGCATGACAGTCAAGAAGGAGCCTGTCTACGCGCGTACAGCGATCGATCTGGCGTTGCAAAACACAGGCCCCGAGCTGCGCAGACGGAGTCACACGGTGACCTTGCAGGTCGAAGACGACCTTGCGCTCCAGGCCGACCCTGTGCGTCTCGCACAGATCATCACCAATCTTCTGACGAATGCCGCCAAATACACCCGGGCGGGCGGGCGCATCCAGGTGAGTGCGTCGAGCGCCGGCGAGTTCTGCGAGTTCGTGGTCAGCGACAATGGGATGGGGCTGACGCCGCAATCGCTCGAGCGCATCTTCGAGATGTTCTCGCAAGAGGGTGCCGTGCTCCATCGGCCCGAGGGCGGCCTTGGCATCGGCCTTGCCCTGTCGCGTGCAATCTGCGCCGCACACGGAGGCAGCATCGTGGCGGAGAGCGAGGGCCTGGGAAAAGGCAGCCGCTTCGTCGTGCGGCTTCCCATCGGCAGCATCCCGCTGAAACCGGCGTTGGACAACGCGCCTCCTGTGCTCACCATCAGCGGGCGGCGCGCTGCAAGCATCGTGATTGCCGATGACAACGTCAGTGCCGTGACGCTCCTGGCCGAACTGCTGCGCATGGAAGGCCATCAGGTGCACGTCGCCACCGACGGGGCGCAAGCCCTCGCCATTGCGGAGGCGGTCCGCCCTTCGGTGCTGATTCTTGACATAGGCATGCCCAAGCTCACCGGGTATGAAGTCGCCCAGGCGGTGCGCCTTACTCCGTGGGGCCGGCAAGCCTTCCTGCTTGCTGCCACTGGATGGGGCCAGGAGTCCGACAAGGCACGGGCACGCGCCGCAGGTTTCGACGCCCACCTGATCAAGCCCTTCGATCCGATGGAGCTTTTGGACGTCCTCGAACGAAGAGTGGCAATGGCCGGCCAGGTCAGCCCCTAGTTCGCCGGCCGGCCCCTGCGCGCATGTTGCCAGCGGCTAGCGCCGATGGACCTGTCGCATCCTCGACAAGCTCATTGGTGCGGCCTTCTGCCCGCTGTGCTCAGGACGCCGCTGTTCCAAGCGCCGCGGCCAGTACGTCTGCCAGGCCGCGACCGGCGCTGCCGTCTTCATCAAGGCGAGGGTTGTAGATGGTGACCTCGAGGCCGACCGCCTTGCCGCTTGCCAAGGCAACGCGAAGCGCAGTCCCCAGTTCGTCCCACGACAACCCGCCCGGCACGCGAAAATCGACGGCCGGCATGATGGCGTCGTCGAGGCAATCGGCGTCGAGGTGGATGAAGAAGCCATCCAGCTCCTCGCGTGTCAGGTGGTCGACCGCCTGGCGCGCCGCGGCCTCGATGCCAATCGCGCGCACGGCGGGAAGGTCGATCGCCATGAGCGCTTTGGGGAGCGGCTGGCTTCCGTACTCCTCCTGATCCTTGTGATCGCGATACGCGAACGCGACCGCGTCTTCGGGGCGGACCAGGGGAGCGCGGCCTTCAATGCCGGTCAGGAGCGAGGGGCCGTGGCCGGTGACGAGGGCAAGGTCCATCGAGGCGCCCTCGCCATTGGGTTCCGCCTCGGGCTGGAAGAAATCGGCGTTGCCGTCGATGAAGAACAAACCGTAGCGGCCGCGCCGTTTAAACGCGAGCATCGAGCCCAGGATGATTGTGCAATCGCCGCCCAGCACGACCGGGAATTCGCGCGCGCCGAGCACCGCTTCCACCGCATCGGCAAGGCGGGGTGACCACGCCGCAATGGCCCTGGCATTCAGGACGCCGGTCGCTGGGTCGGGTACAGGGTACTTCGGCGGCACTGCCAGCCGCACGGCGCGCCGTGCACAGATGCGCTCGGCAAGGCCGAGACCCAGGAGCTGCTCGGGCAAGCGCTCCACTCCGTCCGTCGCCAAGCCCAGCGTGGAAGGGGCTTCGAGAATTGCATAGGGAAGTGTCGGCATGGCGCCTCCATAAGCGACTGCAATAACCGAGGATGCCGCCGGCTCGAGGTCCCGCACTGTGGCGGGTGCCGAAGGCAACCTCTACCAGCGCCGACAGGCATCCGCTGCAGTATGGCTCCGCGGCATGAAAAGCGGATGACTTGGCAGCAAGTCTGCGCGCCTTGTGAGTAACGGAACGAAACTCCGTCCCAAGCAAGCATCGGTCGCGTCTTCCACTCGTCATACACACGTCATCCATGTCGGGATCAATGGCGCAGCCAACCACTTGAAGGCCGCCTGTACGCGGCCGCCTGGACGCACCATGACCACTTCCACACACCCTGTTCATGTTCTCTTCCTCTGCAACAGCAATGCGGCACGCAGCCTGATTGCAGAGGCGCTGCTCAACCACCTCGGCAAGGGCCGCTTCGCCGCGTATTCCGCCGGCCATGAGCCCACGCCAGACGGCCAGCCCGATCCGCGCACCATCGAAGCGCTGAAGGGTGCCGGCCTGCCCACCGACGGGTTGCGCAGCAAGAATTGGGACGAGTACGGCCTGGCCTCGGCGCCGCACATGGACCTGGTCGTCACGCTGTGCGACGAGGCCGCGGGCGAAACCTGCCCGGTCTGGCCCGGGCAACCCGCCGCCGCGCACTGGTCGCATCCAGACCCCCGAGCGGACGACGCCGGCGGCGCCGAGGCTTTCGTGAAGACGATGCACGCGATTCGCAGACACGTGGAACTGCTGGTCAATCTGCCCGACGAGCGCATCGACCGCCTGGTGATCGAGTCCGAGGCTCGGCATATCGGCACCACCACCGGGGAGCAAGTCTCCCCTACCCCGTAGATCAGCCCGGAAGCCGGGTGTCGGCGAAGCGGCGGATCGGCTGCACGAAGCTGATGTCCGCGCCGTCGAGCACATCGCGTCCCTGGAGGCTTTCAAACCTGAGGCCAGTCTCGGCCTCGATGAACGACAGCGGGCGCTGCGAGGTGCCGAAGTCTTCCAGGTCACGCGCCACCCCTGAATCGAGGTAGATGCCCTGGCTCATCAGGTAGGCAATGGCGCTCAGCTCACCGGTCGCCTCGCTGATGAATGCGACGACCTTCCAGAAGTCGCGCGGGATCTGGATGCCGAATCTCTCGGCATCGTCCGTCCGGAGAATGGGCCCCGTGAAGACGCTGATGCGCTTGTCGTCGCCCTGGGCGTTGGCGAGGATGTAGTCCTCCAGGTCGCCCCACAGTCCGTCATTGAAAGGCTGCCACTGCGGGCATGCATTGGTTGCAAAGAAGGTGTCGATGTTGGCCCGCTGCGCGGTGGCCAGCGAGCCCCAGTTCGGGTCCTGCCGGCGCGTCATGTGGCCACGGGAAAACTTCTTGTCCTGCTCGGGGCCATAGGCTTCCCGCAGCATCTGATATTCCTTCTTGATGCGGCCGTCGTAGTTCCAAGTGTCGTGGCGCGGAACGTTCTTGGACTTGGACCCATCGACGTTGCAGGCGGAATAGAGCGGCACGCGGCGGGAAATGCACTGCACCGTGCTGAAGTGCTGGTACTTGAGCTCGAAGGAGCCGTCTTCGAGCGTGGCGATGTCGTCCATCGATATGGCGTCGCTCATCGAAGGCAGTTCCACGCGGTTGCCGTCTCCGAAGAAGTCCGGCGCGTAGCCTTCCCGGCCGCTGAAGAATTCCGGTGGCTTGGGCGTTGCGGCAACGCGCTGAATTCCGGCCCAGGAGTTGCTCACGACCTGGACGTCTGTATCGGACATGGGACTTCCTCTCCAAAAAACCGGCGGCCAACAGCGGCCGTGGCGCCTTGCGACTATTTGCCGAGCTTGGCGCGTGCGTTTTTCAGATTGAAGACAGGCTTGCGGATTTCCGCGAACGTCGATTGGGTCACCACCCATTCGGGGTTCTGCTCGAGCGCCGCGAGTTGCGTGTCGTCGACCTGGGCCTCTACCAGGGTGCCAGTCTTCGGCGTCAAGACGACGCCCGGCACGCAGCGCCGCAGCCGCGCCTCGGCCGACAACTTCTGGTCGGGACTGCCTGTGTAGGTCAATACCACGCTTGTCACTTCAGAACTCCAAACCCTTCGTACTCGGCCGACCAGCCCACCTTTCGGGCTGCCTGCGACAGCATCTTGACGATGGCGTCGGCCTTTTCAGGACCTCTGGGCATGTTAAGCAGGTTCGGATTCCCTGACAACAGACGGGCCGCCATGCCCGATGTGAACGGCGTGGCCATCGAAGTGCCGGACATCATTGCGTATCGCCCGCCCGGAAACGCCGACAAAACGGCAACGCCGGGGCCGATGAAATCCGTCGAAAGGCCGTAGTTGGAAAACTCGGCAACAAACTCTTTCTTGCGGCGGATCTCGCTCTCCTGAAAGCTCTCCGGGCAGTCCGCCGGAAATGTTCCGTCGCGGCCAAGCGCGCCGACTGCCAGCGTGTGGCTGTACCGGGCGGGATAGCGCAGCAGCGACTGGCCGTCGTTGCCGGTGGCCGCGAACACGGCAATGCCGGCATTGCGCGCTTTTTCAAGAATGTCGGGCATCTCCGGCATCGGCTCGAGACTGCCCATGCTGATGTTGACGATGTCGCAGCCGTCGGCGATCGCACGTTCGAGCGCGCTGGCAATGTCGCTGGATCTGGCACGGCCGCGTTCACCGGTCTTGGGACACACGCGATACGCGAGCAGGCGGCAAGCCGGCGCCAGGCCGTAGATGCCGCTGCCCGCGGCCATCTTGCCCGCGATGATGCCCGCGACGTGCGTGCCGTGTCCGATGCCGTTGTCGAGAAAATCCGCCGGGTCTTCGCCGGTAACGAAGCAGCCGCCACCCGCCACGGCAATGTCGGCGTGCGGCCCGACGCCGCTGTCGATCACGCCGACGGTGACACCCGCTCCCGCCTGGGGATCGTAGGGCGCGTAATTCGAGAGCAGCTGATAAGCGTCAGGCACCAGCGGCGTGGTCTGGACATCCAGGCGCTTCGGTGCGGCAACACGGTCGAACCCCTTCACGAAGACCGACCAGTGCGTGTGTTCCGGCTCGACCAGAATCAACTCGACACGAGGGTAGAGCACCGGAATTCCCAGGCTCGCGATTCCCTGCGCGTCGGTGACCGCGGGCACGTGCGCGCCGTCCCAATCGACGAGCGCCTTGACCCGAACGCCCGCCACGGCGTTTCCCTTGGGATCGGCAAGGCGCAGCTCGAACCTCTTGACCTTGGCTCCCGCGGTCACCTGGATTGCGGAGGCTTCCAGCTCGTCGCCCAGCGGGCGGATGTATTGGAGATAGGCCCATGCAGCGGGCGCAATCCGCAGGCCCGGCGTATTCCGGCGCATCGCCAGCAACGCGGATGAATTGGCCTTCATCACCGACACGCCGTCCAGTTGCTTGACCAGATTCATCCGCGGCGCGCCGCGGCCTTGCACTCCTTGCCCAAGCGCCTCTTCTGCATTGCCCAGGTTGATGGCTCCAAGGGCCGCCAGCTCCGTGCCACCGGGCACGGCGCTCTTCGACGGCCACACGATAACGTCGTCAGAAAACTTGGGCTCGGCCGCTATGCGGCGCAGACGCAACTCCTGCAGCAGCCGCTCCAACTTCTCGCTGTCGGACTTCGACATGTCGCCCTTCGCGTGCTGATAGGCGCGCTCCGGATGCGCAGGGGCGGCTTGTTTCTGCGGTTTTTGTCGCTTGCTCGCTGCAGCCATGCGTTCTCTCCTGTTGCCTGCTTGTCGCACGAGGGGGTTTCACGCGGATGACGAACCGCGCTCCAGCACACCGCGCACACGCCGACCCACATGCTCCAGCCCGCCGAAGACCGCCACCAGCACCAAGGCCAGCAGCAGCCCGGCCGGAATGTCGGCGGGAAAATGAACACCGACGTGGATGCGTGCCCAACCGGTGAGTATGCCGGCCGCAAATGCCACCGCACCGGCGCGCCGCAACGCAGGCCGGCGCAAGCACAGCAGTGCGACGGTGAACATGACCGTCGCATGCGCGCTCGGCAGCGAACCGCGCGCACCGTGCTCGATGTACGCAGGGCTCAGGCCCACCATGAAAGGGCGCGGCAGGTTCAGCACTGCTGCAAGTTCATGGGCCAGCATCGAAGCAAGCGCCGCACAGCCCAGCACCGCCAGCAGGTAGCCGCGCTCCCGGCGATGCAGCCAGGCCATCCAGCCCAGCAAGCCCGCACACAGCCAAGGCCCGCCAACGGCGATGGCCCCCGCAGCCGACACCAGCCAGGCGCAGGGTGCGTGCCCTGCGGCAATCCACAGGAAGAGAAGAAGATTCAGTTCTTCCATTCGCCCTCCCCGCCCTCTTGATTGGCGCCGGCGTGCGACGCCATGGCAGCACTCTGCTCGGTGCACGGCTTGCGCAGAAAAAGGCGGTAGCTCCCGGCGTCGCCTACGACTTGCAGGCATGGCCAGACGGCCTTGGGCAACTGCGCCAGCGCAACGCGCGGCATTGCGACAAACAGCAGCTCGTGCGGCCGTTCATGCGCGAGCTGCAGCGGGTCGGCGATGTGCAGCGCCTGCCCTGCCGAATAGAACGCAGCAGAAAACATGCGCTCCTGCACAAATGCCAACGGCGCCTCCGGCTGCAGCTGCGCACGATACAGCTGCACCACCGCCTCGGCCGATTTGGCTTCAGCCCGGCCGCCCGCGGTAAGGTCCAGCAGCCTTCCCACGAACAGTGCCGTTGCGAGAAGAGTCCCGGCGAGCAGCGCCCGGCGCGCAAAGCCGTCGTCGCGGGGGCCCAGCCAGAGCGCCGCCGCAAGCGCGAGCGGCGGCAGGCCTGGAAGTACATAGGTCCAGAGAATGTTGCCGGCCGCCGTGAAGACCACGCACGGAGCAAGACCGCAGATCAGCAGGTAGCGCATGAACGATGGCTGCGCTTGCGTATCGCTCGCACCGTCCACCTGCAAACTTGTGCTCTTGCGCTCGCGCGCACGCCAGGCCGCAAGCGGCACCACGATGCTCCACGGAAAAATGGCTCCTGCCAGGAAAAGCCAGATGGTGCCGCGCGGAAACGCATGCGCCGAGCCGTAGCGGTCGCCCTGCCAGCCCGCGACCACGAACCGGTTCCAGTGCTCTCCGATGAAGAAGTAGTCCAGGAAACCAGGAGTGCGTGCCTCGGCAAACGCATACCAAGGCGCGGCCACGGCAACGAGCAGCGCACCACTTCGCAGCCACGGCACTGCCCGCCACACGCTGCGTGCCTGTCGTGTCCACAGGGACCACACGCCAACAGGCAGCAGGATCAGCACGCACCCCACCGGCCCCTTCGCCAACAGCGTGATCCAGAGCCCGGCGAAGAAAATCCACGTCTCGCGCCGCCGATGTTCGGCCGGCCCTTGCAGTGCCAACCAGAAGCCGCGCATCGACAACGCCGTGCCCAGGCACAGCGCCATGTCGGTGGTTACGGCGCCGGAGACCATCCAGAAAAGGACGGTGGTCGCGAGCAAAGGCAGCACGTAGACGGGCCGCCTCATGCCGGCCCGCCGCGCCCAGCCGAACGTGAGCACGACGATCGCTGCAGCCATCAGGAAGTGAGGCAGGCGCGCGGCGAATTCGTTGACTCCGAAGATCCGCATGCTTGCCGCGGTCAGCCAGAAAGCCAGCGGCGGCTTGCCCCAGAACGGCTCGCTATCGGTGAACCACGGCGTGATCCAGTCGCCGCGCTCCGCCATCTTTCTCGCGATTTCGCCGTAGCGCCCCTCGGTGGTGTCCATCAGTGGATAGCCCGCCAGTGAAGCCAGGCGCAGCACGATGAGAAAGACCAGCACGCAGGTGGTCGCAGTGCCCAGCGTCTGCCGGGTATCGGTAAGAACGCACGGCATCAGCGGCCCGCGCTTGCGTTCGATGGCACGGTCGCCGGTTCATACACGTCGATCAGGTAGACCGGGCGGCCCTTTGTCTCCGTGAAGATGCGCGCCACGTATTCGCCGAGCATGCCCATGCACAGCAGCTGCAGCCCGCCGAGAAAGAGCATCGTCACGATCAGCGTCGGAAAGCCCTGCACCGCATCGCCAAGAATCAGCGCCTTGAAAAAGAAGAACATCGCATAGGCAAAGGCGCTGCCCGCGCTGGCCATTCCCAGCAGCGTGGCCACTTTCAGCGGAGCGGCCGAGAACGCCGTGATGCCGTCGAAGGCCAACCCGACGAGCTTGAGAAAAGGCCACTTGGTCTCGCCGGCCGCGCGGGCAGCGCGCTCGTAGTCGATGGTGGCCTGCGGATAGCCGATCCAGGCGAACAGCCCCTTCATGAATCGCCCGCGCTCAGGCAGCTGGTTCAGTGCATCGACTGCCCGGCGGCTGAACAGGCGAAAGTCACCCACGTGCCGCGCGATCGGCACGTCGCTCACTCGCTCGATGAAGTGATAGAACGCGCTGGCGGTGGTTCGCTTCCACCAGGACTCGCCGAGCCGCTCTCGCCGCCTCATGTTCACCACGTCGGCCCCGCCACGCCATGCCGCAAGCATCGCGGGGATGAGCTCTGGAGGGTCTTGCAAGTCGGCATCGATGACCACCACGGCCTCGCCGCTTGCAAGTTGCAGCCCGGCGCTCATGGCTGCTTCCTTGCCAAAATTTCGGGTCAGGCGCGCATACGAGATTCCCGGATGGCTGCGCTGCAGGCGCTGCAGCAGATGAGCGGTCTGGTCGGTACTCCCGTCGTCGATATAGACGACTTCGTATCTCACGCCAAGGCCAGCCAGCACGGCGTTCAGGCGACGCTGGAACTCGACGAGCACCGCCTCTTCGTTGAAAACCGGCACCACCACGCTGAGCGCCACGTTGGACGCCGAGCCCGATGCTGGCCGTGCGGGCTGGCTTGGTGCCATGTCCGGCAGCAATCCGCCTGCAGTGCGGTCGGCGCGGAACCGCTCAGCAATGCGCGCGCGATGAAGGGGACGTGGACCGACAGAGTGAAGCATGACATCGCACCAGGACAAACAGGATGTCTGAATCCTCCGCCTGGAAGACTTTCCGGCGACTTACCGGCCCTGCGTTGTCACCTGGGTCGTCGCGATCTCCTCCTGCGCGTCCGAACGAGCCAGCAGAAATCTCATGCCCGGTTCGGCCCTTTGAGCGGAGAGCTTCCATCCGTGCGCCTGCGCGATCTCCTGGCATATGGCCAAGCCCAGGCCGGCGCCATGGTCGCGGCGATGCGGCCCGCGCCAGAAGCGCGTGAATATCTTCGAGAGCTGTTCCGGATCTGCGCCCGGCCCCCAGTCCCGAACCGCCACTGCCTCGGCGCCCACCTCCACCATCACCTTGGTGCCTCGCGGTGCATGCTGGATGGCGTTCTCCATGAGGTTCTTCAGCACCGTGAAGAGTGCCCCTCTGTCGGCGGTCCAGTGAACTGCCTGGCTGTCCTGATTGTTGAAATGTGCTGAAAGATGCACGCCTGCCGCCTGCGCCATGCGCTCCAGGTAGGCAACGCCCTGCCCTGCAACCTCCCGCACATCGACTTGCGCGAAGCTGTAGTTCTGAACCTCGCTGGCCTCGGCAAGATGAAGCAGTTGCTGCACCTGGCGCGCCATGTGCTCGACGTCCATGAGCAGTGAGTCGCGGCCGGCGCCTGCTTCACTCAGTTCGATTTGCGCGCGAATCAACGCGAGCGGCGTCTTCAGCTCATGCGCCGCAGTCGCAAGAAACTCCTGCTGAATGCGAAACCCGTGCTCCAGCCGTTCGAGCACGCGATTGAAGCTTTCGACCAGCGGCACAACCTCCGACGGCACTCCGGCCACCTGGAGCCGGGCATGAATCGACCTCGGTGCAATGGCGGCAGCGGAAGCAGCCACGTTTCGCAGGGGCTTGAGCGTGCAACGCAGCGCCAGGTAAGCGCATGCGCCAAAAACCACCAGCAGGACCAGACTGAAGACGCCGATCCCCGCCACCATGAACGGCAGCGCGAAATGCCGGTGCATGAGATCTGCGAGCCGTGCACTCGCAGCAAACTGCAAGAGCCACTTCTGGCCCGCGTGCTCCACAGGCACGGCGGCACCGTGGATCGGCTCCCCGTTGTGTTCGAACTTGAAGTACCCACGGCCGGCCTGCCGGGCAGCGCCTGCCCAGAATGCATCGCCCCCAACCGAAGACATCACGGCATTGCCTGATGCGTCCAGGACGCGGTACGCCACCTCTTGCCTCAGGCTGTCGTACATCCAGTCCGCACTGCTTTCTTTCGCATCGAACCCGACGGGTGTTCCCGAGCTGTCGAACTGCAGCGCGCCCGCCAATTCTTCCGCGCGCCCCACCAGGTCGGCAACGAACAGGAGGTCGCTGCGCACTGTCAACACCGTGATGAGGATCGAGGCGATCAGCACGATGCTCAGCACCACGCCGACCACGAATGCGAGCAGTATCTTGAAGCTGAGGCTATTCAGCCACGCCGACTGGACGAAGCGCATAGCCGAGGCCTCTTACGTTGACAACCCGCTGCCGCGAGCCAATGGCGAGTAACTTTCGGCGAAGCCGGTGAAGGGCCACGTCAAGTGCATTCGGCGTCACCGCGCCGCCCAATCCCCATGCAGCCAGTTCGAGCGCAGCGCGGCGCACCGTGTCGCCGCCTCCCTGCACCAGCAACAGCAGGATCTGCATTTCCGACGGTGCCAATGACACGCGCCCCTCACCGCAGCAAACGCTTCCCTCGGCCGGTTTCAGCTGCAAGTCGCCATGCGCGGGCTCGAGCGGCCGGCATTGCACCGGGCGGCGCAGCAGCGCCCGCACGCGCGCCACCATTTCGTCCATGGCAAAGGGCTTGGCAAGGTAGTCGTCGGCCCCGGACTCGAGCCCTTCCACGCGGTCGTGCAAGGCATCGCGGGCCGTCAAAACAAGGCACGGCACGCCCACCCCTCGCGCGCGCAGGCGCTGCAGCAAGGCGAGCCCGTCTCCGTCGGGCAGCCCCCGGTCGAGCACCAGCGCACCGTACGGCACCTCCTGGATGGCCGCCCACGCAGCATCGCCGCGGTGGACAACATCGGCCGCAATACCGGCGGCTTCCAGCCCGCTGCACGTGAGCCGGGCCAGCCGCTCGTGGTCCTCGACCAGGAGAACGCGATTCATCGCATGCGATATGGAAGCGGTTCGACAGGCTCAATTGCCATTCATGCGCTGGAAGAGTTTTTCGCCGTGCTGGCGCGTGCCCACCGAAAGCCCGACCAGCACTTCGTCGTGCCCCTCTTCGAGGAGTGCCAACGCTTCGGTTGCAAAGGCGTCGGGGCTCATCATTCCGGCGTTCTTCGTGCCGTCGCTTCGGGTATTGCCGCCCAGTCCGGTGTCGACGATGGGGGGCACCATTTCCACCACCTTGATTGCGGTGTGTCGGAGTTGATGCCTGAGCGTGAGAGTGAATGAGTGCAACGCGGCCTTGGCAGCGCAGTACACGGGCACATCAGCCATCGGTGCAAAGGCCAGACCTGACGTGACGTTGACGATCACAGCCTGCTTCTGCCGGCGCAGCAGCGGCAGGATCTCGCCGACAAGTTGCACCGGTGCAGTGAAGTTGACCGCAACCTCTTGCTCCAGATCGTCCAGCGCATGATCGCCGGTAAAGCTGCGGCGATATTGAACGCCGGCATTGTTGAAGACAACGCTGAGGTCCGGGTGCTCGGCGGCAATCCAGTCGATCAGCGCCCTTCGGCTTTCCGCGTCGGTCACGTCGCAGATTCGCGTGACAAGCGCCGGCTCGATCGCTTGCGCGCGCGCCAGCGACTCGGCCCCGCGGCCACAGACGATGACGCGGTTTCCCCGCTGAAGAAGCTGCTGCGCGAGCGCAAATCCGATACCGCTGGCGCCCCCGGTCACAAGGATGGTGCTGTTGCTCAATGTCATCGTCTGGGCCTTTGAGACTGAGGTCAGTCTGGTACGATCAAATGATGCCAATATGACACCATATTGTCAATAAAGCCTTATAGCGACAAATGACAAAGACCAAGCGAACTGCTGCCGGCGAAGCGATGAGCAGCTTGATGCTCGAACTGTTCAGGCTGAACAGCCGCCTGCTGACCGCAGGCGATCGGCTGGTGGCGCCGCTCGGGCTGACGAGCGCCCGCTGGCAGATTCTTGGCACCATCTTCAAGGGCGAACACCCGCAGCCCGTGGCGTGGCTTGCCCGCACGCTGGGTGCCAACCGGCAAAACGTGCAGCGGATCGTCAACGACCTGGAGAAGGAAAAACTCGTCGCGTTCGAAACCAACCCTCACCACCGGCGGGCGCAGCTCGTGGTGCTGACCGACAGGGGCCGGCAGGTCTACACAGCCGCCATGACCTTGCAAGCCCCGTGGATCGACAGCCTCTCGGACGGGGTTGCGGTGAACGACATCAAAACCATGCAGAGAGTCATGGCCTCGATTCGGCAGAAGCTGGAGCAGGACATGGAGGACGAAGAGCAAGGCTGACCGGCTCCGGCCGCGGTTCTGTCAACCTGCCGGCTTGCTCGCCAGTTGGCGCTCCAGCGCGTCGCGCATGCGCCGGGCGCTGTCGGCATCCACGCGGTCGGCCAGCACGCTGCCCAGTTGCCGCAGCTGCTGCGCCGAGAGGCCCACGTTCATGCTGATGCGGATGTGCGACTGCAGCTGCGACTCGACACCCGCAAGCGCGGACAGCATGCTGACCGTGGCCACTTCGCGGCTTTGCCAGTCGAGGTTGTCGCGTTCGAAAATGTCGCCGAACAGATGGGACCGCAGGTACTCGTTGGCTACCGGCGCAAAGTCGAACAACGGCCCCTGGACCGGCGCACCCGACAGCCTGGTCTGATTGGCGGTTCCCGCCGCCATCAAGGCGTCGCCTTTCGGAATGGGGCGGTTCGGCCCACGGCCCTCGGCATCTTTCACGCCGCGCTGCTTGCGCGCGTCGACGACCTTCATCAGCTCCGTCAGCGCATTCAGGCTGCGCGGGAAGCCGGCATACGCGTAGAGCTGCACCAGCACCTCCTTGGCTTCGCTCACGGTCAAGCCGGCATCCAGCCCCTGGTTCAAGGCCGCGTTCAGCCTGGCAATGTCGCCCGCGGCGGCAAAGGCCGCGATCGGCACGATGGCCTGCTGCGTGGCCGACAGGGCCTGGGACTGGGGGGTGCTGGTCATGCCGGCTGGCTCCTGCTGGTTCTGGGATGCATGGATGGCCGGGGCCGCGAGAACCAGGGCCAGGGCCGCCACGGCGACGGTGCGATGTCTAGCGCGCGCCATATTGCTCTTCGCTGACTTTCTCCATCCATTCGACGTTCTTGCCGTTCACCGTGCCGGTCACGGCCAGGTGGCTCATCGCGGAGCCCGGCGCCGCGCCGTGCCAGTGCTTGACGCCCGGCGGGCACCAGACCGTGTCGCCCGCGCGGATCTCCTGCACGGGCTTGCCCCACTCCTGGGTCAGCCCCACACCCGACATCACCAGCAATCGCTGCCCAGCGGGATGGGTATGCCAGGCCGAGCGCGCGCCCGGCTCGAAAGTCACCACGCCGCCCGAGGCATTGATGTGCGCATTGGCAAGCCACACGGGATCGACCCGGACGCGGCCGGTGAAGTATTCAGCCGGGCCCGCGGACGAAGTCTGGCTGCCCGCGCGCGTGACCTGCTGGGCGGCGTCGGGCTGCGCTTCAGCGGCGCCGGCCTGAAGCGATACGGCGCAGAGCGCGCAATACAAGGATGTTTTCATGCGGAAGACCTTTCACTGGCTCCAAGCGTAGGCGGGCTCGCCCACCCTGACTAGCCGCCCTCGTCCGCATGCACTTATCGACCGGGCGCATGAATCGCGAGCCGTTTTCCTACCCGAAGCGACCTAGACTCGAGGGCATGACGACCGCCCTCTTCCACGGGCCGCGCGGCCCGGCCGTACTGCCGCAGCTGTCGATGGCGGCTTGAGGCAGCCATGCCGCGCGACGACTTCAATGACCTGCTCGCATTCCTCGCGGTGGCGCGCGAGCGCAGCTTCACGCGCGCGGCGGCCACGCTCGCCATGTCGCCATCGTCACTGAGCCACAAGATGCGCGCACTCGAAAGCCGCATGGGCGTGCGCCTGCTGACCCGCACCACCCGCAGCGTGGTGCCGACCGAAGCGGGCGAGCGGTTGATGGCGACGGTGGCGCCGCAGTTCGATGCAATCGAAACCGAGCTGGAGGCATTGGCCGAGTTCCGCGACAAGCCGGCCGGCACGGTGCGCATCACTGCGATCGACACCGTGGCGGACCTGTTCATCTGGCCGCGCCTCGCACCGCTGCTGCACCAGCACCCGGACATCAAGGTCGAGATCGACACCAGCTACCGCATGGTCGACATCGTCGAGGAGCGCTACGACATCGGCGTGCGCACCGGTGAAGCCATTGCACGCGACATGGTGTCGGTGCGCATGACGCCGGACTTTCGGCGCCTGATCGTCGGTGCACCGTCCTACTTCGAGCGCCACCCGGTGCCGCAAACGCCGCAGGACCTGCTTGCGCACAACTGCATCACGCTGCGGCTGGCGACGCGCGGCGGCCTCTTTGCCTGGCCGCTGGAACGCAACGGACAGGCCGAACGCGTGCAGGTGCAGGGGCAGCTCACCTTCAACGGCAGCTACCAGATCCTGCAGGCGGCACTGGACGGCTGCGGACTCGCTTTCACGCCCGAATACCTGGCGCGGCCGCACGTGGAGGCCGGTCGCCTGCGCTGCGTGATGGAGGAATGGTTTCCGACTTCGCCCGGCTTCTTCATGTACTACCCCAGCCGGCGCCAGAAAACGCAGGCGGTTTCCATGGTGATCGACGCGCTGCGTTTGCCCGATGGGCCTCAGCCGCGGTAGCGCAGCGCGTCGATCACCAGCGTCAACGCACGCGTCGACTGGCGCCGGTTCGGGTAATAGGCATGCAGGCCCGGGAATACCGGGCACCAGTCCTCCAGCACGGCCTGCAAGCGCCCCACCTGCAGATGAGGCCAGGCCAGGTCTTGCGGCAAGAAAGCCAGGCCGCAGCCGCTCAACGCGGCATTCAGTATCTGGTAGGCGCTGTTGAAGGTCGCCTGCCCACCCACGCGCACCTGCAACTCGCGGTCGCCGCTCTTGAGCTCCCATGCATACAGGCCGCCGCCCGCCAGGCGCAGCGCGATGCAATTGTGCGCAAGCAATTCCTGCGGTGTGGCCGGCACGCCGCGCTCCGCGAGGTAGCCCGGCGCGCCGGCGATCACCATCTGCTGGTCGGGCGCGAGGCGCACCGCAATCATGTCCTTGGCCACCTGGTCGCCCCAGCGCACGCCGATGTCGAAGCGCTCGGCCGCGATGTCGATCATTCGGTAGTCCGAGCTGACCTCGATCTTGAGGTCAGGGTACTCGGCAACCAGCGGCCTCAGCCGGGGCCAGAGCACGGTGTCCACCACGTAGTCGATGGCCGTGATGCGGATGCTGCCGGCCATCTTGGTGCCGAGCTCGCTGACTGCGGCGACTTCGGCTTCGATTTCCTGCAGCCGTGGGGCCACCGTTTCCAGCAGCCGCTCGCCGGCCTCGGTGGGCGCCACGCTGCGCGTCGTGCGCGTCAGCAGGCGCACCCCCAGGCGGGTTTCCAGCGCACGGATGGTGTGGCTCAGCGAAGATTGAGACACGCCAAGCTTGGAGGCGGCACGCGTGAAGCTGCGCTCGCGCGCCACCGCCATGAAGGCCAGCAGGTCACTGATCGAGTCACGCTTCATTTCATCGTCAAGTTCGGGAATGCGGCATTCTGTCACCGCCCCATCGCCTCCCAGTAGCCAGCGAAGATGCGCTGCGGATGGGCTACGCGTTGTCGGGCTGGTTGCATGGAAGCCCCTCTCGCCATTCCTTGACAAGCTGCCGGCGAGCACGCGGGTAGCGTTCGTCCAGCAAATCGACCGTCACGATGCGGTCTGTGCGAATACGGCAGAAGTCACCGCTGGACTCGCACCACGCAGCAATCAACCGCTGCGATTCGACGAAGCCGAGCATGATCGGCCAGATGGTGCGCTGTGAAATGGCCCCGTTGTCGTCCGCGTACCCGATGTGCATCTTTCGCTGCTCGCGCATCGCCAGACGAACCTGCGCCAGATCGAGGACCGATGCTTCTTTTCTTTTGCGAAAGATGTAGAGCGCGTTGTCGTCCAGCTCTGCTCTCATCTCTGGCGTCAGGACGCCATTGATTTTTGCAAGCGCGTTCTGAACAGCCAACGCGAGGGCTTCGTCGCCATGGCGGCTGACCCACTGCGCACCGACCACGAGCGCCTGGACTTCTTCCTCCGTGAAAGACAGTGGCGGCAGCAGAAAATCCGGCCGAAGGATGTAGCCGACGCCAGCCTCTCCGTCGATGTGCGCCCCAATGGATTGCAGCGTGGCGATGTCGCGGCGAATCGTCCGGAGCGACACACCCGTCTCGCGCGCCAGAGTTTCGCCGGACACGGTTCCACGATGCCGGCGAAGCACCTGCATGAGGTCGAACAAGCGGTGGCTTCGCGACACGTCAGGTCATGGCCACAAGGCCCTTGCCGCCGAGCTTGCGGCCCGCCTCGAGGGCGGTGACGAGGCCAATCGCCTCGTCCAGGGGAACGATCTCGGCAATCGGCATGCGGAACTTGCCGTCCTCCGCAGCATGGGCAAGGCTGTCGAGAATGTCGGGCCGCGGTGTGCAGACGATGGGTTTCAGCCGACGGTTGAAGATCGAACGGATGAACTTGCCCGGCGTGGGATCGAGGTCCAGGAACACGCCGTCCTTGCGCAGCAGGCTCAAGCCAAGGGCGGTCGTCATCGTGGCGGCCGTGTCGTAGACGACGTCGAAACGCTCACGCAGCTTGGACAGATCGGTGGTCCGATAGTCGAAGACGTTTTGGACACCGAGCGCCCGCGCGCGCTCCATGGCTCCCGCGCTGCAACTGCCGGAAACAACGGCCCCGTGCATTCGCGCAATCTGGACAGCCGCTTCGCCGACCGCTCCGGTGCAGCCGTTGATGAAGACATGCTGGCCGGTCGCCACTTTGGCCTTGTCGACCAGGCCATTCCACGCCGTGACGCCGGGCGTGCCAAGGCAAGCCGCATCCTCGAAGGAGACGTTGTCGGGCTTTCTTGCCAAGGCGGTTTCGTTCGCGATCGCGGCTTCTCCCAACGCACCGCTTTCCTTGAAGCGTGCAAGCCCGAAGACGTCATCGCCAGGGCTGAAGCGGGTCACTCCGGGGCCGACGGAGATGACCGTGCCGGAGAGATCGAACCCCATGGCGCGTGGAAAGGCGTTTCCTGTGACGATTTTCATCTGGCCGTTGCGCAGCTTCCAGTCGATCGGATTGACGGCTGCAAAGTTGACCTTCACGGCTACTTGTCCTTTACCGGGCGCGGCCAACTCGAACTCGTCGAGACGCATCAACTCCGGCCCCCCGTACATGCCGTATTGAACGCGCTTCATGGCAGGCTGCTCCTGGCCAACGGTTCAGCGAAGCCCCGGATCACCACGTGCGCAATTTCCAGCGCACCGCTATCAGCTTGGGTCACGATATTTCCTTGTTTTCTTGTCTTGGAAATTTCAGTCTAGGCAGCAGTGGTGCCAGATTTTGGCACCAGTGTTTTCGGGCCAGCTACCGCCCGCTACCCTCGCCGCCCTTCTGCCGCAGGTCTTCGATGTCCCGCCGCGGCGGGGCGCCGAACAGGCGGCCGTATTCACGGCTGAACTGCGACGGGCTCTCATACCCGACCTGGAACGCCGCACTCGAAGCATCGATGCGATCCGCCAGCATCAGCCTGCGTGCTTCGTTGAGGCGCAGCCATTTTTGAAACTGAAGCGGGCTCATGGCCGTCAGGGCGCGGAAATGATGGTGGAACCGCGATGGACTCATTTGCACATGGGCGGCAAGCTCCTCGACGCGCAGCGGCTGGGCGAAATTGAGCTTCAGCCATTCGATGGCGCGCGCAATGCGCTGGTTCTGGCTGCCCGCGGACGCCATCTGCCACAACCATGCGCCCTGTTCGCCGGTGAGCAGGCGATAGAAAATTTCCTTGCGCACCAGCGGCGCAATCACCGCAAGGGCGGCCGGCTCGTCCAGCAGCTTGACCAGCCGCAGGAATAGCTCGAGAAGCGCCTCGGTCGTATCGCCCAATACGAGGCTCGGTGCCAAGCCCGATGCCGTGGGCGTGTGCCCGGGCGACGTGGGTGGCTCGGCCTGCATGACCAGCTCCGCGATACCGCGTGCATCCAGTTCCAGCACCAGGCTCAGGTATGGCCGATCGGGATGCGCCTCGACCGCCTGCAGCACCACCGGCAGGTTGAGCGCGGCAATGAGGTGGCGGCCGCTGTGATAGCTGTAGCTCCGGCCTCCCAGCAGCGCGCGCTTGGCGCCCTGCACTGTCAGCGCAATGCTCGGCCCGACCATGCAGTTCATCGGCGGGGTCGGCGTGTCATGCCTGTAGAACGCAAGTCCGGGAATGGCCGTGTCGAATTGCTCGGCACCGTCTGTCCAGCGCGCAATGCGTTGAGCCAGCGCCGCGCGCAAGGCTTCGAACGTATCCGCCGGTACACCGGGCAATTCCTGCTTCACATCTTCACTCCGCGGCCGAAAGCTCCATGGTAGGGCGTGACTGCCTGGTGGCTGCTCATTGCTTGCAGCAACAGTCGGATCAGGCAAGAACTCGGTCGGATCTGTCTATTGCCACGGTACTGTCTGCTCAAAGAATTGCGGCATGCTGTTCTCCACGATTCACATGCCACGCCGCCTCTGGAAACTGGCGCTTGTCGGCACATCGCTGCTGACGCTGGCGCTGTGCCGGACCGCGCTCGCGCAGCCGCCCAGTCTCACGCCCTTCGTGCGATTTGCCCAACTCGACATCGACAATGCCCGGCTCGAAGAGTTTCGCAAGGCCGCCCTTGAAAACGGCGAGGCCAGCCTGCGCCTGGAGCCGGGAGTCCTCGCCTTCCATGCCGTGGCTGAAAAAGGCAACCCGGGCCGGGTGCGGGTGTTCGAGATGTATGTCGATGCGCAGGCCTACCAGGCCCACGTGCAGACGCCGCACTTCCAGAAGTTTCGGGCGCAGACAGACACGATGATGCTGCGCCGCGAACTGCACGAAGCCGTGCCCGTGCGCCTGGGCGCCAAGAAGAGCTTGCCCTCCCGGCCTCCTCATGTGCGGGTTGCAGAGCTGACGATCGATCCGGCCCAGCTCCAGGCCTACAAGGACGCGGTGTCGGAAGAAATCGACACATCGATCCGCGTCGAACCCGGCGTGCTGGGCATCTACTCCTTCGCGCTGAAAGAGCAGCCGGCACAACTGCGCTTTGTCGAGATTTACGCCGATGAAGCGGCGTACCGGCAGCACATCGACTCGCCGCATTTCAAGAAGTATGTGGAGGCCACCAAGTCGATGATCACCTCGCGCACGCTGTTGGAAGCGGAGCCGGTGTTCCTCGGCCTGCCGCCGGCAGCCAAGGCACCCGCGTACTACGTCTCCGAATTCGAACTCACCGACCCCGAAGGCATCAAGCCCTACAGCGCACAAGTGGAGGCAACCTTCAGGCCCTTCGGCGGCTACTACTTCGTGCGGGGCGGAAAGGTGAGCGCGCTCGAAGGCGAGCCTGCGAAGCGCATCGTCATGATCGCCTTTCCCAGCCTGGAGCGGGCACAGGCCTGGTACGACTCGCCGCAGTATCGGGAGATCCGTCCCATCCGCTCCAGGTCGGCGAAGTCGCGCGTGTACATCGTCGAGGGCGCGCCGCCTTGACCGGTGCGCAGCGCCTCGCCCTACTCCACCGCCACCTTCCCTTCTTTCACGAGCCTCGCGAACTTCGCCGTCTCGTCGCGGATGCGCGCTGCCATGTCGGCGGAGCTGTCGCCTATCGGGTCGGCGCCGATCGCACGCATTCTTTCTGCGAAGTCCGGCGACTTGATGATCTTCACCATCTCGGCATTCAGCTTCACGACGATGTCCTTCGGCGTTCCAACTGGTGCCAGCACGCCGAACCAAGTGCCGATGTCGAAGCCCTTCAGCCCCGCCTCTTCGAGCGTCGGCACATCGGGCAGCACGGCGGAACGCTTGGCGGTGGTCACGGCCAGGGCGCGCAGCTTGCCGCCCTTGATGTGCTGAAGCACGGGCGTGATGGTGTCGAAGGACATGTCCACCTGTCCGCCCAGCAGGTCGGTGGTGAGCGGGCCGCTGCCCTTGTAGGGCACGTGCAGCAGCTTGACGCCGGTGCTGGCCTGGAACTGCGTGCCGATGAGGTGCTGCGCGGTGCCGTTGCCATTCGAGCCGTAGGCCAGTTCCTTGGATGATGACTTGCCAGCGGCAACCAGCTCAGCCACCGACCTTGCGGGCGTGAGCGACGCATTGATCACCAGCACATTGGGCACCATCGCCACCGTGGTGATGGGCGCCAGGTCTTTCTGGAAGTCGTAGGGCAGCTTCTTGTACACGCTGGTGGCAATGGTGTGGTGCACCGCACCCATCAGCAGCGTGTAGCCATCGGGCCTGGCCTTGGCGACGTAGTCTGCACCTAGCGTGGCACCTGCGCCCGGCTTGCTTTCCACGATCACGGGCTGCCCCAGGCTCTTGGAGAGCGCATCGGCGAGCGCGCGGGCCAGCACGTCGGTGGTGCCGCCGGACGGAAAAGGCACGACCAGGCTGATCGGCTTGGCCGGCCACGGCTCCTGCGCAGCGGCCCAGGGCGCGGCGGAGAGTGCCACGGCTGCCAGCACAGTTCCCGCGACGGCGCGGCGCCCCATGGCGAATGGTTGCTTCTTCATGTCTTTGTCTCCAGGCTGACGGCGTGCGCCGTTCTTCTTGCGGTTGGCGGCGGAAATGCGGCGGTCTCTATGCGAGCCGTGCGCACACGGCCTGCGTGACCTGCGCGGTGGTGGCGGTGCCGCCGAGATCGCGGGTATGAAGCGACGAGTCGGCCGTCACGGCTTCGACCGCCTGCATGACGCGCCTTGCGGCCTCGGCCTCGCCCAGGTGCTCGAGCATCATCACGACCGACCAGAAGGTGCCGACCGGATTGGCCAGGCCCTTGCCCATGATGTCGAAGGCGGAGCCGTGGATCGGCTCGAACATCGACGGATAACGGCGCTCGGGGTCGATGTTGCCGGTCGGCGCAATGCCCAGGCTGCCCGCGAGCGCGGCGGCCAGGTCGCTGAGGATGTCGGCGTGCAGGTTGGTGGCAACGATGGTGTCGAGCGAGGCCGGCCGGTTGATCATTCGCGCGGTCGATGCGTCGACCAGCTCCTTGTCCCAGGCGACGTCCGGAAACTCCCTGGAGACCTGCAGCGCAATCTCGTCCCACATCACCATGGCGTGCCGCTGGGCGTTGCTCTTGGTGATGACCGTGAGGAGCTTGCGGGGCCGCGACTGCGCCAGCCCGAAGGCGAAGCGCATGATGCGTTCGACGCCCGCGCGGGTCATCATCGAGACATCGGTAGCGGCTTCGATGGGGTGCCCCTGGTGCACGCGGCCACCGACGCCGGCGTATTCGCCTTCGGAGTTCTCGCGCACGATCACCCAGTTGAGGTCGTCAGGCCCGCAGCGCTTCAGGGGGCCGTCGATGCCAGGCAGGATGCGCGTCGGGCGCACGTTGGCGTACTGGTCGAAGCCCTGGCAGATCTTCAGGCGCAGGCCCCACAACGTGATGTGGTCGGGAATGTGCGGATCGCCCGCCGAGCCGAACAGGATGGCGTCCTTGCCGCGCAGCGCATCGAGCCCGTCGTTCGGCATCATCACGCCGTGCTCGCGGTAGTAGTCGCCGCCCCAATCGAAGTTCTCGAACTCGAAATTGAAGCTTCCGCCGGCCGAGGCCAGCGCCTGGAGCACCTGCTGGCCTGCGGGAATCACTTCCTTGCCGATGCCGTCTCCGGGAATGGTTGCGATCTTGTACGTCTTCATTTGGGCCGTCGTCCTTTGAGTGGTTCGGCCGATTCTGTGGTTTGCACCCGATGGCGTCGCACGGGTAAAGTGAATCCATCATTAACCGCAAGTCAACAATCAATCGACCATGAGCCACGGCATCCAGCCCTCCGAACTGGGCTTTTTCGTGCAGATTGCCACCGGCGGCAGCTTGAGCGCCGCGGCGCGCAACCTGGGGGTGTCCACGCCGGCGGTGAGCAAGCGGCTTTCGCAGATGGAGCAACGGCTTCGCATGCCGCTGGTCAACCGCACCACGCGGCGCATGAGCCTGACGCCGGAGGGCGAGGTGTTTCTGGAGCATGCGCGCCGCATCCTCGGCGAGCTCGACGACCTCGACCAGCTCCTGGCCAAGGGCAGAGGGTCGCCGAAGGGCCTGCTGCGGGTGAACGCGACCCTGGGGTTCGGCCGCATGCATGTGGCACCGGTGATCTCGCGCTACAGCCGCCTGTGTCCCGACGTCGAGGTACAGCTGCAGTTGTCCGCCGACCCGCCGCCGCTGACCGACGATGCCTTCGACGTCTGCGTCCGCTTCGGCGAACCGCCGGATGCGAGAGTGATCGCCAAGCGCCTGGCGCCGAACCGGCGGCTGCTGTGCGCCTCGCCCAAGTACCTGGCCCAACGCGGAATGCCGGTGGTTCCGAGCGACCTGGCGCGCCATGACTGCATCGGCATTCGCCAGGGCAACGACGCCTATGGGGTGTGGCGCCTTTCCAGCGGAAAAGGCCGCCGCGAACAGACCGAGACCATCAAGGTCCGCGGCGCGCTGACCACCAACGACGGGGAGATTGCGGTGCGCTGGGCGCTGGACGGACATGGCATCGTCATGCGGGCCGAATGGGACATCGAGCGGTATCTCGCGAGCGGCCGCCTCGTGCAGGTGCTGCCGCAGTACCGCACGCCCGGCGCGGACATCTACGCCGTGTACGCGCAACGGCATCAGCTTTCTTCGCGCATACGCGTGTTCGTGGATTGCCTCTCCGACGCCTTCGCGCGCCTGGGGAACAAAAGCGACCCTGGCTCGGCAGGCATCGCCTGAAGACTTACATCGCTTCGCGCAGGCGGCTGTCGCGGCACACTGCGGGTGCCTGCAATCGTTGCCACATGGACACCACAGACCGTCGGCCGCCCTTCCCCTCCTGGTGGCGCATTGGCGCGCTCGCCTACTCCACGGTGGGCGTGGTGTGCGTGGTGTCGTCCGCCGCCTTTCCCGCAAACGAACTGGCCATGCTGGCGGCCATTGCGGGGGCGCTGCCATGGTCGCTGGCCCTGCTGACGCTCGATCTCGAACCGGGCGTTGCGCAGACGGCGCTGCTCCTGCTCGCGGGTGGCTGGGCCGTCAATGCGGCGCTGCTCTGGTGGCTGGCGCTCAGGCGCTCGGGGCGGCCGGGGCGCTCGGGGCACCGGGCGCCGTCACGGGCCGACTGAGCGACACTCTTTTTCAGCCGCTGCGCGCAATACCGCAAGCGGCTTTTCGATGCGATCATTTCGCCTGCCTCGTGCCTGGCGCGCGCACCCTGAACTCTGCATACGAAGGTTTCCCATGCTCCCTGATACGCAAGTCAACACGCCGCTGATCGGGCTGGCCGGCGGCCGGCAATCGCTCGATACGCCCGCGCTCCTGCTCGACCTTGGCGCTCTCATGCGCAACATCGAGCGAATGGCCGCCTTTGCCAAGGCGCGCGGCGTGGGCCTGCGCCCGCACGTGAAGACGCACAAGTCGGTGGAGATTGCGCGGCGCCAGGTGGCCGCGGGCGCCATCGGCGTGAGTTGCGTCACGCTGGGCGAGGCGGAGGTCATGGTCAAGGCGGGCATTCCGGATGTGCTGATCACCTCGCCCGCCGTGACGCCGAGCAAGATTGCGCGGGTGGTCAAGCTTGCCAGGCTCGCGGGGCCGGGCGGAATGATGGTGGTGGTGGACGACCCGCGCAACGCCGCGGACCTTGCCGCCGCCACGCTCGGGCTGCCGCACCCGCTCGAGGTGCTGGTCGACTACGGCGCAGGCTACAACCGCACCGGCGCCGCAACCGAAGCGCAGGTGCTCGACCTGGCGCGCCGGATCGCGGCCGAGCCGCGCCTCAAGCTGCGCGGCTTGCAGGCCTACGCCGGCAACCTGCAGCACATTGTTGATCGGGAAGAGCGCAGCGCCGCGGCTGCCGGCCTGCGAGAAACCGTTGCAAGGATCGTCGCGCAGGCCAGGCAGGAGGGCATTCATTTCGAGATCGTGACGGGCGCCGGTACCGGCACGCACGATCTCGACGCGCAGCGCGACGCGTTCACCGAACTGCAGGCGGGCTCCTATGTCTTCATGGACGCGGAATACGCCCAGGTGCTTGGTGCCCCGGGGCAGCCGTCGCCCTTCGAGGTGTCCTTGTTCGTGCAGACGGCGGTGGTGAGCGCCAATGCGGCGGATTGGGTCACGGTCGACGGCGGCACCAAGTGCTTTGCCACCGACGCCGGCGTGCCGCTGGTGGCGCGCGGCGCCGACCCGGCGAGCCGCTACGCGTTTTTTGGCGACGAGCATGGCAAGCTGCTGTTTGCCGGGGCGCGGCCGGCGCTGGGGGAGCGTGTCGAGTTCGTCACCCCGCATTGCGACCCGACGGTCAACCTGCATGACGCCTACCACGTGGTCGATGGCGACACCCTGGTGGCCATCTGGCCGGTGGATGCGCGCGGCAGGCACTAGGGCCGGGTGCTAGGGCTGGCGCTGCGGCTCCGGGCTGAGGCAATGGCGAAGAATCGCCGAGCGGGCGGTCAAACCCTCGGCAGCGCCGCCAGATAGGTAGACACCACGATCGCCGCCGCGCGGTCCAGCTGCAGGATGTCCGCAACGTCGAACGCGCGCGCAGCAGCGCTCCCGCTCATTTCGGGCGGTACGCGGATCTCGACAAGAACTTCGGCCGCGAGCTCGCGGTCGCTCCGGGGCTTGCCGTCGGGGTGCATTACCCACTCGTCTATTTGCTCGAACGGAATGCTTCGGAAGACGCCGACGACAGGGATGTACTTGTAGCGATCCTCGCCCACCAGGATGGGCACACTGAGATTGCAGAAAAACGTGGTCGACATGCAGGATCGCCGTCGCAGTCAAAAGGATTAATTGTTAAGGAATGTGACTGAATCAGCCACCCTTCCGAACCCTTAATCCCAACCAAGACGTGACCTTAGTCACACAAAGGTCATGTTTGTCCGCGTGGCCGACCAGTCTTCGGGAAGAACCCTTAATTCTTACAGTCAAGACCCAGCCGCGCCGAAATTGGCCGCTTTTAGCGGCCAAAGGCGAAAAACACAGGGGTTTTCTGCCGCGGCGATGCAGTCAGGCGGCTGCGTTGAATCGGGGCGGCCGCTGCTCGATGTTGGCTTTGACCGCCTCGGTCTGGTTTGCGCTCCCGATCAGCGCGCGCTGCTCCACCGACTCGGCAACCAGCAGATCGGCCGCGCTTTGCGACAACGCGGCGTTGAGCAGGCGCTTGCCTGCCCGGATGGCGTCGGGGCTCTTGCCCGCGATGTCCCGCGCCATCTGAAGGGCTTCGGCCAACGGTTCGGCGGCCAGCCGGGTGGCAAAGCCAAGCTGCAGCGCCTCCTCGCCCGAGAAGATGCGTCCGGTGAAGGTGAGCTCGCGCACCACGTCGCTCCGGGCGAGTTCGCGCATCAGCACCATGCCGCCCATATCAGGCACTAGGCCCCACTTGATCTCCATCACCGAAAGCTTGGTGTCCGGCGCCACGATGCGGATGTCGGCGCCCAGTGCCACCTGCAGGCCGCCGCCAAAAGCCACGCCATGCACGGCCGCGATGACCGGCACCGGCACTTCGCGCCAGACCATCGCCACGTATTGGGCCGCGTTCGAAATGCCGTGGGTCCGGCTGGCCAGGTCGGTGCCGCCGGCCGCGGCACCCAGCACGGCACTCGCGGCGCCCTGCCCCATGCGCTCGAACGAAGCCATGTCGAGCCCGGCGCAAAACGCCTTGCCCTGGCCCGAGATCACCACGGCGCGCACCGCGGCATCACGGCGCAAGGATTCGCCGGCCTCGATCAGCGCGTCGAACATCGCGGGGTCGAGCGCGTTCATCTTGTCGGCGCGTGCAAGCTGCAGTTCCACCACCCCGTCGGGGTGGCGGGTCCATTCGATTCGGTCGGCCATGTCTTGTCTCCTTCGGTTTTCTTCGCGCCAGTATCGCGCGGTGCGGGCGCTCGGCGATGATGGCGCCTGTCGCCTACCCAACACCTGCCTCGACCCATGCCCCTGGATCGCCGGATCTTTCTGCAATCGGGTGCCGCCGCCGTGGTGGCGCTGCTCCACCGAAGCGGTGCCTATGCGTCCCCCAGCGCCAATGAGCCGGCCATGCTCGGCTTCACGGCCGTGCCCGCTTCGCTGCGGGACGCCGTGGTGGTGCCGCCGGAATACGAATGGCAGTTGCTCTATCCATGGGGCACGCCCACCGGAGTGAAGGGCCAGCCGATGCCGGCCTTTGCGCCCGATGGCTCCCACAGCGCGGCCGACCAGGCACTGCAGGCGGGCATGCACCACGACGGGATGCACTTCTTTGCGCTTGCAGCGCCGGACCGTGCACTGCTCGTGATGAACCACGAATACACCGACGAGCAATTGCTCCACGCGGACGGCATCAAGGAATGGACCGCCGAGAAGGTGCGCAAGTCGCTGCATGCCATGGGTGTGTCGGTCATCGAAATCCGGCGCACGCGCGATGGCTGGCGGCAGGTGCGCCCGTCGCCCTATGCCCGCCGCGTGCACGGCAACACGCCCATGCGCATTGCGGGCCCCGCGGCGGGTACGCCGCTGATGCGCACACAGGCCAACCCCGCCGGTGACGAGGTGTTCGGCACCGTCGCCAACTGCGCGATGGGTGTGACGCCATGGGGCACCTACCTGACCTGCGAAGAGAACTTTCACGGCTACTTCGGCGGCCCCAAGGAAGCGGCCAAGGACCTCACACCCGCGCAGCGCCGCTACGGCACGGTGCCGGGCTCGCACTGGGTGGACTACTGGCGCTTCGACGAACGCTTCGACATGAGCCGACATCCGAACGAGGCCCACCGCTTCGGCTGGGTGGTCGAAATCGATCCCTTTGACCCTGCGGCCAAACCGATCAAACGCACGGCGCTCGGCCGCAAGCGCCAGGAAAGCGCCACCTGTACGCTCGCCAAGGACCAGCGCCTGGTGGTCTACATGGGCGACGACGCGCGGTTCGAATACATCTACAAGTTCGTCAGCCAAGGAAAGGTTTCAGCCAGCGGCGGCAGTGCCGCCAACAGCCGTCTGCTCGACGAAGGCACGCTCTACGTCGCCCGGTTCGATGCCGACGGCCGCGGCCGATGGCTCGAACTCGTTTACGGGCGCAACGGCCTCGATGCGGCCGGCGGCTTTGCCGACCAGGCCGAGGTGCTGATCCACGCCAGGCTGGCGGGCGACGTGGTGGGCGGCACCCGCATGGACCGCCCGGAATGGATTGCGGTGCACCCGCAAACCGGCGAGGTGTACGCCACGCTCACCAACAACAGCCAGCGCGGCGAGCTCGGCAAGCCCGCGCCGGACGCAGCCAATCCGCGCGCCGGCAACCTCTTCGGCGGCATCCTGCGGTGGCGCGAGGACGGCGGCGATGCAGGCAGCGAAGGCTTCGCCTGGGACCATTTCGCGCTCGCCGGCGACCCGGCACAAACGGACAGCGGCGCGCGCTATCCCTCCGCCAATGCAGACGTCTTCGGCAGCCCCGACGGCTTGCACTTCGACGGCGGCGGCCTGCTCTGGATCCAGACCGACATGAGCGGCCAGCTCATCGGCAAGCCGCCCTATGCCTCGTTCGGCAACAACCAGATGCTGTGCGCCGATCCGGCGACGGGCCGCATCAAGCGCTTTCTGACCGCACCGAACGGCAGCGAGGTGACGGGTTGCGTGGTAACGCCCGACCGGCACACGCTGTTCGTCAACATCCAGCATCCGGGCGAATCGCGCGACGACGGCAGCGGAACGCCGACCAGCGCCTGGCCCGACGGCACCGAGCCAGGCAGCGCACGCCCACGCTCGGCCACGCTGGCCATTCGCCGGCGCGACGGCGGTATCGTCGGCACCTGAAGCCCGTCCAGAAAAGGAGACCCTGAATGAGCATTCGCATCGTTCGCCTCGGCACACCGCGCGCCCAGGGCGAGGGCCTGCGCATCGGCACTGTGCGCCGACCGCCGCGCGGCGTTCTTAAGACCGAGTTCGCCTCGCAAGATTGGTACGACGTGTGGTACCCGAACCTTGCACCTTCGGCCGAGACCATGAAGCTCGGCCAGGAAGCGGAAACGCCCGCGCAATGGAACGCCTTCATGCGCAAGTACAAGGCCGAGATGGCCGAGGCCGACGCGAGCCGCAGCCTCGACCTGCTGGCGGCGCTCTCGCACAGCACGGCGCTTGCGGTGGGCTGCTATTGCGAAGACGAGTCGCGCTGCCATCGCTCGCTGCTGCGCGCCCTGCTGGCCGAGCGCGGGGCGGACTTCGCCGCGAACTGATTCAGACCTGTGGAAGAGCCACGAACGCCGGCAGCTTTTCCACTTCGGCCGCAAAGGCTGCAAACGACGGGTAATCGGCCGGCGCAATCACGTCCGGGAGCACCAGCTGGGTGAAGCTCCATGCCACGGCGCTTGTCAGCGCGGCCTGCCCGATGGTGCCTTCGGCGCTGGGCGCAGGCAGCTTCCGCAGCTCGGCCTGGAGCCCTGCGTAAGCCGCATCAAGCTGGCCTCGTACCCTGTCGACCCATGGCGCGTGCTGCTTTTCCGGTGGGCGCAGCTTGCGCTCATAGACGATCTGAACCGACTTCTCGCACGCCGCCAGCGCAAGCCCGAGCACCTTCAGCGCATGCTGCCGTTCCGCCAGTCCAGAAGGCATGAGGCTGCGGCCGGCGAGTGTTTCGGCGTAGTCGATGATCAACGTGGAATCCATCAGCAGCGTGCCGTCGTCGCACACCAGGGTCGGTGCCTTGACCACGGGATTGATCTCCCGAAACTGTTCGAAGGTGCTGAAGACCGAAATCGACCGGTGTTCGAACGAAAGCCCGAGCAGCCGCAGCGAGACAGCCACGCGGCGGACATAGGGCGAATCGAGCATGCCGATGAGTTGCATCTGCTTTTATTCCTGGTTGATATGGCGCAACGATACCGCGCGATCGGCTGCCGGCGGCAGGGTGGGCCCGTCAGCGCTGCGCCTTGTCCTTCTGGTTCTGCGCCTCGATGCGCTCGCGCGCGGCCTGCCAGTCGTCATCGCTCCATTGGCGCAGCTCGTAGAAGTTGCCGCCCGTGGCCAGCGCGTTGCCGCCGTCGATCATGATGCTCTGGCCGGTGAGCCAGTCGCACTGGCCCGGCGCCATGAGAAAGGCCGCCAGGTTCTGCAGTTCGCTCATGCGGCCGGTGCGCGCCATCGGGTTGGTCTTCTTGCTGCGCGCGCCGGGCTCCTCGCCGGGGTTCAGGCGCTTGCTCATGCCCTCGGTCGGAATTTCGCCCGGCCCCACGGCGTTCAGGCGAATGCCGTGGCGCGCCCACTCCACCGCCAGTGACTTGGTCATGACTTCGATGCCGGCCTTGCTCATGGCCGAAGGCACCACGTAGGGGCTGCCGTTGTCCACCCAGGTCACGATGATGCTCATCACGCTGCGCAGCGCGTCGCCCTCCTTCCATTTGCCGGCCTTCGCTTCGGCCACCCAGCGCTTGCCCACGGCCTGCGTGACGTAGAAGCTGCCGTGAAAAACGATGTTGGCAATGGCGTCGAAAGCGCGTGGCGAGAGGCTTTCGGTCGGGGCCACGAAGTTGCCCGCCGCGTTGTTGACGAGCCCCGTGAGGCCGCCGCTCTGGAAGAGGCTCTCGACCATCTCGTCCACGTTTTGCGCAATGCGGATGTCCACGCCGAAGGTGTCGATGCGGCGCCCGGGAAACTGCTGGCGCCACTCTGCAGCGGTTTCTTCGCAGACCGAGTGGCGCCGGCCGCAGATTGCAACGTCGGCCCCCAGGCCCAGAAAGCGCTCGGCCATCGCACGGCCGAGGCCGGTGCCACCGCCTGTCACAAGAATGCGCTGGCCGCTCATGAGGGAAGCTTCAAACATGGTGAATCTCCTTGGTGGTTGCAACAGAGCGGCAAGGCGCGGGGCCGCCATGGCGCATGCTACGCCGCCGGCAAATGCCATGGCTTGCGAAATCTGGCTCCGCGCAGGTAAAAATGCCCTTCGCCCTGATCACCGGATACATGACCATGCAAAGCCCCGCTGCTTCGTCTTTCCAATCGCTCGCCGGCGTACGTGTGCTGAGCCTTGCGCTCAACCTGCCGGGCCCCGCGGCACTGCTGCGCTGCCGTGGCATGGGCGCCACCTGCCTGAAGTTCGAGCCGCCGGCCCGCGACCCGATGGCGCTCTACAACAAGGGCGCGTACGCCGCGCTGCACGAAGGCATCGAGGTTCGCACGGCCGACCTGAAAACCGAAGCCGGCCAGCAACTGCTGCATGCCGAGCTGGCGCGCACCGACGTGCTGCTGACCTCTTTCCGGCCGTCGGCACTCGTCAAGCTGAAGCTTGACTGGGCATCGCTCCAGACGCGCCATCCCTCGCTGTCGCAGGTCGCCATCTTCGGCGCCCCTGGCGAGCGCGCCGAGGAGCCGGGCCACGACCTTACCTACGTTGCGGAGAGCGGCCTGGTCACCGGCACCGAACTGCCGCCCACGCTCTATGCCGACATGGGCGGCGCCCTGCTCGCGAGCGAAGCGGTGCTGCAGGCGACCTTGCATGCGCGGTCGACAGGCAAGGCGAACGGCGTGTACCTCGAGGTGGCACTCAATGCATCGGCCGATTGGCTGGCGCTGCCGCGCACCTGGGGCCTCACCCGGCCCCAGGGCGCCGTGGGCGGCGCGCACGCGGGCTACCGCGTGTATCCCTGCGCGGACGGACGCGTGGCGGTTGCCGCGCTGGAGCCGCACTTTGCGGAGCGCCTCTGCGAAGCGGCCGGCGTAGCTTCGCGCGACATGTTCTCGGCGGCCACGCGCGAGGGCATTGCCGCCTGGATAGGCACCCGCACCCGCGCACAGCTCGAAGCCATGGCGCGGGAGCGCGACGTGCCGCTGCTCACGCTGGCCGACTGATCAAAGGCGCAGTTCGCTCAGCTTGCGATCGAGCTTGATGAGCCAGATGCGCACCGGCCGTTCCAGGTCGCTGCCACGCGTGATGCGCGCGCCCGTCACGCCCGCCGGACACTTGGCGATGATCGCGCCGGTGGCATCCACCGTGCAGTCCTCGACGCTGCCTGCGACGGTCTTGCCGTCGGCATCGAGCAGGATCGTGCTCAGGCCGAAGTCGTTGTCGTTCACCAATGCCAGGGTCTGGTCGTCCACAACAGTCAGGCCCTCGGCCTTTTCGGCCAGCCAGCCCAGCGCATTGAGGTCGAGCAGCTCGGTCTTGCGCATGGTCACCACCGTGGAGTAGTCGGCAGCTCCCGAAGGCGCCTGCGTGATGCTGCTGATTTCCAGGTTGCGGTCGAAGGCCGCAATGTCGGTTGCATTGGCCGGCAGCTCGACCAGCATGAGCTTGTTGAACACCTTGCCGTCGCTCTTGCGCGCACCCTGCTCGATCACGATGAAACGACCGTTGCCCAGGCTCACCACGTCGCCGAGCTTGGCGTTGCCGGTGCGGTTCTTGTCGTACTGGCTGCCGTCGATCGGGTAAGCGTAGAGCTTCGACGTCTCGGTGGCCGGATCGAATGCGAGCCAGCGCGTGAACTTCGCGATGTGGCGCACATCGGTCTTGCTCCCGCCCGGCGGCGTGGCCTGGATCGACTTGCCCGCGCCGTCTTTCGGATCGATCGGGCTCTGCAGGAAGCCGTGCAGCTTGCCGTCTGCCGCGTCGAGCGTCAGCCCTTCCATGCCGCGGTTGGCGCGGCGCTGCGCGAGCACCAGCGGCAGGTCGGCGGCGCCGTTGCCGGGGGCATATTTCTTCTCGATCACACCCGTTGCGATGTTGATGCGTGCGATGAACGGGCCGTACTCGTCGCTGGTCCACAGCACGTTGCGCGCCTTGTCGAGCACCATCGTCTCGGGGTCGAGGCCGTTGGCGTCGTAGTTCGCCTTGGCGGCATCGAACACATAGCGGTCGGTCAGCGGCGTTTCGCCCGTCGAGCCCACGCCCGACTGCGGGGGCAGGCCGGTGATCTTCTTGCCGGCATCGAGCTTGAGCGGCAGGCTCGACGAGAGCACCGCACCCGTCTTGCCGATGCGCACGATGCCGAAGCTCGGCGCGAACGACGGCGCGGGAAACACCTTGCTGATGCTGGTCGCACCGCCGCCGTTGGGCACGGGTGCGGTCGGGCCGTCGCCGTTCGGGCCGCGGTCGGTAATGGCATAGAACTCGAGCGTGCCGTCGTCGGCCTTGCCCTTGAATGCCAGGCCCGACCCGTAGGCCGGCAGGAAGCCCGCGGGAAAGTCGGCCTTGGTCTTCTCGTTGTCGCCCTCGTAGGGCACGTTGAAGCTGGCATCGGCCTGCAGCTGGTAGCGCGTGACGTCGATGCCGATGGTGCCGAGCGCGTTGGTCTGCGTCGAGGTTTCGGTCACCGGCGCGCCGAGGCGCGAAGCCAGCGTGTCCTCGAAGTGTTCACGCGCCAGCGTGCGGCGGCTTGAATCGACCATGCGGGCATTGTAGGGAGCAGGCAGGCCCGCGAGCACCGCGTTGAGAGCGGTGTCGAAGCTCGCGGCCGCGGCGCTGAAATCGATGGCGCCGGCCGTGAGCGCGGCCTTCAGTGCCGGGGTCAGGCGGATGCCGTTCGAAGGATCGCGGTCCTCGTCGAAGCTCTGCAGCGCGAGCAGCCGGTTGACGACGGCATCGGCCTTTACGTCGGTGCCGCCGGCCAGGGTCAACGGGGTGATCGCGTCGCCGCAGGCGGCACTGCCGAGCGCGAGCGCACCGACGCTGAAGACAACGGTCTCGCCGTCCTTGCAGGTGAATTCGCCCGCTGCGTTGGTGGTGGCCTTGGCGGCGCTGCCGGCAACGTAGTCCAGGCCTTCGACCGCCGAATCGAGGAAGGTGCCGGTCTTCGACTGGGCGGCCGGTGGATTCGTGGCGCCACCGCCGCCGCCCCCGCCGCCGGACGCGGGGGGAACCGCCCATCCGCCACTCCCGCCGCCGCTGCCGCCGCAGGCACTCAACAGCACGCCGGCACTCGCGAGCGCCAGCCACCCCATCCTCGATCCTCTTGTCTTCCGCATTGCTTGTCCTTGTGAAGCGCCCGCGCAAAGGCGCAGGCCCCGGCGATTAGCGCCGAGGCAGATGACAAGCCCGTGAAATTGCAGTCGAAAGACTGCGGTTGGCCGCGCCTTTTCTTCGCGCCGGCTCAGCGCTTCGTGCCGTCGCGTTCGCGGTCCTCGCGCTTGACCGCAAGGTAGGTTTCCAGCTCGATCTCGTGCAGCTGCCGCGGATACTGCTCGGCCGCAGCGAACCAGGAGCGCTCGCGGCGCTCGGCCGGCGCGCCCGCTTCCGAAGAGAGATACGTGTCGAGCGTCAGAAAGTAGCGCATCGCATTGCGCTCCACCAGCCCGCGCGCGCCGCGGATGTACTCGGGTTGCCCGTCGACCTCCTTGCCCACCACGGTAAAGCCCACCTTGTTGCGGCCGAAGGTGGCCAGGTACGCCTGCGTGGCCATGCGAACCATCATGTTGTGGTCGTAGCTGTAGCCAAAATGCAGGAAGCTCTTTTTCTCGTCGAGCGCCACCGCTTCGAGCGTGACGCGGTAGTTGCTCGTGCCCAGCGGCCCGCTGGCGGCGTTCATCTCGACCGACAGGTACTCCGGCGTTGCGTTGGCCACGCGATAGATGAAGGGCAGCTGAAACGCCTGATCGACCGGCTTGTCGTAGCGCCGCACGACGAACAGCGTCAGCATGTCCTGCCCCTGCGGCGTGGTGCCCGCGCGGCATCGGCGATTGTTGACGTGCAGCTTGAGCAGTTCGCACCAGTGGGACGACTCCTTGAGCGCAGCGCTGATCTCCGGCAGCGAGTGGTCCACCACCGCGTAGATGTCGCCCTGCAGCCCGCCCGGCGTTTCCAGCGAATCGAGCTGAATGGGCCTTCCGAAGCCGCTGCGCTCGAGCTTGCCCTTCATGCGCTGGTGCGTAGCGCGCAGCGCTTCAGCCGAAGCGCTGGCCGATGCAGATGGAGATTCGGAAGGCGCCGCGAACGCATGCACTGAAGTGGCGAACAGAATGCCCCCCGCCAGGGCTCGCAACCATGAAACCGGCGGAGAGAACAAAGTACTCATGGGGCCACACGATACAACGGGCGGCGAGAATCCCGCCATGCATCCTTCTCTTTCAGTCTGCAAACCGTGAAGCGCCAAGCTCCCGCATCGCCGAATGCAGGCCGCACCGCAGCCGATTCGCGACGACGCAGCGGGGCTGCGCCCTCCTCCTCATCGTCGATGCTGCCGATGGGCCTGCTGCTCCTGGGTTATGCGGCCCTGCTCGGCTACGGCGTATGGACCGCACGCCTGCCGCCGCTTGCCTTGGGCGTGGTGCTGCTGGTCAGCCTGCTGACCTTCGCGGTTTACGGCTTTGACAAGAGCGCCGCGCAAGCCGGACGTTGGCGCACCTCGGAGAGCACGCTGCATCTGCTGTCGTTGGCGGGAGGATGGCCGGGCGCATGGTGCGCGCAGCGGCTCTTTCGCCACAAGTCGCGCAAGGCGAGCTTCATGGCGGGCTACTGGGCCACCGTGCTGCTGAATATCGCCGCTGTGGCTGCCTGGGTCGGCAAGCTGGTGCCGGCCGGACTGCTCGCGGGCTGAGCTCGGCTCAGCGTGGCTTGCGAATGCTGCCGCGCACCGGGCCGGCCGCAGCCTTACGCGGTGGTGCCGAACCGTTGTCGCGCGGCGGCAGGCCGGTGTGCTGGGTGAGCATGCGGCCCTTCGAGGGCTTCACGGGCGCGAGCCTGACCGGCGCAGCAGCCTTGGCCGCGACCGGCGCGGTGGTCGAGTTCTTGCGCCGCGCGCTCGTGTAGCCGCCGTCGGTGAGCGGCTGCCAGGTCGGAATGAGGTGATGCTTGCCGTTGCCGATCAGGTCGGCACGGCCCATGCTTTTCAAGGCCTCGCGCAGCAGCGGCCAATTGTTGGCGTCGTGGTAGCGCAAAAAGGCCTTGTGCAGGCGGCGGCGCTTGTCGCCGCGCACGATGTCCACCGTCTCGCTGTCGCGCGTGATCTTGCGCAGCGGGTTCTTGTTGGTGTGGTACATCGTGGTGGCCGTGGCCATTGGGCTCGGGTAGAACGTTTGCACCTGGTCGGCGCGGAAACCGTTCTTCTTGAGCCAGATCGCGAGGTTCATCATGTCCTCGTCGCTGGTGCCCGGGTGCGCGGCAATGAAGTACGGAATGAGGTACTGCTTCTTGCCCGCCTCGGCCGAGAACTTCTCGAACATCTGCTTGAACTTGTCGTAGCTGCCGATGCCGGGCTTCATCATCTTGGTGAGCGGGCCCTGCTCGGTGTGCTCGGGAGCGATCTTCAGATAGCCGCCGACGTGGTGCTGCACCAGTTCCTTCACGTACTCGGGCGACTGCACGGCCAGGTCGTAGCGCAGGCCCGAGCCGATCAGGATCTTCTTGATGCCCTTGAGCGCACGCGCACGGCGGTAGATCTTGATGAGCGGGTCGTGGTTGGTGCCCAGGTTCTGGCAGATGCCCGGATACACGCAACTGGGCTTGCGGCAGGCGGCCTCGATCTCGGGGCTCTTGCAGCCGAGCCGGTACATGTTGGCCGTGGGGCCGCCCAGGTCGGAGATGGTGCCGGTAAAGCCGCTCACGCTGTCGCGAATGGCCTCGACCTCCTTGATGATCGATTCTTCCGAGCGGCTCTGGATGATGCGGCCCTCATGCTCGGTAATGGAGCAGAAGGTGCAGCCGCCAAAGCAGCCGCGCATGATGTTCACGCTGAAGCGGATCATTTCCCACGCGGGGATCTTGGTCGGGCCGTCGTGGCTGCCGTTTTCGTCGGCATAGCGCGGATGCGGACTGCGTGCGTACGGCAGGTCGAACACGTAGTCCATCTCGGCCGTGGTGAGCGGAATGGGCGGCGGGTTGATCCACACGTCGCGCGCCGTGGCGCCCTCGCCGTGCGCCTGCACCAGCGCGCGGGCGTTGCCAGGGTTGGTTTCGAGGTGCAGCACGCGGTTGGCGTGGGCATAGAGCACCGGATCGGCGCGCACCTGCTCGTACGAAGGCAGGCGAATCACGCTGCGGTCGCGCGGAGGCACCTTGATTCTGGTGCGCTGCGCGAGCGCGGGGTTCGGCACGAAGGTGAGCGGCTTGATGGCCGGATTCACAGCGGCGCCTGCTTCAGCAGCTTGCGCCACGGCCTGGGCTTCGTCTTCCTTCGCACAGGTCGCGCCGTTGGCCTTGGCCTGCTCCGACACCATCAGGTATGGGTTGACGTGGGCCTCGACGCGGCCGGGTTCGTCCACGCTGGTGGAGTTGATCTCGAACCACTCTTCTGGCGTGTCGCGCCGCACGAATGCGGTGCCGCGCACGTCGGTGATCTCGTGCACCGGTTCGCGGGCTGCCAGGCGGTGGGCAATTTCGACGATGGCCCGCTCGGCGTTGCCGTACAGCAGCAGGTCGCACTTCGAGTCGACCACGATCGAGCGGCGGACCTTGTCCTGCCAGTAGTCGTAATGCGCAATACGGCGCAGCGAGCCTTCGATGCCGCCGAGGATGATGGGAACGTCGTTCCAGGCTTCCTTGCAGCGCTGCGAATAGACGATGGCCGCGCGGTCAGGCCGCGCGCCGCCCACGTCGCCGGGCGTGTAGGCGTCGTCGCTGCGAATCTTGCGGTCCGCCGTGTAGCGGTTGATCATCGAATCCATGTTGCCGGCGGTCACGCCGAAGAACAGGTTCGGCTTGCCCAGCGCCTTGAAGGGCTCGGCGCTCTGCCAGTCGGGCTGCGCGATGATGCCCACGCGAAAGCCCTGCGCCTCGAGCATGCGGCCGATCACCGCCATGCCGAAGCTCGGATGGTCGACGTAGGCGTCTCCCGTCACCACGATGATGTCGCAGCTGTCCCAGCCGAGCGCGTCCATTTCCTTGCGCGTGGTGGGCAAGAACTTGGCCGTGCCGAAACGGGCCGCCCAGTACTTGCGGTAGCTGGTCAGCGGCTTGGCGGCACGCGCAAAAAAGGAGACGTCGACGGGGGCGTTCATCAGTGGGAAGTTGGCGGCGCGGCTTGGCGGGCTCGGCGCCGCAGTGGGCAACCCACGATTTTAGGGTTTTCCATCACTTCTGTCGCGTCCGGTCGCTTTGGCGCGACCGGAACAAGGCCTTTAATTGATTGCCAAAGTCAACTATCAATATGACAATAGCAATCATGTCGAGCACCCTGGCCACTCCCGATACCGCCGCCGTCAAGGCGATCCGGCAGTTCAACCGCTTCTATACGAGCCGAATCGGCGTGCTCGATCCGTACCTTGGCAGCGACATGTCGCTGACCGACGTTCGCGTGCTGTACGAGCTGGCCCACCGGCCAACGCCCGTGGCAAGCGAGATCGGCCGCGACCTGCGGCTGGACGCCGGCTACCTGAGCCGCATCCTGCGCCGCTTCGAAGCCGAAGGCTGGCTCACGCGCCAGCCCCACGCCCGCGACGCGCGGCAAAGCGTGCTGCGCCTTACCGAAGCGGGCCACGCCGCATTTGCGCCGCTGCAACAAAAGTCGCGCGACGAGGCAGCCGCCCTGCTCTCCCCGTTGCCGCCGCACGACCGCCAGCAGGTGGTCGATGCCATGGCGCGCATCGAGCGCCTGCTCGATCCGGCCACCGCCCCTGCGGCGCGCACCCGCACCGTCGTGCTGCGCGACCCGTTGCCCGGCGACATGGGCTGGGTGGTGCAGCAGCACGGCGAGCTGTATGCGCGCGAGTACGGCTGGAACAGCGAGTTCGAGGCGTTGGTGGCCGACATCGTGGCCCAGTTCGTTCGCAAGTTTCAACCGGCGTGGGAGAAGTGCTGGATTGCGGAGCTCGACGGCGAGCGGGTGGGCGCGATCTTCGTGGTCCGCAAATCGGCCACCACGGCCCAGTTGAGGCTGCTTTTGCTCGCGCCGTCTGCACGCGGCCTGGGGCTTGGCGGCCGGCTTACCGACGAATGCATCGCCTTCGCACGCGCCAAGGGCTACAGGAAGATGGTGCTTTGGACCAACAGCTGCCTGGAGGCCGCCCGTGCCATCTACGCCAAGCGCGGCTTCAAGCTCGACAGGTCCGAGCCCTACGAAGGCTTCGGCCAGCAGCTGGTCGGCGAGACGTGGTCGCTCAAGCTGCAGTAGACGAAGCCGTTCGCCGGCTTCTGATCCAGAGCTGTCGAAGCAAGGGCGCGAGCCACACCAGCACCACCACCGCGGCCAGCGAAGCGGCGATGGGCCGCGACACGAAGCCCGCGAGGTTGCCGCCGGACTTGATCATCGAGGTGATGAAGTTCTCCTCGAGCATGCCGCCGAGCACCACACCTAGGATGGCAGGCGCAATCGGAAAACCGTTCTCCTCGAGCAGGTAGGCCACGATGCCGGCCGCGAGCATCACGCCCACGTCGAACAGCGAGTTGTTGATGGCGAATGCGCCGACGATGCAGAACAGCAGGATCAGCGGCATCAGCACGTTGCGCGGCACCCGCAAGATGCGCTTGGCCACCTTGATGCACAGGATGCCGAGCGGAATCATGATGATGTTGGCAATGATGAACAGCATGAACACCGCATAGATGTTCTGCGGGTTGGTGGTGAAGAGCGTCGGGCCCGGGTTGAGGTTCTTCATGTAGAGCACGCCGATCACGATGGCGGTGATCGAGTCGCCCGGAATGCCGAACACCAGCGCCGGAATCCACGCGCCGGCCAGCGCGCTGTTGTTGGCCGAACCCGATTCGACAATACCTTCGACATGGCCCGTGCCGAACTTCTCGGGCTCCTTCGAGAACTTCTTGCTCATGGCGTACGACATCCATGCCGCGATGTCGGCGCCCGCGCCCGGCAGCGCGCCCACCGCCGTACCCAGCACGCTGCCGCGCAATATCTGCACGGGGTACTTCTTGGCCAGCGCCCATTGGCCCGAGAGCACGCGGCCCACTTTCTCGACCACGATCTCGCCGGGCGGCAGCGTGTCGACCGCGAAGCGGATCACCTCCGAGATGGCGAACATGCCGATCATCATCGGGATCATGCCGATGCCGCCCGTCATCTCGGCATTGCCGAAGGTAAAGCGCGGAAAGCCCGCCGGGTTGCCGAGCCCCACGCAGGCCACCAGCAGGCCGAGCAGCAGCGTGACCATGCCCTTGAGCGGCCGGTCCGAAGTGATGAACACCGCGCAGGTCAGGCCCAGCAGCACGAGCCAGAAGTACTCGAACGAACTGAAGTTGAGCGCAAAGTCGGCCAGCGCAGGCGCCGCCACGATGAGCACCACGGTGCCGAAGAGCCCACCCACGGCGGAGAACACCAGCCCCGCGCCCAGCGCGGTTTCGGCCATGCCCTTGCGCGTCATCGCGAAGGCTTCGTCGGTATAGGCGGCGGATGCGGGCGTGCCCGGGATGCGCAGCAGGCAGCCGGGAATGTCGCCCGAGAAGATGGCCATGGCGGTGGCCGTCACCATGGCCGCGATGGCGGGAATGGGCGGCATGAAAAAAGTGACCGGCACCAGCAGCGCAACCGCCATGGTGGCCGACAACCCCGGTACCGCGCCAACGAACAGGCCATAGAGCGAGGCCAGCACCATCACAAGGAGGGTGTAGGGCTCGAAGACCATCGAGAAAGCCTGCAAGAGTGCTGCCGACATGAGTAGAGGCCCCGGTTACCAGGCAATGGGCGTCAGCACGCCCCAGGGAAGAGGAACGCGCAACAGCTTGTAGAACGCGGCATGGATGAGCAGCGAGGCAACCAGCGCAATGAGCACCGCGCGGCCCGCCGGCACGCGCATGGCAAGCATCAGTGCCAGCAGCGAGACAGAGGCGGTCAGCAGGAAGCCCAGCCGCTCCGAGGCGAACATGTAGAACAGCACCGAGCCGATGACCAGCGCGGCCGACAGCACGTGGCGCGGCGAAGCGGCCCAGTCGCCGAGCCGCATCCAGGCCACGGCCTGGCGTTCGCGCCAGCCCTTGACCAGCAGCATGAGGCCGCAGACGCATAGGCCGATGGCAATCAGCCCAGGGAAAAGCGCCGGCCCGACCTGCTGGCCCGGTATGCCCGGATAGCTGCGCACCACGGCCAGCACCAACGCGCCGAGCACCAGCAGAATCAAGCCGAAGACCGCGTCGTTGAACTTCATTGCGCCGCCCCCTTGCCGGGCGCGCATGCACGCCGCGCGGCGCTCACTTGACGATACCCACGGCCTTCATGGTTGCGCCGAGTTCGGCGTCGGACTTGGCCATGTAGGCGGCAAAGTCGTCGGGGCCCGCATAGATCACGCCAAAGCCGCGCGAGGCCATGAAGTCGGTGTACTCCTTGCTCGCCACCACTTTCTTGAGCGCGCCCGCGAGCTTGTCGCGCACGTCGGCCGGAAGGCCCTTGGGCGCGACGATGCCGCGCCAGGCCGCCATCGACCAGTCGCTGCCGATGGACGCCTTGAGCGTGGGCACATTCGGGTACAGCGCCGAAGGCTTGTCGCTCATGATTGCAAGGCTCTTGACCTTGCCGGCGTCGATGAGCGAGCGCGCCTCGGGCAGCGAGACCGGCGCGATGTCGACGCCGCCGGCCACCACGTCCTGCAGCCCTGGCGCAGCGCCGTTGCTCGGCACCCAGGGTACGGCCGCGGGATCGATCTTCTGGTCGCGCAAGAGGCCCGCAATGGCCAGGTGCCAGATGCCGCCCTGCCCGGTGCCCGATGCCTTCAGCTTGCCGGGGCTGGCCTTGATGGCTGCGAGCAATTCGGCCACGGTCTTGTAGGGCGCATCGGCGCGAACCTGGATGCCGGCCGGATCGAGGTTGGCAAGGCCGATAGGGGTGTACGACGTGCTGGTCAGTTGCGTCAGCCCCTGCCAATGCATCATGCCGATCTCGACGGTGGCCATGCCGATGGTGTAGCCATCGGGCGGTGCGGCGGCAATGGCGGAATGGCCCACCACGCCGTTGCCCCCGGTGCGGTTCACCACGGTGAAAGGCTGGCCCAGTTCTTTTTCGAGCAGGCTCGCAATGATGCGCGCCGTGGCATCGGTACCGCCGCCGGCGCCCCAGGGAACGATCAGCGTAACCGGGCGGCTCGGATAAGCCTGCGCGGCTGCGGGAGCCGCCGCTGCAAACATGGCAAGCCCCGCCGCAACGCCCGCGGCATGGGCAACGAAGGAGCGGCGCGAAAAGAAATTGGACGAACTGTCACGGGACGAACTGACACGCATGGTTGTTGTCTCCTGGCGAAGGTCATTGGTATGACGTTTGAATGGCCATGCGATTTTTCGCACAGTTCACTCGCCGGAGACATTAGGGTGAACCATCGTGTGCCGCACCCGGCGGCGTGATTTGGTTACTGCATGAACCAGCCGTGGCTCACCACCAGCGACTGCCCGGTCAGCGCATTGGTCGGAAAGGCCGCGAACAGCAGCGCCACGCGGGCGACGTCCTCGGTGGTGGTGAACTCGCCATCGACCGTTTCCTTGAGCATCACGTTCTTGATGACCTGCTCCTCGGTAATGCCCAGCGTCTTGGCCTGCTCCGGAATCTGCTTTTCAACAAGCGGCGTGCGCACGAAGCCGGGGCAGATCACGTTGGCTCGCACGCCGTGCTTGGCACCTTCCTTCGCAACGGTCTTGGCCAGGCCGATGAGACCGTGCTTGGCCGTGACGTACGGTGCCTTCAGCAGCGAAGCTTCCTTCGAATGCACCGAGCCCATGTAGATCACGCTGCCGCCGCGGCCCTGGGCGTACATGTGCTTGAGGCAGGCCTTGGTGGTGAGGAAGGCGCCGTCCAGGTGAATGGCGAGCATCTTCTTCCAGTCGGCAAAGCTGAACTCATCGACCGGGTGCACGATCTGCACGCCGGCATTGCTGATGAGAATGTCGATGCCGCCGAAGGCCTTGGCCGCTTCTTCGACCGAAGCGTTGACCTGCTCTTCGCTGGTCACGTCCACCGCCACACCGATGGCCTGCGCGCCGGCGGCCTTGAGCTCGGCAGCCGTAGCCTCGGCCGCTTGCTTGTTGAGGTCTGCAATGACGACCTTGGCGCCTTCGCGCGCAAACAGAACGGCAATCTCCTTGCCGATGCCGCTGGCCGAACCGGTGATGTAGGCGACCTTGTCCTTGAGTTGCATGGTGAACGTCCTTGAGGTTGAAAAAAAAGAAAACGGAACTGCAGGATTCAGGCGAGCACGCGAGCGGCGCCTTGCATCAGCGGGAGAGCCCGGGCCGCTTGATGCGCCCCACACCCGGCTCGCCGAGGTCGAAGGTGGTCACGCCGTTCACCGTGGCATCGCTGCGCAGCGTTTCGGGGTGCGCCAGGGTTCGCCGCATGTCGCGCGCGCCGGCTTCCCAATGCTCTTCGACCGCGGCGCGCGAGAACTCGTAGTCCTTCGATTCGGCCTCATAGGGCTTGTCGCGGTAGATCAGGTGAAAGATGTCGATGGGGTGGTGCGTGAGCTCGGCCTGCACCGCAAGCACCGAGGGGTCATTGCGCAGGTTCGCGGGCAGCTTGGAGATCAGGTCCGCAATGGCTTGCTGCAGGTTGAGGTTGGCGGCCAGTGCATCGGTGTTCATGCGGGTGCGGCTTGAATAGGTGATGTCCTTCTGCCGCTCCAGCACGCCGGAAAGCGTGCGCGGCATCTCGCCGCGCGCATTGAAAAGGTCGACCTGCAGCACCACCAGCGGCTCGGAGCGCGGGTGAATGTCGAGCACGTATTGCAGCGGCGTGTTCGAGACGATGCCGCCGTCCCAGTAATCGTCGCCGTCGATGGTCACCGGCGCAAAGCCCGGCGGCAGCGCGCCGCTGGCCATGATGTGCTCCGGGCCGATGCGCTGGCGCGTGTTGTCGAAGTACACCGAGTTGCCGGTGCGCACATCGACCGCGCCCACGCTGAAGCGCGCCTCGCACGCATTGATGCGGTCGAAATCGATCAGACGCTCGAGCGTGAGCTTGAGCGGCGTGGTGTCGTAGTAGCTCAGGAGCGGTGCCGCGGCTCCCATCAACAATGCGGGCGAATAGCGCGGCTCGAAGAAACCCGGAATGCCGACCAGCATCGCCATGGAGGCGCTCCACTGGTTCTGCGCAGCGCGGTCGCCCAGCCATGCCGGCAGACGCTGCGCCGGCCCGGAAGACACCAGGTGCCAGAACTCCCGCAGCCTGTCGACCCGCTTGTCGGGCGCGTTGCCCGCGATCAGCGCGGCGTTGATGGCGCCGATCGAGACGCCGGCAATCCAGTGCGGCTGCAGGTCGGTCTCGCTGAGCGCGGCATAAACGCCGGCCTGGTAGGCGCCGAGGGCGCCTCCGCCCTGCAGCACCAGCGCCTTGCGCGCGGAGCGCATGTCTTCGCGGGGCGCTGCGAACGGGCTCAGGGTCTTCTTGCTTGCCGTGCGAGGCTTCCGGGGCTTCTTCGTCGTCATATGGTGTCATTTGACACCAGCCCCGCGACTGCAAGCTGACCGCAGTCGCCCTTACATCTTGGGCAGCATCTGTCCCCGGATCTCACCCGCCGGATTGGCCGCCGTGTGGATGTTGGCGTACCACTTGCCTGCAAGCAGGTCGGCGGCCTGTGCCGGCGTGAGCGTGGCCTGGCCTTCGATCGGGCTCTCCGTCCTGGCAAAGGGCAGCACCACGCCTGCATTGGCACCCGCTGCCGCGGGTCCGTGGAAGTGGCCGGCGGTGGCCGGGCCGCTGAGGCCGCTGTAGGTGATCTTGTATTTCAGGACGTTCGTGTCCCTGTTGAGCCAGGCTTCAGCCAGGCCGCTGCCGCGCGTCATGTTGGGCGGCACTTCGCTGGCGGCGTTCATGGTGCCGCTGAAGCTCGCGACGTTCGACTTCGACATCATCCCGCAGCCGGCCAGCGCAACGCTGGCTACGCCGGCGATGAGGGTTGCGCGCAAAAGAGTGCCATATCGGTTCATGAGCTTTATCTCCTGAGTTATGAAACCGCTTCAGCATAGGCAGCCCCGGCGCGTGCCGATGTCGGCCACCACCGCGACTTTCAGGGCCGCCGGCGCGGCGCCCCAAGCTGAAAGAGAATGCGGCGATGAACCCTGCCAACCTTCCCACCGCCCACGACGTGGTCGACTTCTGGCGCAGCGCCGGGCCCGACCGATGGTTTGCCAAGAACGATGCCTTCGATGCCGAGTTCGGCGGGCGCTTTCTCTCTGCGCACGAAGCCGCAGCTCTCGGCCAGCTCGACCATTGGGTGAACGACGCCGAGGGCGCGCTTGCGCTGATGGTGCTGCTGGACCAGTTCCCGCGCAACACCTGGCGCGGCAACGCGCGCATGCTTGCGACGGATGCGAAGGCGCTGGCCGTGGCCCGCACGGCAATTGAAGCGGGCCTCGACCTGAAGGTGGACGAAGCGCTGCGGCGCTTTTTCTACCTGCCCTTCATGCACTCCGAATCGCTGGCCGACCAGGAGCGTTCGGTCGAGCTCAATGCGGCGCTCGACGCCAACACGCAGCGCTTTGCGGTATTGCATCGCGACATCATTGCGCGTTTCGGCCGCTTTCCGCACCGCAACAAGCTGCTCGGGCGCACCAGCAGCGCCGAGGAACAGCGCTTCCTGGACGAAGGCGGCTTTGCCGGCTAGCGCTGGGGCAGCGGCTCCGACCGGGTGGGCGAAGGATTCGCGCTGGCGCTGTCCCTGGCGTTCTTGAGCGAGCCGTAAGTCTTGGCATACACCCAGGTGAACTCGGCGCCCAGGAGAAAAATCTGCGCCGAGTAGTACACCCACACCAGCACCACCACCAGCGAGCCCGCGGCACCATAGCCGGAGGCCACGCTGCTCTTGCCGATGTACAGGCCGATGAGATGTTTGCCCACGGTGAAGAGCAGCGCCGTGACCGCGGCGCCCACCCACACGTCGCGCCATTGCACCTTTGCGCGCGGCATGATCTTGTAGATCATCGCGAAGATCACCGTCACCATCGCAAAGCTGAAGACGAAGTTCACGGCCTGCGCCAGCGTCGCCCAGGCGCCGAACACCGGCGACCACCACTTGCTGAGCGCAGCCAGCGCCGCGCTCGCCACCAGCGATACCATGAGCAGAAAGCCGATGCCCATGATCATGCTGAACGACAGCAGGCGCACGCGCAGCAAGTTGAAGAGCCCCTTGTTCTTTGCGCGGGCCGGTGCGCGCCAGATGCGGTCGAGCGCGTCCTGCAGTTCGCCGAAGACGGTGGTCGCGCCAATCACCAGCAGGCCGATGCCGGCCACCGTGGCGACGATGCCTTCGGCCGGCTTGTTGACCGCCTGCAGCATGCTCTGCACCGCGGCCGCGCCCTGCTCGCCCATGAGGCCCGCAAGCTGCAGGAAGATTTCGCCTCGCGCGGCCTCCTGCCCGAACACCAGGCCCGCCACGGCGATCACGATCAGCAGCAGCGGCGCAATGGAAAACACCGTGTAGTAGGCCAGCGCGGCCCCCATGCTCGGGGCATAGTCGTTCGACCATGAGGCCACGGCCTCTTTGCACAGTTCGAAAAGCGCTCGCATCTGCATGATCATGAAGTCTCCCTTTTGAATGACACAACGGCATGTCAGCCCGCTGCCCGGCGTGTTGCAGGTAGGACTACGATAATCGCTCCACATGCATCCGTCTCCCTCAGGCGCGGCGGCGCCATCCGACCCTCCGCAACCGAAGTCGCCACGCGACCTTTTTGTTTCATTCACCTGGCTTGCGCTGCAGGGATTCGGCGGCGTGCTTGCTATCGTCCAGCGCGAAATGGTCGAGAAAAAGCGCTGGCTCACGCCCGAGCAGTTTCTGGAAGACTGGGCCGTGGCCCAGGTGATGCCGGGCCCCAACGTGGTCAACCTTGCGCTGATGATCGGCGACCGGTATTTCGGACTGCGCGGCGCCATCGCCGCCGTGGCCGGCATGCTCGCAATACCGCTCGTCGTCATCCTGATGCTGGCCGTGCTGTACGCGCACTACGCCGGCAACCCGCAGGTGGCGGGCGCACTGCGCGGCATGGGCGCGGTGTCAGGCGGGCTGATTGCCGCCACCGGCATCAAGCTGATTCCGCAGCTGCGCAAGCACCCGCTGGGCTTTGCCGCCTGCCTGGTGTTCGTGGCACTGGTGTTCGGCGCCATCGCGGTACTGAAGATTCCGCTCGGCTGGGTGCTGCTGGCGGTGGGCGGCGTGGCCTGTGCGTGGACCTGGCGGAGGATTGCGCCATGAGCACCGCCGGACCGCCCCAAGGTGCGAGCGCCCCCTCGGGGGGCAGCGAGCACACGCCAGTGCCGAGCGTGGGGGCCACATGAGCCCTGTCACGATCGCGATGCAGTGGCACGACTGGCTTGCACTCTTCGGCCAATACCTGTTGCTGTCGCTGCTGTCGATCAGCGGCGCCATCACCACGGTGCCCGACATGCACCGCTACCTGGTTGCGCAGCACGGCTGGCTCACTGAAGCGCAGTTCAGCTCGTCGGTGGCCATAGCCCAGGCAGCGCCTGGGCCCAACGTGCTTTTTGTCGCGCTCATGGGCTGGAACGTCGGCCTCAATGCGGGCGGCGGCATCGGCGCCGGGCCGAGCGCCTGGCTGCTCGGCTTTCTCGGGCTTTCGATCACCATGGTCGGCATCATGCTGCCAAGCACCACCCTCACCTACCTTGCCACCCGCTGGGGCCACCGCAACCGCGACAAGCGCGGAGTGCGCGCCTTCAAGCAGGGCATGGCGCCGGTGGTGGTGGGCCTGTTGATTGCCACCGGCTGGGTGCTCGCGGCGGGCAATCATTCGGGCGACGCGCCCGCCTGGCATCTGTGGCTGCTGAGCGCGGCGGCAACCCTTGTCGTGTGGCGCACGCGCATTCACTTGCTGTGGCTGCTCGGCGCGGGCGCGCTGCTCGGCGCCATCGGTTTTGTCTGATCCTCGCTCTTTTTAGGGAAGAAATTCATGTCGCAACTTCGCTCGCTGGGCCGCTCGGGCCTCCTGGTTTCACCGCTCGCCTTCGGCGGCAACGTGTTCGGCTGGACGGTGGACGAAGCCACCTCGTTCCGCCTGCTGGACGCCTGGCTGGATGCGGGCTTCAACTTCATCGACACGGCCGACGTCTATTCGAGCTGGGTGCCGGGCCATACCGGCGGTGAGTCCGAAACCATCATCGGCAAGTGGCTCAAGCAGAGCGGCAAGCGCAACCGCGTGGTGCTGGCCACCAAGGTCGGCAAGCCCATGGGTGACGGCAAGTCGGGCCTGTCGCCTACGTACATCCGCGAAGCGGTGGAGGCTTCGCTCAAGCGCCTGCAGACGGACTTCATCGACCTGTACCAGGCGCACGACGACGATACCGCCACGCCGCTGGAGGATTCACTGGGCGCTTTCGACGAGCTGATCAAGGCCGGCAAGGTGCGTGCCATCGGTGCCTCGAACTACAGCGCGCCGCGGCTGGCCGAAGCGCTCGATATATCCGAGCGGCTTGGCATTGCGCGCTACGAAAGCCTGCAGCCGCTCTACAACCTGTACGACCGCGCAGTGTTCGAGGACGAACTGGAACCGCTGTGCGTGAAGCGCGAAGTGGGCGTCATCAACTTTTATGCGCTGGCGGCCGGTTTTCTGACCGGCAAGTACCGCACCGAGGCCGACGCCTCGAAGAGCGCTCGCGGTGCCAATACCACCAAGAAGTACCTGAACCCGCGCGGGCTGCGCATTCTCGAGGCGCTGGACAAGGTGGCCCAGCAGTACAACGCCAAGCCGGGGCAGGTCGCCATCGCATGGCAGATCGCTCGGCCTTCGGTCACGGCGCCCATTGCCAGCGCAACTTCGATTGCCCAGCTGGAAGAACTGGTCGTGGCCACCCAGCTCAAGCTGGACGCCGGCACCATCCAGATGCTGGACCGTGCCAGCGAAGAAACCCCGGCCTGACACCGGGGGCCTGCCTACCCGTCGACCGGATTCAGCGGCGTCGAGAGAATCCGCTGATAAAAGGCCACGTCGAGCCAGCGGCCGAACTTGAACCCGGCCTGCCGAACCGTGCCGGCATGTTCGAAGCCCAGCCGTTCGTGCAGGCCGATGCTGCCGGCGTTCGCAGCATCGATGGCGCCGACCATCACATGCACGTCGCGCGCAGCCGCCTCCGCAATGATCGCCTCCATGAGCGTGCGGCCGAGGCCCGCGCCGCGGTGCCCGGCCTCGACGTACACCGAGTGCTCCACCGTGTACTTGTAGGCCGGAAAGGCCCTGAACGCGCCGTAGCTTGCAAAGCCCAGCAGCTTGCCGCTCTCGTCTTCCACGCCGATCACGGGAAAACCGTTGGCGCGCTTGGTGGCGAACCACGCCACCATGCTCTCGGGCGTGCGCGGCTTGTAGTCGTACAGCGCGGTCGAATTGACGATGGCTTCGTTGAGGATGGCGAGGATCGCGCCCGCGTGGGCTTCTTCGGTGCAGGTAATCAGGCGCATGTGGGTTCCTTTCGAACTGGCGGCGACGTGTGGGGTAGTTTTGTCTAATATAGGAGAATAATAGTCTCATATGAGAAACAATTCTTCTCCGCCCGACGAACCCGCCGACATCGACTCGCTCATTGCCGGCCGGCTTCTTGGGCTGCGCCAGGCCAAGGGGCTGAGCCTTGCGGGGCTGGCCAGTCTTTCAGGCGTCAGCAAGGCGATGATCTCGAAAGTCGAGCGTGCGGAAAGTAGCCCGACCGCCGTGTTGCTGGGCCGGCTTGCCGCGGGACTGGGCGTGCCGCTTGCGCAGCTGCTGACCGAAGACAAGGGCTCGCCGCGCCGGCTACGCGCCCGGGCGCAGCAGGAGGTCTGGCGCGACCCCGAGGCCGGCTATTTGCGCCGCCAGATTGCCGAGCGCGGTGCAAACAGCGGCGTGGAGATGGTGGAGATCGAACTGCCGCGCTCGGCCCAGGTCGGCTATCCGCGATGGAGCGGCAAGCCGTATCGCCAGTGCCTCTGGATGCTCGAAGGCGCGCTGCGAGTGGACTATGGCGACGAGCGTTTCGAACTGGCCGAGGGCGATTGCCTGGATTTTGGCGTGGACCGCCCCCTGGTCTTCAAGGCGCTTGGCCGCACTGGCTGCCGCTACCTGCTGGTTGCATCGCCTCCTTAAGCCTGCGCTGGCTTGCCCAGAAGTAGTAGGCAAGTTCCCACAGCGACTGGCGACGAAGGCCTGTGCCGGCTCCGGCACTGGCCGGGATACTGCAAGGCATCACAGTTTCGGGGAAACAAGCATGTCTTTTGTGCTCTACATGATCGGTTTTCTGATTTTCCTGGGTGGCCTCGCCTGGGGCGCATCGGTCGCCGGCGTGCCCACGCTCTACATCGGCATTGGCGCGCTGATCATCCTGGGCATCGGCATCTTCAGCGCGGTGGGACGCACACGCAGCAAAGACCCTTCCTGAGTTCGATGCTGGCTGCAGCCCATTCCACACAGGCTTCACGCCGCACGCGCATGGCCTAGCTAACTTCGCGTGCGCACCGCAGGTCGCGGTGCGCGTCGCCACAGGTTAGCTTCCCCATGTCCGTTTTCAGTTCCTTCGCCCATCTCGAAGGCACCTCTTCTCCCCTTTGCTACTCCTGCTCCGCTGACGGTCGTCGAACAGGTTTCGACCATCCCCAGCCGAGCAATCGGCCTCAGGTGCCGCGCTGGCGCATCGCCTCGTAGAGGCACACGCCGCTGGCCACCGAGACGTTCAGGCTTTCGACCGCTCCGGCCATCGGAATGCTCACGAGCTCGTCGCAGGTCTTGCGGGTGAGCTGGCGCATGCCCTCGCCTTCGGCGCCGAGCACCAACGCCAGCGGGCGTTTGAAGTCGCTCTGGTAGAGGGTGCCGGGCGCATCGTCGCTGGTGCCCACGCACCAGATGTTGCGTTCCTTGAGCTCGTTCAGCGTGCGCGCCAGGTTGGTCACCATGAAGTACGGCACGGTTTCGGCGGCGCCGCTCGCCACTTTGGCCACGGTGGCGTTGATGCCGGCCGCGTGGTCCTTGGGGGCGATGACCGCGTGCGCGCCGGCGCCGTCGGCCACGCGCAGGCAGGCGCCCAGGTTATGGGGGTCGGTCACCCCGTCGAGCACCAGCAGAAGGGGCACGGTGCCGGCTTCTTCGAGGCCCTCGAGCAGTTCGTCGAGCGAGCGGACCTGCGCAATGGGTTCGACCCGCGCCACCACGCCCTGGTGGCCGTGGCTGCCGCTGAGCTTGGCAAGGCGCAGGCCATCCGCCTCGACCAGCCTCACGCCGGCTTCCTGCGCACGCGCAATGAACTGTTTCATGCGCGCATCGCGCCGACTGGTGTCGAACATCACTTCGAGCACCGATTTCGGCGCGGTCTTGATGCGCACGCCCACGGCATGGAAGCCGAAGATCACTTTAGGGGAAGACATCCCCCGATTATCGAGGGCGACGCGACCTGCTCTTCAGGCAATCGGCAATCCGCTGTGCGCCCGGGTCTTTTCGTCGTGCAGTTCCTGCACGGCCAGCGCGTTCGGATGCACCCGGCCGCTGTTGCCGGCGCTCTCCAGGTACTGGCAGGCGGCATGGCTTTCGGCCGCCTTTTCATAGCGCGCCACCCAAGCGTCGCGCGCCGGCAGCTTCTCGGGGGACACGGGCCAGACACCCGGCTGCGGCCGCATGTGTTCGCCGATGCCGATGCGCCAGGGCTTGGCGCTCAACCGGGCGCGAAAGCAGTTCTGGTTGCGGCACATGCGCGCATAGGTCTTGTCGACGCCCAGCGCTTCAAAGCACTCGGCCACCGCCGGGTCGGCCGGGCTGAAGACGTCGTGCATCGCCAGCACGCGAAAGCCGGCCGGGGTACGGTAAAGGCGCAGATGCCAGTCCGGGTTTTGATGCACGAAGCGCCCGATACGCTCAGCCGCGCGCTTTTCGGGCGATGGGTTGCTGCTGGCCTCGCCGCGCTTCCTGGCCAGGCCGACGCGGTAGGCAACGATGAAGACCACGATGGCCGCAATCAGGCCGCCCAGCCAGGTCTTGGCGGCCCATCCGCCGACAACGCCCGCAATCAGCGCAGGCGCCAGCGCAAAGCCGAACACGCTGCCTCGCAGCGGCTCGTCGAAGTCGATGTCCACGAACAGCACATCGGGCGTGTTGAGGCAGCGCGCGCCGTAGCTGTTGCGCGTAATGACGGTGTCGCCCTGCCGCTCGACGATTTCCTCGCGGATGGGCACGCCGTGGGCGCCGTTGTAGGCCAGCTTGCGCTCGCGGCGGTCGAGCTGCTCGCCACGGGCGATGCGCTCGAAGGCTTCCTGCGTGCGCTGGTCGGCATGCGCCTGGGCGGCAATCGGGCTGTCGTCGGACCAGCCGTAGCGCCGCACGGTGATCTGCTTGCCCGCCACCCGCTCCTGAATTCGGCCTTCGGCCCAGAACTGCGGAACGATCATGCCTCGAGCGAGGCCACCAGCACAGGCTTCGACTCATTGAGCGCCATGCGCCCCGCTTCGATGGTGATGCGGCGCTCGCACTGTGCCGCTATGCCGCGGTCGTGAGTGACGAGCACGAGCGTGGTGCCGAGTTCGCGGTTCAGGTCGAACATCAGCCGCATCACCTGCTCGCCCGTCGCAAAGTCGAGGCTGCCGGTGGGCTCGTCGGCCAGCAGCAGGGCCGGCTGGACCACAAAGGCCCTGGCCAGCGCCACGCGCTGCTGTTCGCCGCCCGAAAGCACCTTGGGATAGTGGCCGAGCCGCTGCCCGAGCCCGACCCGTCCGAGCATCTCCGTGGCGGCCTTGCGCGCGTCCTTGCGGCCGGCCAGCTCCAGCGGCAGCATCACGTTTTCGAGTGCGCTCAGGTTGCCGAGCAGCTGGAAGCTCTGAAAGACGAAACCCACGCGTTGGGCCCTGAGAGCGGCGCGCGCGTCTTCGTCGATGGCAAAGATGTCGTCGCCCGCGAGCTTGACGGTGCCGCGCGTGGGCGTGTCCAGCCCCGCGATGATCGACAGCAAGGTACTCTTGCCGGAGCCCGAAGCCCCCACGATGGCGGCGGTTTCCCGCGCGCCCAGGGTGAAATCGATGTCCTGCAGAATGTCCAGCGTACCGGTCGAGTCTGTAACGGACTTGAACACGTGCTCGACGGCGACAATGGCTTCAGACGGGAGTTGGGACATGGAAAGGCTTTTCGTTTTGAATCGACGTGACTTTATCTTGACCGCCGCCGCATCCGGCATTGCAGGGGCATCGGCAACGGCGCACGCCCAGACCGCACAGGCTGCGGCACCTCGCAAACCGGTGATTCTGGTGCTCGGCGATTCGCTGAGCGCCGAATACGGCCTGAAGCGCGGAGAAGGCTGGGTGCCCCTGCTTGAGAAGCGGCTTGCCGAGCAAAAGATCCCGGCCACGGTGGTCAACGCCAGCATCAGCGGCGACACCAGCTCGGGCGGCCGCGCCCGCTTTGCCTCGCTGCTGGCGCAGCACAAGCCCAGCCACGTGGTGGTGGAGCTTGGCGCCAACGACGCGCTGCGCGGCCTGCCGCTTCAGAACACCGAGGAAAACCTGCTGCAGATCACCAAGGCCGCGCAGGCGGCCGGAGCCAAGGTGCTGATCGTCGGCATCCAGGTGCCGCCCAACTACGGCGGCGACTACACGCGGCGCTTCGAAGCGGTGTTCGGCAAGGTGGCCGGCGCCACCAAGGCGGCACTGGTGCCCTTTCTTCTCAAGGGCGTGGCCGATGCGCCCGATGCGCTGGCGCTCTTCCAGGCCGACCGCATTCACCCCACGGCCGCGGCACAGCCCCAGTTGCTAGAGAACGTGTGGCCGGAACTGCGCAAGCTGCTCGCTGCCAAATAGGCCCGGCACAAACAAAAAAGCCGCTGCAGGCCTTAGGGCTTGCAGCGGCTTTTTTTCGAAAGCGTCGATCGGTGAATCAACCGTTCTTGGTCGGCAGCTCGGGCACCGTCGGCGGGTCGCGCTCGAGCGAGGCCACGTCGGTTTCCGGGTCGCCCGGGGCGAGTCCTTCGCTGCTTGGAGAGAGCTTGCGATTGGCCTTCTCGCGGAGCTTCTCTTCCTTTTTCTTCTTCTTGGCCAGCTCCTTCTGGCGCTTTTCGTAGCCGTAATTTGGTGTTGCCACTGCTTCTCCTTGAGGCGAGACAGTCACGGTGACTGTGCGTAGCCTACTGTAAGCGATAACGGTGCAGTCTCAAGGCGCGGGGCCGGCGGGTGTTTCGAACTCGAACACACCTTGCAAACCTGGATAGCGCTGGTCCATGAACCAGCCCATGGCACCGGCGCCGGCCAGCATTGCCAGGACAAGGACCGCAATCATCCAGCCGACGTGTTCGCCCAGCGGCCAGACCAGAAACACGGCCAGTACCGGCAGCAGCGCGGCAAGGGACGAAAGCCACATCCACCGCCTAGGTGCCAGCATGGGCTCCCAGGTCTGAGGATCGATGCCGGCGTCGATGAACACCTCAGCGGCAAAGCGCAGCCGAGGCCGGGGCTGGGTGGCGAGCCGCAGCAGCAACGCCCGCAGGAGTGCGGCGCGGTTGCGAAAGCGCAGCACGCGCGGAGCGCCCATGGTCAGCGCCAATGGCAGCCTCACATCCATGGTTTCACCACCGCCCGCAGCCCGCTGGAAGACCAGCCGCTTGACGATCGCATCGCTCGAAGTGAATTCGGTTTTCACATCCTGCAGGCCGGCGCGCACGCGGCAGACCTCGCGCCAGGCCACCGCCTGCGGCGACGCCGGATTGCCCCAGCGCATGCCGTCGGCGTCGATCCGGATCGAGCCCTGGCCCACATGCGCAAATTGCCGCAGCAGATACCAGAGGCCGCCGCCCAGACCGGCGAGAAGCGCGAGCACGGCCAGCGCGACGATCCCCTCGTTGCCGTGCAGGTTCGACCAGTCGTCCTGCAGCACCACCGCGGCGGCAAAGGAGAGCGCCATCAGCGCAAAAAGCGCCACCAGCCCGCCCAGCAGGAGCCGCGTGGCGACGAGGTCCGGCACACCCTCCACCGCTCCATCACGCGCGAGCGCTTCCAGCACGTGCGCGGGAACCTCGAGCACGCGCGGCACGGCGACATGGGTATCCGCTGTGCGTGCCGGCGCCATGCCGCGGGCGGCCGGCGCGGCGATGGACTGGCTCTTGCGATTCTTTCTTGCCATGCGCCTGGGCAAGGCCTACATCTGCAGCAGCGCCTGCTGCAGGTCGGCGCGCAGGTCTTCCACGTCCTCCAGGCCGATCGAGAAGCGCACGAGCATGCCCTTGTGCGGCCAGGGCGCCACGTTGGCATCGCGCATCAGGCCGATGTCGTAGGGCACCACCAGGCTGACCGGGCCGCCCCATGAATAGCCGAGACGGAACAGGTTCAGGCTGTCGCAGAAGCGGTCGACCTGCTCGGTGCTGTAGCTCGCATCGAACACGACCGAGAACAGGCCCGCGGCCAGGTCGGTTTCGCCGCAGAGGGCGCGCCAGTTTTCATGGCCCGGCGATTCCTCCAGCGCCGGGTGGAGCACCTGCGCGATCTCTTCCCGGCCGCTGAGCCAGCGTGCCAGTTCGCGCGCGGTGCGGTCATGGGCGGCATAGCGCAGCCCGATGCTGGGCAGCGAGCGCAACAGCGTCTCCACGTCGCCCACGCCGACGCCGAAGCCCATGCGCATGTGGGTGAGCTTGAGCGCGCGGTGCAGCCGCTCGTCGCGGGTGGTGACGCTGCCCATCAGCACGTCGCCTCCGCCGCTCGGGTATTTGGTGAGCGCATGCACCGAGATGTCCACGCCCTGCCCGCTGCCGTTGAAATCGAAGGGGGCAAACGCCAGCCCCGCGCCCCAGGTGTTGTCCAGCGCCATGACCACGCCGCGGGCGCGGCAGATGTCCACCAGCGCCGGCAGATCGGGAAACTCCATCGTCACCGAACCCGCCGCCTCGACCCAGACGAGCCGCGTACGCTCCGAGAGCTTGGCCTGCAGGTCGGCCGGGTTCATCGCGTCGTACATGCGATGCGTGATGCCGAAGTTGGCCAGCTCGCCGGCGGCCAATGCCTTGTTGGGGCCATAGGCATTGTCGGGAATCAGCACCTCGTCGCCGCTCTTCAGGAAAGCAAAGGCAACCAGCGAGATGGCAGCAAGCCCGCTCGGCACCAGCAGGCATTCGGTGCCGCCTTCGAGGGTGGCCAGGCGTTCCTCGAGCGTGAAGGTGGTCGGCGTGCCGTGCAGGCCGTAGGTGTAGCCGGCCTTGGTTTTCCAGTCGCGCGCGCGCATGGCGGCCACGTCGGCGAAGAACACGGTCGAGGCCTTGTAGATGCCCGGCTGCGGCGCGGCGAAGTTGGCGGGGGGCTTGTAGGGATGGTGAATCAGGGTCGTGGAGGGCTTGCTCATGGCCCCGATGCTAGCGCGGCGTTTCGCCGCACAATGCGCCGATGGGCAACAGCCTGTTTTTCCCCTCACCCGAAAGGCAGCTTCCATGGCCATCCACGAGCTTTTTCCGTATCTCTGCGTCGACAACGCCGGCGCCGCCATCGACTTCTACTGCAAGGTCTTCGAGGTCAAGGAAATCTTCCGGCTGACCGAACCGAGCGGCCGCATCGGGCATGCGGAACTCGACTTCCACAACGGTGCGATCCTGATGCTTTCAGACGAGTTCGCCGAATACAGCATCCACAGCGCCAGGACGCTAGGCGGCACCGCGGTCACGCTGCATCTGCACGTGGACGATGCCGATGCCGTGGTGGCGCGGGCCGTCGAGGCCGGTGCCACGCTCGACATGGCGCCGCAGGACCAGTTCTATGGCGAGCGATCGGGCGTGTTCCGCGATCCGTTCGGGCATCGCTGGAACGTGGGCCACAGCATCGAGAAGCTGACGCCTGAAGAGATGCAGCGTCGCTACACCGCGATGTTCGATTCCGGCGGAGCGTAGGCACCGGTCGCACTGGGTTTCCGAGAGGTTTACCCGTTCACCGTTGGGCGCCGATGCTCGCGCTTTCTCGCTGCGCCTACTTCCTTCGAGATGGACGAGACCACGGTCGCCCACTCTTCGGCCGTGAGCAGCAGCGCGGTTTGCGAATGCAGGAGCGTGTCTTCCTTGTCCAGATGCGTGGACATGAACTGCCGGTGCTGCCGCAACAGGGCGCCGGCCTGCCCGGCCGCATCGGTGTCGCCGGACCGGGCGCGCTCGAGCAGCAGCCGCGCCTGCGAGATGAGGCCGTTGCAGCACTCGCTCTCGGCATCGAGCTGCTCGAGGAGCTCGTCGGCTTCGCGCGACCTGCCGCGAAGTATGTTCAGCATGACAACGCCTTTGGGGCGATGCGTGTTTTCTTCGAAGGCCCGAAGCCGCTCGATGATCTCGATGGCGGACGTTGCGCGTTGCCGAACGCTCGCCTCACCCCCCGCCTTCATCGCCTCGCGGAGGCAATCCAGCAATTCCCGGGTGCGAACGTGCTCGGCGCGCAAGATGGCCCACGCGCATTCGGCTGCCAACATGCCTGACTCCTTTGGAGCCGCTGACTGCTCCAAAACTGCCTGTGAACTTCAAGTTTTAACGCTATCGTTCTACATCGTTGCAGCGGGGACTGCAAGCCGTGGCGGCGCATACGCGCCGTGCGCCTACATGCCGGGGAACCTGGGGAACTGATGAGTTGCAGCCCCCCCCCGGGGGGCCGCTATCAGTTCAGACCGACCACTTCTCGAGCAGCTTTTCAGGCCCGAGCGAGTCGTAGCCTTCGAAGGGCTGGTGAATCCAGGGGTTGGTCGCGAGGTATTCGACCGAGTAGTCGGGCGTGAATGTCGACAGCGCCTTGGTCCAGAGCACGGCGCTGCGCAGCTCGGTAATCGGTGCGTAGTTGTTGCGCAGCATGTCCATCACCGCGTGCAGCGTGTGACCCGAATCGGCGAGGTCGTCCACAAGCAGCACCTTGCCGGCGATCTCGCCCTTGGGCGTGGTGATGTAGCGGGCGATGTCGAGGTGGCCCTGCACCGTGCCGGCGTCGGCGCGGTACGAGCTGGTCGACATGATGGCGAGCGGCTTGTCGAAGATGCGCGAAAGCACGTCGCCCGGACGCATGCCGCCGCGCGCAAGACAAAGAATGGTGTCGAACTCCCAGCCCGACTGGTGCACCTTGATCGCGAGCTTCTCGATCAGGTTGTGGTACTCGTCGTAGCTGACGTAGAGATGTTTGCCGTCTTCGGTCAACATGGTCTGGTTCGTTCCTGTTCAGTCGGCAAGATAAGGGTGGCGCATCATGATCGTGTGATCGCGGTCGGGGCTGGTCGACACCATGTGGATCGGCACGCCCGTGATCTGCTCGATGCGCTGCAGGTAGAGCCGCGCATTGACGGGCAGCTTGTCGTACTGCGTGACGCCGACGGTGCTTTCGGTCCAACCTTCGAGGGTTTCGTAGATGGGCGTGCAGCGTTCGATTTCGTCCGCGCCCATCGGCAGGATATCGGTGACCTCTCCGTCGAGTTCGTAGCCGGTGCACAGCTCGAGCTTTTCGAGGCCGTCCAGTACGTCGAGCTTGGTGATGCACAGGCCCGACAGGCCGTTGACCTGCGCCGAGCGCTTGAGCAGCGCGGCATCGAACCAGCCGCAGCGGCGGCTGCGGCCGGTGGTCACACCCTTTTCGGCGCCCACGGTGCTCATGTGATAGCCGGGCGTGCCCGGCGTCGCCCAGTCGAGCTCCGTCGGGAACGGACCGCCGCCCACGCGCGTGCAGTAGGCCTTGGTGATGCCCAGGATGTAGTGCAGCATGCCCGGGCCCACGCCCGAACCGGCGGCGGCATTGCCGGCCACGCAGTTGCTCGAGGTGACGTACGGGTAGGTGCCGTGGTCGACGTCGAGCAGCGTGCCTTGCGCGCCTTCGAACAGCAGGTTGGCGCCGGCCTTGTGCGCGTCGTTCAGTTCGCGCGACACGTCGGCCATCATCGGCTTGAGCAGTGCCGCATGGCGCATGGCCTCGTCGAACACCAGGTCGAAGTCGATGGCGGGCGCGCCGAGCACCTGGGTCAGCACATGGTTGTGCAAGTCGAGCAGCACGCGCAGCTTGGTGGCAAAGCGTTCGGGGTGCTTCAGGTCCTGCACGCGCAGCGCACGGCGGGCAATCTTGTCTTCGTAGGCCGGGCCGATGCCGCGGCCGGTGGTGCCGATCTTCTCGACGCCGCCCTTTTCGCGGTAGGTTTCGCGCGCAATGTCGAGCGCGGCATGGAACGGCAGGATCAGCGGGCAGGCCTCGCTGATGCGCAGGCGCGAACGCACTTCGACGCCGGCTTTCTCCAGGCCTTCGATTTCCTCGAAGAGCTTGGCCGCCGACAGCACCACGCCGTTGCCGATGTAGCACTTGACGCCCGGGCGCATGATGCCGCTCGGGATCAGGTGCAACGCGGTTTTCACACCGTTGATGACCAGCGTGTGGCCCGCGTTGTGGCCGCCCTGGAAGCGGACCACGCCCTGGGCGCTTTCCGTCAGCCAGTCGACCAGCTTGCCCTTGCCTTCGTCGCCCCACTGGGTACCGACGACGACCACGTTTCTTCCGGTGGTTACGCTCATGCTCGTTCCATTACTTCAAAAATTCAGATGGCTCGGACTTGCCACTGCCCTGCTTGCTCGACGAGCTCACGGTCGCAATGGAATTCATCGATTTCGCTGCCGTGGCCGGGCAGTACGCAGACCACGGTTTCGCCGGCCTTGCGCAGCCCCGCAATGGCCTGGCGCAGGCCGGCGGCGTCGCTCCACGGTGCGCGGATGGCAGCGCGCAGCGGCCGTGCCGGCAGCACGCCGACCAGCTCGCGCACGTCGAGGCTGAAGCCGACCGCGGGGCGGTTGCGGCCGAACACGGCACCGACTTCGTCGTAGCGGCCGCCGCGCACCAGCGCATCGGCCGCGCCCGGCACATAGATGCCGAAGCGCATGCCGCTGTAGTAGGCATAGCCTCGCAGGTCGGCCAAGTCGAAGCTGATCTGCCGCCCCGAATCGCCCTGCAGGCTGTCGGCAAGCTGCTTCAGTCCGGCGAGCGCCGCGCTCACGGCGGGGGTGCCCTTGAGGGCCTTGGCAGCCTCGTCGAGCACCGAGGCATCGCCATACAGCTGGACGAGGGCGCGCAAGCCGTCGCGAGACGGCGCCGGGAAGTTGCGCGTGAGCGCATGCAGCTCGCTTGCATCCTTGGCAACGAGGGCCGCATGCACGCGCGCCAGCACCGAGGCATCGACCGGCACGCCGGCAAACAGCGCCCGCACGATGCGTGCGTCCGCCAGGTCGACGATCAGGCCATTGCCGATGCCGGCCGCCTGAAGGCAGTCGAGTGCCAGCAGCAGGGTTTCGGTGTCGGCTTCGAGCCCGGCATGGCCGTAGATTTCAGCGCCGAACTGCAGCGGCTCGCGCGTGGCGTGCGGCCGATCCGGGCGGGTGTGCAGCACCGGGCCGCAGTAGCAAAGGCGGGCCACGCCCTCGCGGTTCAGCAAGTGGGCGTCGATGCGCGCCACCTGGGGGGTGGTGTCGGCGCGCAGGCCCATGCTGCGGCCCGAGAGCTGGTCAACGAGCTTGAAGGTTTGGAGGTCGAGCGCCTCGCCGGTGCCCGACAGCAACGACTCGAGGTGCTCGAGCAGCGGCGGCATTACCAGCTCGTAGCCATAGCCACGGGCGGTATCGAGCAGCTGGCGTCGAAGTTCTTCGATGTGGCGCGCCTCGGAAGGCAGCACATCGGCAATGTGATCCGGGAGGACCCAGGCGGACATGGGGATCGGGGGCGTGGTTAAACCGGGATTCTACCGGGACCGAGCTACCCCAAAACCCAAAGGAGGAGCAAACCCAGCAAGATGCTGCAAAGTCCGAAGAAACGCAGCTGTCCGTCGCGCAGCTGCATCAGCTGGCCGAAGCCGCGCCGCCACCCGCCCGGCGACACGAAAGGCAGGATGCCTTCGATCACCAGCACGAGCGCCAGCGCGCTCCAGAAGATCTCGGCGCTCACGACGAAGCCGCCCGCCGGATCAGCGGCGCGGCGCGTTGCCTGCTGGCGTGCCGGCGCTCTGCATGGCGCGGAAGAAGTCGGACGACGGGTCGAGCACCATCACGTCGCTCTTCTTGTTGAAGCTCTGCTTGTAGGCTTCGAGGCTGCGGTAGAACTGGGCGAACTGCGCATCGCGGCCAAAGGCCTCGCTATAGGCGGCGGCAGCCTGGGCATCGCCCTCGCCCTTGATCTTCTGGGCATCGCGGTATGCGTTCGCCACGATCACTTCGCGCTGGCGGTCGGCGTCGGCGCGGATCTTTTCGCCTTCGGCAAAACCGGTCGAACGCAGCTCGTTGGCAACGCGCTTGCGCTCGGCCTCCATGCGGCGGTAGACCGATTCGGTGATTGCTTCCACATAGTCGACACGCGTGATGCGCACGTCGATCACGTCCACGCCCCAGGGCTTGGCGCCCTTCACCACGGCCAGCACTTCGCGCTGCACGTCGGCCATGAGGGCTTCGCGGCGCACGGAGATCAGGTCGCGCACGGTGCGCTTGTTGATGTTTTCCTGGAAGGCGTTGCGAACCACGCGATTGAGCTGCGTGGCGCCCGCGCTCTCGTCGAGGCCGACGTTGCGGATGTAGGCCTGCGGATCGGTGATGCGCCAGCGCACATACCAGTCGATCACCACGCGCTGCTTCTCGGCCGTGAGCATGGGCTCGGTGTCGAGGCTGGACAGCGTGAGCAGCCGCTTGTCGATGTACGAGACGTTCTGCAGCGGCGGCGGCAGCTTGAAATGCAGGCCCGGCTCGGTAATGACCTGCTTGATCTGCCCCAGGGCGTACACCACGCCGAACTGACGCTGGTCGACCACGAAGAGGGTCGAGCTCAGCAGCACCAGCAGCACGAGGATCGACGAGGCGATGAATCCGATTCTGTTCATGTTCTTCTTAGCCTTTTCAACGCACGTCGCGGTCGCGCGAACGGCCGTCGCGGGCGCGGTTGTCGCCGGCGGCGGGGGCCACGGGAATCACCGAGGACTGGGCGGGCGCGGTACCGGCCACGCTGGGGCTGGCTGCATCGACGGGCGTTGCCTGGTTGTTGCCGCTCGCCTGCATGAGCTTGTCGAGCGGCAGGTACAGCAGGTTGGAGCCTTGCTTGGTGTCGACCAGCACCTTGGTGGTGCTGGCGTAGATCTGCTGCATGGCGTCGGTGTACATGCGGTCGCGCGTGACCTGCGGTGCCTTCTGGTACTCGGCCAGCACGGCGGCGAAGCGGCCGGCATCACCCTGCGCCTGCGCGACGATGCGCGCCTTGTACGCCTCGGACTCTTCCTTCAGGCGCGATGCGGTACCCGTTGCACGCGGCACCACGTCGTTGGCATAGGCCTGGGCTTCGTTCTTGGCGCGCTCGCGTTCCTGTCCGGCCTTGAGCACGTCGTCGAACGCGGCTTGCACCTGCTCCGGCGGTCGCACGCCGCCCTGCTGCAAGTTGATGTTGACCACCTCGACACCAACCTTGTAGCGGTCGAGGATGGTCTGCATCAGCGTACGCACGCGGGGCGCGATCTGGTCGCGCTCCTCGGCCAAGGCCGCATCCATCTTCATCTTGCCGACCACCTCGCGCACGGCGGTTTCGGCCACCTGCACCACGGTTTCGGTGGGCGACTTGCTTTCGTACAGGTAGGCGCGTGCGTCGCTCAGGCGGTACTGCACGGCAAACTTGATTTCGACGATGTTCTCGTCTTCGGTCAGCATGGCCGACTCGCGCAGGCCGGTCGAGCGCACGATGGCGTCGCGGCCCACGTCGGTGGAACGGATCTGCGTGACCACGACCACTTCGTGGCGCTGGATCGGGTAAGGCAGGCGCCAGTTGAAGCCCGCACCCACGGTCGCCTTGTAGCGGCCGAACTGGGTAACCACGGCCTGCTGGCCTTCGTTCACGATGAAGAAGCCGGTACCCAGCCAGATGAGAACGGCGACGATGGCCACGAGGCCGATGCCGAAGCCCGCATTCTTCATGTCGGGCCTGTAGCCGTTGCCGCCGCCATCGTTGCCGCTCGGGCGATTGCCGCCGCCCTTGCCGCCGAAGAAGCCGCCCAGCTTGCGATTGAGGTCGCGCCAGAGTTCGTCCAGATCCGGCGGCCCCTGGTTGGGGCCCTGTCCGCGAGGGCGGTTGCCGTTGTTCTGGTTGCTGTTGCCCGAAGGCGGGGGCGTCGGGGCGCCCGGTGGGTCTGCGTCGGGAGGTCGGTTGCCGGTCGGGCGGTCGCCGTTGGATGCGGGCTCATCGCCACGCCCCCACCGGCCATCGTTCAGGTTGAACATGCCCAGAAACCCTCTCCACGCTGGCTTTGCATTCATTCGCTTCGTTCTCTTGTCAGTGGCGGGATTGTGCCCAATCAATTGGCGGTATCGTGCAATTCAGTGTCGGCCTCTGGGGTCATCGTATCGCCCACGGAACCCGACCGGCGGGCCAGCTCGGCCCGCAGCAGGGGAACGCCCTCGCCGCTTCGCGCGCTCAGGAAGATACGCGGGACCTGCACGCCGTCGATTTCCATCTCGTCTTGCAGATGCAGCGGATGTTGCGCGGTTTCAAGGGCGTCGAGCTTGTTGAACACCAGAAGCTGCGGAACGGCATCGGCCCCGATGTCGCGAAGAACCGATTGAACCTCGGCCATCTGCTCGGGGAAATGCGGGTTGGAGGCATCCACCACATGCAGCAGCAAGTCGGCATCGACCGCCTCTTGCAAGGTGGCCTTGAACGCGTCGACCAGGCCGTGAGGCAGGTCGCGAATGAAGCCGACGGTGTCCGAAATGGAAACCTGCCGGCGGGCGTCGCCCAGGTAAAGGTTGCGCGTGGTGGTGTCGAGCGTTGCAAAAAGCTGGTCGGCTGCATACGCGCGGGCCTTCACCAGCGCGTTGAACAACGAAGACTTGCCCGCGTTGGTGTAGCCGACGAGCGAGATGTTGAAGGTCTCACGGCGCTCACGCTGGCGGCGCTGCGTTCCGCGCTGCTTCTGCACCTTGGCGAGGCGCTCGCGTGTGCGCTTGATCGACTCGCTGATCATCCGGCGATCGAGTTCGATCTGCTTTTCGCCGGGGCCGCCGCGCACACCCGCACCACCCGTCTGGCGCTCCAGGTGGGACCAGCGGCGAACCAGGCGCGTGCTGAGATATTGCAGCCGCGCCAGTTCGACCTGCAGCTTGCCCTCATGGGAGCGGGCCCGCTGCGCGAAGATTTCGAGAATGAGGAAGGTGCGGTCGTACACCGCCACATCGAGCTGACGCTCGAGATTGCGCTGCTGCGCGGGGCTCAGCGACTGGTCGAAGATGACCTCGCTGGCCTGGTGCATCGCAGCCAGTTCCTTGATTTCATCGGCTTTGCCGCTTCCGACGAAGAGCGCTGCGTCGGGCGCCTTGCGCTTGCAGATGAGTCGGGCGACAGGTTCCAGGCCCGCGGTCTGCGCAAGCAGGCCGAGTTCCTCGAGTTCGCTGTCGAAATGGGGCAGCCCGAAATCGACGCCGACGAGAACGGCGGCGCCTTCCTGGCGGGAGTTCAGTTCAGACAAGCGGGATCAAATATGGAAAAAGCGCGGCGGTGGATACCGCCGCGCTCCGCGCGATCAGGCTGCGGCGTCGTCGTTCTCGGCAGCCGAGAAGTTGACGGCACGACCCGGCACGATAGTGGAAATGGCGTGCTTGTAGACCATTTGTGTCACCGTGTTGCGAAGCAACACGACGTACTGGTCGAAAGACTCGATCTGGCCCTGCAGCTTGATACCGTTCACCAAATAAATGGAGACCGGCACATGCTCGCGACGCAGGGTGTTCAGAAACGGGTCTTGTAGAAGTTGCCCTTTATTGCTCACGATATTCTCCGTGTTCAAGAGTAGTTGTTGGAGAGATGACCTTAACACAGCGTTTCTGCGCCGCAGCAGGCGGGGTCAAAAGCCTTTGAAAAATAACGTCTCTCAAAAGGCGGAACTTCCGGCGCAGCCGCAGCTCATTGGCTGCCATCGGTCGGCAAGCGCGCTCAGTCGTCCTTGTCCGCAAAGGGATTCTGCGAGCTTTTGAACTGGATGCGCAAGGGCGTGCCCACGAGGTCGAATTCCTTGCGGAAGCGCCCTTCGAGAAAGCGCTTGTACGCCTCGGTCACGTGCTCCAGCGAATTGCCGTGGATGATGATCACCGGCGGATTCATGCCACCCTGGTGCGCATAACGCAGCTTGGGGCGGAACATGCCCGCGCGCTTGGGCGACTGGAACTGCACCGCCTCCAGCAGCAGCCGGGTCAGCACGGGCGTGGACATCTTGCGGGTGGCCGACTTGTGGGCCTGCGCAATCGCCTGCCACACCGGGCCGAGACCCTGGCGCTTGATGGCCGAGATGAAATGCAGCGATGCGAACTTGAGGAACGGCAGGCGGGTTTCAATCTGGCGCTGAATCTGCTCGCGCTGGTAGCTGTCGACCGCGTCCCACTTGTTGATGGCAATCACCACCGCCCGTCCGCTTTCGAGGATGTAGCCGGCAATGTGCGCGTCCTGGTCGGTCACGCCCTGCGTGGCATCGAGCAGCAGCAGCACGACGTTGGCCGATTCGATGGCCTGCAGCGTCTTGACCACCGAGAACTTCTCGATCGCCTCGAACACCTTGCCCTTACGGCGCAGGCCAGCCGTGTCGATGAGCTCGAAGCGCTGACCATTGCGCTCGAACGGCACCGAAATGGCGTCGCGCGTGGTGCCCGGCATGTCGAAGGCCACCAGGCGCTCTTCGCCAAGCCAGGTGTTGATCAGCGTGGACTTGCCCACGTTGGGCCGCCCGGCCACGGCCAGCTTGATCGGCTTGTTGACATCGTCTTCGTCGGCGTCGTCTTCGGGATCCGGCAGGTTGAGCGGCGCGAGGGCCAGCTCGACCAGGTCGCGCATGCCCTGCCCGTGCGCGGCGGAAACGCCGTGCACGTCGCCAAAGCCCAGTTCGTAGAAGTCGACGAGCTTGGTGCCGTCGTGCATGCCTTCGGCCTTGTTGGCCGCCAGCACGCACGGCTTGCCCAGCCTGCGCAATTCGTTGGCAATGTCGTGGTCTTGCGCCGAAAGGCCTTCGCGCGCGTCGACCACGAAGATCACCACGTCGGCCTCAGCCACGGCCTGCCGCGTCTGCTTGGCCATTTCCTTGTAGATGCCGCTGCCGGCATCAGGCTCGAAGCCGCCGGTGTCGATCACGATGAACTCGTGCTTGCCCAGGCGGCCGTTGCCGTAGTGGCGGTCGCGCGTGAGCCCCGCAAAGTCGGCAACGATGGCGTCGCGCGTCTGCGTGAGGCGGTTGAAAAGGGTCGACTTGCCGACGTTGGGACGCCCGACCAGGGCCACGACCGGCTTCATGGCCGGCCTTTCATTGGCGCGGTTTTCATGGGCGGGCCTTCGAGAAAGTTATTCAGGGCGATAGCCAAACACACCGCCGTTGGCCGTCACGACGACAACCGTATTGCCGGCCATCACCGGGGTTACGCCAATGGCGGAGCCGTCGGGCGTGACGCGATTGAGCAGTGCGCCGTCTTCGCGCGAGACGAAGTGCAGCGTTCCGGTGCTTTCGCCGATGACGAGCGAACGCCCCACGGCCAGCGGGCCGGTCAGGACGCGGTTCCTGAAGCGGGTCGACTGCCAGGCGCGCTCGCCGTCGGCGCGGCGCCAGGCCGTGACGCTGCCGTCCGATTCGGTGCCGTACACAAAGCTCTCGTCACCGCTCACGCCTTCGGCGCCGGAAGCCGGCTTGGTCCAGAGCAGCTGGCCGCGAACGGTGTCGACGCAGCCAACGTTGGCGTAGTAGGCCCGTGCGCAGACCGTGTCGCCGACACGGCTCACGCTACCGGTCAGGTCGACCAGGCGCTCGACGTCGTTGGTGCCGCGCGGTGCGGCAATCGGCGCTTCCCAGCGCGAGGTGCCGTTGCCCGGGTTCATGCCGACCAGGCGGCCGCCGATGCCCGACACCAACGTATCGCCCACCGCAATCAGCACGCCCGATTTCTTGAGCACGAGGTTTTCGGCGGTGCGCTGCTGCAGCCACAGGCGGCGGCCGCTCTGGCCGTCCCAGGCGCTGATGCTGCGGTCGGCTGTTTGCACGAAGACACGCCGGCCAGCCACCAGCGGTGCGGTAAAGGCCTGAGCCGAGAGGCGCTGCTTCCAGAGGACCTTGCCGCCTTCGATGGCGACCAGTTCATTGTCCGCGGTGACGACGGCGGCCAACGACCCATCGCTGCCGACGCCTGCCGCCAGCTTGGCGCCGACGTTGCCGCGCCAGGTTTCGCGGCCGGCGCGGGCATCGATGGCCACCACGGTGCCGTCGGTACCTGCCACGGTCACGATGTCGCCGCTGACATCGACCGCAAGCGGGAAGCTCACGGCGGGGATGCGCACGCTCCAGGCCTGCCGGACCCCAAACAGGCCCGGGTTTGGCGGCAGTTCGGCGGGCTTGGGCTTGCTGGTGCCCGAGCAGGCAGCCAGCATTGCTACCAAAACAATAGCCGAACCCGCGCGCAGGACAGACGACTCAGGCATGAAACGCTTGAAATTCATAATGCGATGCGATCAGGATTTTTGGGGGGCTGCCGGCGTGACCGTGATCACGGGTGCCAGGCTTTTCGGATCGACGCCGGAGGCATTGAGCTTGAATTCGACGAGACGCCGGTAGTCGGACGTCGCGCCAAGACCGGTCCAGGCCTTGCGGTATTCGGCTTGCGCTTCGTTGCGCTTGCCCTGGGCCATGTAGATATCGCCCTTGCGATCTGCCACGAGAGGCTCGAATTCCTTGGGCACATCGCCAGAGAGTTGCTTCAGCGCTTCGTCGTACGACTTGCTGTCGAGCAGCTCGGCCGCCAGCCGGAGCTTGGCAACCGCCTTGTAGCCCGGATCGACAGCGCTTTCGGCGACCCAGCCGAGGGCTGCGCGCGAAGCGTCCAGATTGCCCTTCTCGTACAGCGCCTTGGCGGCGAGCAGGCCGGCCTGCTGCGCATAGGCCGTCTTGGCGAAGCGTTCCTTCATGTCGGCCAGCACGCGCTGGATGCGTTCCACGTCGCCGGACTGCGCGCTGCGCTCGACCTCGTCGTAGAGCGCCGCGGCCTGCGCCGCCTTGCTGCGCTGGAAATACTGCCAGCCGTTCCACGCCACGAAGGCTCCGGCCACAAGCAATACCACCCAGGTGATCAGGGTGCCGTAGGTGTTCCAGAAATGCTTGAGCTGGTCGAGCTGTTCCTGTTCGTCGAGATCGAGATGGGTTGCCATGCGTATCAGGTGTTGGGAGCCGGCGATTGTAGGGTGGCGGCCCAGGTGGCCACTTCGGCAAGAGCGCGGGCGCTCTGCGCACCGCTTCCGTCGCGCAACGACTTGAGAGTCACTTCGCCGCGCGCAAGTTCATCGGCGCCGAAAATCAGCGCGTAGGTAGCGCCGCTGGCGTCGGCTTTCTTCATCTGCGCCTTGAAGCTGCTGAGCCCGTCCGCAGTGGCCGCATGCATCTGCACGCTGACACCCGACTCGCGCAACTGCTGCAGGGTACGCAACACCACGGGCATCGACGCGGCGTCGGGCACCACGGCATAGGCATCGGGTGCGGGCGCGGAAACCTCGGCGCCCTGCTCCTTCAGCAGATCGAGCACCCGTTCGATGCCCATTGCCCATCCCACGGCCGGCGCCGGCTTGCCGCCGATCTGCGCAATCAGGTCGTCGTAGCGGCCGCCTGCACACACTGTGCCCTGCGACCCCAGCCGGTCGGTCACGAACTCGAACACGCTGAGGTTGTAGTAGTCGAGACCACGCACCAGACGCGGATTGATCGTGAACGCCACGTCGTTGGCCTTGAGGATGGCTTGCAGCCCCTCGAAGTGCGCAAGCGATTCAGCCCCGAGAAAGTCGATCAGCTTCGGTGCCGATTCGACCACGTCCTTCATCGCCGGATTCTTGGTGTCGAGAATGCGCAGCGGATTGCTGTGCAGGCGCCGCTTGCCGTCCTCGTCGAGCTTGTCGGCATGCTTCTCGAAATGGGCTATGAGCTGGGCGCGGTGCAACGCGCGCTCGGCGGGTTGGCCCAGGCTGTTGAGTTCGAGCCGCACGTCGGTCAAGCCGATGGCCTTCCACAGCGCGTTGGCCAGCAGGATCAGCTCCGCGTCGACGTCAGGGCCTGCAAAGCCCAGGGCTTCCGCGCCGATCTGGTGGAACTGCCGGAACCGCCCGCGCTGCACGTTCTCGCGGCGGAACATCGGCCCGGTGTACCAGAGCCGCTTGGGGCCTTCGTACAGCATGTTGTGCTCGATCACCGCGCGCACCAGTCCGGCCGTGTTCTCGGGGCGCATGGTCAGGTGTTCGAACTTGCCGTGCTTGTCGGCGCGATCCTCAAAGGAGTACATCTCCTTCTCGACGATGTCGGTGACCTCGCCAATGCCGCGCACGAAGAGAGCCGTGCGCTCCAGGATCGGCGTGCGCACGTTGCGGTATGCAAAGCGCCCCATCAGGTCGCGCACGGTGGCCTCCAGCCACTCCCAGCGCGCCGATTCGGGCGGCAATATGTCGTTCATGCCTTTGACGGCATTCAATTTTTCAGCCATGAGTCTGCGGAGGTGTCAGGCCACGGCGGCGTGCTCGCCGCCAAAGCGCTTTTCGATGTAGTTTTCGACGAGCTGATGGAACTCGTTGGCGATATTGTCGCCGCGCAGCGTGAGGGCCTTTTCGCCGTCGATGAAGACCGGTGCGGCGGGTGCTTCGCCGATGCCGGGCAGGCTGATGCCGATGTCGGCATGCTTGCTCTCGCCGGGGCCGTTCACGATGCAGCCCATGACGGCCACCTTCATGGTTTCGACGCCCGGATATTTCTTGCGCCACACCGGCATCTGCATGCGCAGGTAGTCGTCGATCTGCTTGGCGAGTTCCTGGAAGGTGGTGCTCGTGGTGCGGCCGCAGCCCGGGCAGGCCGTCACGCTCGGCACGAACACACGCAGGCCCAGGGCTTGCAGGATTTCGTTGGCGATCAGCACCTCTTGCGTGCGCGACTCGCCCGGCTGCGGCGTGAGCGACACGCGAATCGTGTCGCCGATGCCCTCTTGCAGCAGGATCGAAAGCGCCGTGGCCGAGGCCACAGTGCCCTTGGTGCCCATGCCGGCTTCGGTAAGGCCAAGGTGCAGCGGGTATTCGCAGCGCTTGGCGAGCTCGCGGTACACCGAGATCAGGTCTTGCACGCCGCTCACCTTGCACGACAGGATGACCTGGTTGCCGGCCATGCCCATCGACTCGGCCAGCTTGGCTGACTCGATGGCCGAGGTGATCAGCGCCTCGTACATCACCTGCTTCGCATCCCAAGGTTCGGCGCGCTGGCTGTTGATGTCCATCAGGCTGGCAAGCAGTTCCTGGTCGAGGCTGCCCCAGTTCACGCCGATACGCACGGGCTTGTTCCACCGCATGGCCGCATCGATCATCTGGCCGAACTGACGGTCGCGCTTATCGCCCTTGCCCACGTTGCCGGGGTTGATGCGATATTTACTCAGAGCCTCGGCGCAGGCCGGATAGTCGGTCAACAGGCGGTGCCCGTTGTAGTGAAAGTCGCCGATCAGCGGCACGTCGATGCCCATGCGGTCGAGCTGCTCGCGGATGTAGGGCACCTGGGCCGCGGCCTCGGGCGTGTTGACGGTGATGCGCACCATCTCCGAACCCGCGGTGGCGAGCTCCTTCACCTGGATGGCCGTGCCGATGGCGTCGACCGTGTCGGTGTTGGTCATGGACTGCACCCGCACGGGAGCGTCGCCGCCCACCGTGACGGTGCGCGCGCCCCAGACCACCTGGGCCTGGCGCGAGCGGCGCGCCTTCGGCGCTGCCGATTCAATGGGTTGAGGAGTGCAGTCGCTCAAGATGTCACCTCGAAACGCGCCACGCCGCCACCGCGCGTGACCGGCTTCAGATCGTAGGGCTTTCCGCGCACTTGCACATCGACCGCCGATGCGCGCCCGACCACCACCGACAGCGGCAGCGCGCCAGACAACCCGACGGTTTCGCCCGCTTGCACGATGCGGCGCAGCAACTGCTTGCCGCCCGCCTCGGTCACCGTGATCCAGCAGTCTTCGCGCGCGACGAAGACAAGGGGTTGCCCACCACCGGCAGCGGGTGCTGCAACTGTTGCAGCCGCATTGGCCGCGGGCAAGGCCGTAGCGGATGGCGCACCCGGTGCGGCAGGTGCGACCGGCGTTCCGGGCGCCGCCGCGGTCGCGGGGCCAGTTGCCGCAGGCGGTACGGGCGACACCGGCGTGTTCTCGACCACGGAGGCTCCGCCTGGCGCCGCTGCAACCGCAGGCGCCTCGGTGACCGAACCTGTTTCGGTTTCGCCACGCGCCGTCCAGCGCGAGACGGCGGCACCGACCTGGTCGAAAGCCGACTGCGGCAGCCAGAACAGCACCGCTGCCCCCACCAGCAGCAAAGCGACGACGATCAGCAATGCGCGAGACGGAAGACCGTTGGAGCGGCTGCCGTTCCAGCGCGGCGTGCCGGAAACGATGTTGCTCTTGAGCGTGCGGTCGGCCGTTGCCAGCGGTGCGCGCTGCGCTCCCGGCAGCTTTGCCAAGACGGGAGCGGCATCGATGCGCAAGGCGCGGCAGACGCTGCTTGCCAGGGCACGCGCAAAGACCGGGTCGGGCAGCGAATCGATATCGTCCGCCTCCAGCGCCATGAGCTTCTGCGGCGGCACCTTCAGAGCCGCGGCCACCATTTCGATATGCAGGCCATGGGCCTCGCGCGCCTCGCGAAGCATGTCGCCGGCCGTCTTGTGCGTGATGTCGCCTTCCTCGAGCGGCAGTGCCGCGGAAGTGCCGAACTCCGAAACCCGTTCAGTCATTGAAATTCCCGCGCTCGTACGCTATTGCCTCCCGGGACTGCGGAAAGCGCCGTTGCAGTTGCCCTCCCAACTGCGCAACTGCCTCGCGGTTGTTGAGCCGTCGTTCGATCTTGATGCCGAGCCACAGCGTCTCGGCGCTGGCCGAAGGACTGTTGTTGACCCGGCGAATGTAGAACTGCGCACGCGACCATTCCTCGCGTTGCGCCAGCAGTGAGGCCAGGTTGAATCCGACCACCGGATTGCCGGCATCGATCTCGTAGGCCTGCATCAGGCTGCGCTCCGCCTCCGGACGCTGTCCGGCCCTGAGCTCGCAGACGCCTTGGGTCATGAGCGTCTTGGCGCGGTCGGTGTAGCTCGGCACCGCGAGCGCAGCGCTGAACTGCTGGGCCGCGTCGCCATAGCGGTTCTGCTGGCACAGCAGCCAGCCGTAGTTGTGCCGCACATTGGGATCGCGCGGGTTGATGGCGATGGCGCGCCGGAAGCTGTCTTCGGCCATACCGGCATCGTCGAGCCGCATGTAGACCAGGCCCCGCAGGCTGTAGGCATCCGCGTAGTTGGGGTCGGCGACCAGCGCCTGCTTGATTTCGTCGAGCGCGACGGTGTTCTGGCCATGCTCGAAGTAGCCCGAGGCCAACTCCAGCCGCAGCCGCGCGCGGCGCTGGCGGCTGCTCTCATCCGACTCGGTAACGATCTCCGCGCCCTTGCCCGAGCTGGTGTCGGCCAGGCTGGTGGTGGTGGTCCGCGTGTTGACGCAGCCCCCGAGCAGAAACGCCACGGCCACACCGGCAAAGCTTGCAGCCAGCAGCCGCTGCGCGCTCGCGGTGGTCATCGGAAAGGCCATGCTCATTGAATCAGTGCTCCTGGGGGGTGGTCTTTCGAACCGGATGCAAAACAACAGGCCGCTCCGACACGGCACGGCGCTGGGCCATGCGTTCGGCGGCGCGCGTGCGGTCCTTCACGTCGCCGGCCAGCTGTCCGCAGGCCGCGTCGATGTCGTCGCCGCGCGTCTTGCGCACGGTGGTCACAAGGCCCGCCTCGCTCAGCGTCTTGGCAAATGCCAGCACCCGCGGCTGCGGCGAACGCAGCAGGCCCGAGGCCGGAAACGGGTTGAACGGAATCAGGTTGAACTTGCAAGAAATGCCATGCGTGCGAACGAGTTCCACCAGTTGCCGCGCATGCTCGGGCTGGTCGTTCACGCCGTCGAGCATGCAGTACTCGAAGGTGATGAAGTCGCGCGGCGCATGCGCCAGGTAGCGCTTGCAGGCCTCGATCAGTTCTGCAATGGGGTACTTGCGATTGAGCGGCACCAGATCGTCGCGCAACGCATCGTTGGGCGCGTGCAGCGACACGGCCATGGCCACCGGGCAATCGGCGCCCAGGCGGTCGATCATCGGCACCACGCCGGAAGTCGACACGGTCACGCGGCGGCGCGACAGCCCATAGGCGTTGTCGTCGAGCATGGTGCGCAGCGCCGGCACCAGCGCCGAGTAGTTCTGCAGCGGCTCGCCCATGCCCATCATCACCACGTTGGAAATGACGCGCTCGTCGCGCTTCAGGTGCTTGCGCAGGAAGTGCTCGGCAAACCACAGCTGGGCGACGATTTCGCCCGTGCTCAGGTTGCGGCTGAAGCCCTGGTGCCCCGTGGAGCAAAAGCGGCAACCCACCGCGCAGCCGGCTTGAGACGACACGCACAGCGTGCCGCGGTCGTCTTCGGGAATGAATACGGCTTCGACGGCATTGCCGTCGCCGACGTCGAACAGCCACTTGATCGTGCCGTCCTTGGATTCGTGCTGCGTGAGAACCGTGAGGGCCTCGACGCGAGCGGTGGTGGCGAGCTTCTCGCGCAGCGACTTGGCCAGATCGGTCATCTGGGCAAAGTCGCTGGCGCCACGCTGGTGGATCCAGCGGAACAGCTGCGTGGCGCGGAATCGCTTCTCGCCGAGCTTTTCGCAGAACGCAGCCAGCCCCTCGAGATCGAATTCGAGCAGGTTGGCCGTGGTCATGAAATCAGCCGGGATACGGCTTCAGCGTGCGTAGACGTTGAGGCCGGCGAAGAAGAAGGCCACTTCGTTCGCTGCGGTTTCGGGAGCGTCCGAACCGTGCACGGCATTGGCGTCGATGCTGTCGGCGAAGTCGGCGCGGATGGTGCCGGCGGCTGCCTTCTTGGGGTCGGTGGCGCCCATCAGGTCGCGGTTCTTGGCAATTGCGTTCTCACCTTCGAGCACTTGCACGAACACGGGGCCGGAGATCATGAACTCGACGAGGTCCTTGAAGAAAGGACGCTCCTTGTGGACCGAGTAGAACTGCTCGGCTTCATTGCGCGAGAGGTGCACCAGCTTGGCGGCGACGATCTTGAGGCCGGCAGCTTCGAAGCGGGAAACGATCTTGCCGATAACGTTCTTTGCAACGGCGTCGGGCTTGATGATGGAGAGGGTACGTTCGATAGCCATTGAAGTGCTTCCTGAGCTTTGATTTTGAAGTGTTTTGTCACGGCTGCAACGAATATGTTGCACTCTACGGCGACAAAGCCTCTGATTTTAACCGGCGCAGCCCGGGGCCTTGGTGAAAACCCCGCGAAAGGCTGCGCTCGGCGGCTGGGTTTCAGCGTCCGCGGCGGCGATTGCCACCCGGGCCGCCCTGCCCGCCGAAGCCGCCGCCTGCCGGACCGCCGCCACGGCGGCCAGGGCCCTGGCGCTGCTCCTTGCGCTGGCGCGAGAAACTGTCGGCGCCGATGTAGCCGAGCGAGGTCTTCATCGGATCGGGCTGGTTCGCGCCGCTTGGCGGACGCTCCTCACCCTGGCGGTTGCCACGATTGTTGTTGTTGCCGCGACGCCCTTGCGGCGGCATGCCTGCGTTACCGCCGCCGCCACCGCCCCGGTTGCCGCGCCCCCCGCGCTCACCGCGCGGCGGCCGGCCGTCGCCGAGCGGGTTCGGAATGGGCGCTTCGCGGCCGTCATCGCGCATGTCGCGGGGCTGCTGCTGTGCGCCGCCGGCGTTGCGGTTGTTGCCGCGGCGCTTCTTGTTGCGCCCGTTGCGTCCGCCTCCGGCACCGGGACCGTCTTGCCCCCCCGGCCCGCGTTGCTGCTGCGGGCGCGGCGCGCCGCCGCCGGATGCCTGGAACAAAGCGCTGATGTCGCGCTCGTCGAGCTCCATCCAGGCGCCGCGCTTCAGCCCGCGCGGAAGCACCATGGCACCGTAGCGGATGCGGATCAGGCGGCTGACTGCGTGGCCGACCGATTCGAACAGGCGCCGCACTTCGCGGTTGCGGCCTTCGGAAATGGTGACCCGGTACCAGCAGTTCGAACCTTCGCCGCCGCCCTCTTCGAGGGTGCCGAACTGGGCCATGCCGTCGTCCAGGCGCACGCCTTCGAGCAGCTTCTTCTTTTCGTCGGCGCTGAGCGCGCCGAGCACGCGCACGGCGTATTCGCGCTCCAGGCCGAAGCGCGGATGCATCAGCTGGTTGGCCAGATCGCCGGAGCTGCTGAACAGCAGCAGGCCTTCGGTATTCAGGTCGAGCCGGCCGACCGATTGCCACTTGCCCTGCTGCAGGCGCGGCAGCTTGCGGAACACGGTGGGGCGGTTCTGCGGATCGTCGTGCGTGACGACCTCGCCCACAGGCTTGTGATAGGCGATGACGCGCGGCGGAGGCGGCGCGATGCGGTAGCGAATGGGCTTGCCGTTGATCTTGACCTGGTCGCCGTACTGGATGCGCTGGCCGATATGGGCCGGTTCGTTGTTGACCGAGATGCGGCCCTGGAGAATCAGCGCTTCCATTTCGAGCCGCGAGCCCAGGCCGGCCTGGGCCAGCACCTTGTGCAGCTTGGGCGAGTCGGCCTCCGGCAGCAGCACGCGCTTGAGCGGCGGGACTTCGGGGCTTTCCTCGTCGGCGTCGAACTGACCGGAAATGACGTCCGCGAAACGGATCGGCTCGGGCGGCAGCGCATTGCGCTGCTCGCGCTCGGCGGCACGGCGTGCGCGGTCGAGGTCGTCTTCTTCCTCGTCGGGCTCGTCTTCCTCTTCTTCGTCCTCGTACTGGCCTCGAGCGCCCTCCTCTTCACGGCGCTCTTCGCGCTGTTCAGCTGCTTCAACCGGGGCGGGAGCCTTGACGGGAGCGGCAGGGGTTGGCGCCGAAACGGGAGCCGCTACGGGGGCCGCCTCAGCGACGGCTTCGATCACCGGCTCAGGACTTTCCGCGGGTGCTGCCGCGGCTTCGCCCTCCGCAGCCGGCTCTACGGTCTTCTTGCGGCGCGGGGCACGCTTTTTCTTGGGAGCTTCACTCTCGCCGGCAACTGGAGCGGATGCATCGGCATCGGCATCCGAAGAAGGGCTGGACACTTCCGTGACCGACTCTTTTTTTTCTGATTCGGGCTGGACCGGCACGATTGCCGCGTCGTCGGAGTCGGAGGGGCTCATGAGGTTTTTCCGGGAGAAACAGCGTGGGGATCGGTCTCGTCGGGCGACGGGACTTTTTCGGATTCGAGCGCAACGGAAGGCTCGGCTTCGTCGGGGCTGGGGATTTCCGAAGGCTCTTCGGGCGAAGCCGCATCTTCGGCAAATTGCGCGGCAGCGGCATCGACCGCTTCGATGGCTTCGGTCGCATCGAGCACTTCGGCGTGCGCCTCGGCGGGCTGCGACTCTTCTTGCGCCTGATTTTCCGTTGCCTCGGGACTCTCGGCACCGGGCAGGGTCAATTCTGCTTCGAGCGCCGCGTCCGTCGCAGCGGACGCGTCGGCATCGGATTCGCCGGCAATTTCCATCGGCAGGCCGGGCTGGTTGCCCGAGGCCTGGTCCAGCGCATCGACCAATGCCGCCTGCTGGGCCGGCGTCTCGATCAGCGGCAACTGGTCCAGCGATGCCAGGCCGAGATCGTCGAGAAACTGCCGCGTGGTGGCGTAGAGCGCCGGCCGACCCACGGTTTCGCGGTGGCCGATCACCTCGACCCAGCCTCGGTCCTCGAGCTGCTTCAAGATGAGGGAGTTGATGGTAACGCCGCGAATATCTTCCATGTCGCCGCGCGTAACCGGTTGGCGGTAGGCAATGATGGCCAGCGTTTCGAGGGCGGCGCGCGTGTAGCGCGGCGGTTTCTCGGGGTGCAGGCGATCGAGGTGGTCGCGCATCTCGGGCCGGCTTTGAAAGCGCCAGCCGCTGGCGACGTTCACCAGCTCCAGGCCGCGTTGCGCCCAGTCTTCCTGCAGTTCAAGCAACAGCACCTTGATGGTGTCCACGCCCAGCTCGTCGTCGAACAGCACGCGCATGTCGCGCACTGGCAGCGGCTGGCTCGAACAGATCAAGGCGGTTTCTAGAATGCGCTTGGCATCCGCCGTATTCATGGTTCGCGTTATCCGGGAAAAGGCGTCTGTTGGACGCTGGCTCACAGGGATGGAAGGAGTAGGCGTTGCCGGCACGCGGCGAGTGCAACGCAAGGCCGGCATCGAGTGGCCGGCGCGGCCCTCGGGCCGTCAGGCGCGATTGTAATCCAGCCCCCAGGTCTGCAGCGCATGAACAAGATCGGCCGGCGGAAGGGAGCGAAACTCCAGCGGCGCCTGCGTGACCGGGTGCATGAACGCCAGCCTGAAGGCGTGCAGCGCCTGCCGCTCCAGCCCGGCGGCGGGCGCGCCTCCATAGAGCGCGTCGCCAACCAGCGGATGCCCGATGGACGCCATGTGCACTCGAATCTGGTGGGTTCGGCCGGTTTCGAGCGTGCACCGCACGGCACAGCCCTGCGCATTGCTGTCCAGCCGCTCGATGAGGGTACGGGCTGTCTTGCCCGCGTGGCGCTCCAGATCGACCACCGCCATGCGCAAACGGTTGCGCGGATCGCGGCCAATGGGCGCGTCGACCTGCCGGGCGGCTGCGCCGGCCCAGGGCTTGTGCCCGACGGCCAGGTATTGCCGCTTGACCTCGCGTGCGGCAATCAGCGCCACCATGGCGTCCATGGCAGCCCGAGTCCGCGCCACCACCATCAGCCCGCTGGTGTCGCGGTCGAGCCGGTGCACGATGCCGGCGCGCGGCAGCAGCGAGGCCTTGGGGTCGAGCGCCAGCAGCCCGTTCAGGAGGGTGCCGCTCCAATGGCCCGGCGCCGGGTGCACCACCAGGCCCGCCGGCTTGTCGATGATTCGCAGGTGCTCGTCCTCGTGCACCGTCACGATGTCCATGGCCTCGGGCCGGAACGCCTGGCTTTGCGGCGTGGGCCGCAATTCGATGCGGCCGGCCTGCCCGGCGCGCACCGTGGCGGACGGCTTCAGCACCGTGCGCCCTTCCAGCTCCACGGCCCCGGCTTCGATCAGCTGTTGCAGATAGTTGCGAGAAAATTCCGGCACCAGGACGGCCAGCGCGCGGTCCAGCCGCTGGCCGTGCTCGGCGGCCCCCATGGCAAAGGGCCGCAGCTCGCTGGATTCGACCGGGTCGGCGCTCTCGTCGGCCTCGGCTGTTTCAGGCACCAGGTCGAGAGGGTCGGTCGATATAATTGAAGGCAACTGTTTCACGAAAGCCGTATGTGATGTTTCGCGCCAAATTATCGGTCCCCTCCTGGATCGCGCTCAGCGCAGCAGCGCTGCTTGCAGCCGGCTGCTCCTCCACCCCCACCGCCGACAAGACGGCGAGCTGGAGCCCCAACCGCATTTATGCCGAAGCCAAGGACGAAGCTGGCTCCGGTGCCTACGACAAGGCCGTGCCCCTGTACGAGAAGCTCGAAGGCCGCGCCGCCGGTACGCCACTCGCACAGCAAGCCCAGCTCGAGAAGGCCTACGCGCAATACAAGGCGGGTGAAAAGGCCAACGCCGTTTCCACGCTCGACCGCTTCATGAAGCTGCACCCGGCGAGCCCGGCGCTCGACTACGCGCTGTACCTCAAGGGCGTGATCAACTTCAACGACGACCTGGGCATGTTCTCGTTCCTGACACGGCAAGACCTGTCCGAACGCGACCAGAAGGCGGCCAAGGAATCGTTCGAGTCGTTCAAGGAGCTCGTGACGCGCTTCCCCGCATCGCGCTACGCGCCCGACGCGCGCCAGCGCATGAACTACATCGTGAACTCGCTCGCGCAGTACGAAGTGCACGTGGCACGCTACTACTACTCGCGCGGCGCCTACCTCGCGGCCATCAACCGGGCGCAGCTTGCGCTGTCCGACTACCGCGAAGTGCCCGCACTCGAGGAAGCGCTGTACATCATCGTTCGCTCCTACGACGCGCTCGGCATGAAGGACCTGCGCGACGATGCCCATCGCGTGCTGACCACCAACTACCCGCAAAGCGAGTACCTGGCCCGCGGCTTCAAGGGCAAGGACGATCCGTGGTGGAAGGTCTGGTAAGTCGATAAAGAACAAAGCCCTTCGGGGCTTTTTCTTCGTCGGGACGAGAGCAGGCCCCTGCCCCTCCGGCCTCTCGCCTTCAGGCCGAGAGCGAATTCTTCAGGTCGCTGATGGCGGCCTCGAAATCCGCTTCGCTCTCCAGCCTGCGCATCGGCGGCAACGCGGACAACAATCGCCGGCCATAGCCCATCGCCACCAGGCGGGTGTCGCAGATCGCAAGCACCCCGCAATCGGTTTCGCGCCGAATCAGGCGCCCCGCACCTTGCTTCAGCGCCACGGCCGCCTCGGGCAGCGAGTAGTCGCTGAACGAATTGCGGCCCTGCGCTTCGAGCCGCTGCGACCTCGCTTCGACCAGCGGATCGTTGGGCGGGGGAAACGGCAGCTTGTCGATCACCACCAGCTGCAGCGCGTCGCCCGGTGCGTCGAAGCCCTCCCAGAACGATGCCGAGGCCACCAGCACGCAACCCGCTCGGCCGCCGTGCGCGCCTTCGCGGAAGCGGTCCATGAGCACGCGCTTGGGCAGTTCACCCTGCACCAGCACCTCGGGCCGTACGTCGGCTTCGAGTCGCTCGAACTGCTGCTTCATCTCGTCGCCGATGGTGCGCAAGGCACGCAGCGTGGTCGTCAGCACCAGCGTGCGCCCGCCGAGTTCGCTGGCGCCCCGCGCAGCCAGTTGCGCAACCCGTGCGCTGTGAGAAGCATCGTTGGGCTTCGGAAAGGCCCGCGGCACATAGAGCCCCGCTTGGGCGGCATAGTCGAATGGGCTCTGCACCCGCAGCACCTCGGCATCGCCCAGCCCGCACGGCTCGGTGAACCAGCGCAGCGTGGGCTCGTCGCCCAGCGTGGCGGAAGTGAAGATCCAGGCGCGCCCGCTGTCTTCCGGCGCCGGGCGGCTGTCTTCCTGTTCTTCGCCATAGGCATCGAGTTCAGGCTCGCCGTGGCTGATCTTGAGCACGCGCGTGCGCATTGCCTCGGCAATGTCGAGCGGCGATTCGACCAGGCGCAATTGCGTGCCTACGTCGACCCAGCGCACCGACTCGACCTCGCAAGGCAGCGCGAAACGCGCCGCGCGCTTGGCGAGCTGCTGCGCCCGCTCGTACAGGCGCACGAAGTCGGGTGATATCTCGCTGACGGTATCGAGCCCTTCGGCCGCCATTTCGAATGCATGCTGGAAGTCGTCGAGCGCGCCCTGCCAGATGCCGGGATCGATGCCCTCCGGCGCAGGCCCCACCCAGCGCAGCTTGGTCCCGGGCCACTGCTTGCCGACTGCAAGGCGCAGTTCGCGCGCCGCACGCTCCACGGCCGCCGCGAGTTGCTGCCAGTCGACCAGCCCGCGCGCATGCTGCAAGCCCGCGCCGAGCAGATCGCGCGCGAAATCGAGCGCCTGGCCGCTGCCGAGTTGCGCCCCGAGAAACTGCACGCCGGTTTCGTTGAGCTGATGGGCCTCGTCGAACACCACCACGCTCACGGTGGGCAACAGTTCCGCCATGCCGGTCTCGCGCACCGCGAGATCCGCAAAGAACAAGTGGTGGTTGATGACCACCACATCGGCGGCCAGCGCCTCGCGCCGTGCCAGGTTCACGTGGCAGGGCTTGAACTGCGGACACTGCGCGCCCAGGCAGTTCTCGCGCGTGGAAGTAATCAGCGGAATGAGCGGCGAGCGCTCGTCCAGACCGGGCAACTCGGCCAGGTCGCCGGTTCGCGTGGCCTTGGACCACTGCTCGATCTTGGCGAGCGTGCGCAGGCTGCCGCGTTCGGGCAGCGACGCGTCGTGGCGCGCAAGGTCGAGCCGGTGCAGGCACAGGTAGCTCGCGCGGCCCTTGAGCAGCGCCGTTCGCACCGGCAGTTCGAGCGCTTCGACCAAGCGCGGCAAGTCGCGGCCGAACAGCTGGTCTTGCAGGGTCTTGGTCGCGGTCGACAGCAGCACGCGTTCGCCGCTCAGCAACGCCGGCACCAGATACGAAAAGGTCTTGCCCACGCCGGTGCCGGCCTCCACCACCAGCACGCCGCCGTCTTCGATGGTGCGCGCCACGGCCAGCGCCATTTCGGTTTGTCCCGAGCGTTCGCGAAACTGATCGGCGGCACGGGAAAGCGCACCGCCGTGCGCGAAGGCGTCGCGCACCTTGTCCTCGAGTGTGTCGGTCACGCGGGTTCTCTCGGATCGAGCAGGTTTTCGAGCCGCACGATCTGGTCGCGCAACCCGAGGCGGCGCTTCTTCAGGCGCCGCAGCAGGAGTTCGTCTTGCGGCAAGGCCTCGGCCAGACGGTCGATGGTGGCATCAAGGTCGGCATGTTCGATGCGCAACTCGATCAATTGGCGGGAAAGGGAGTGGAGATTGGAGTCCAACGTGGGCGATGCGAGCGTATTCCGCGCGCACTCGTGTTCGCTCGATAATACGTCCTGACACGAATCCACGAGAAGACAGAAAGCGCGCCATTGGCGCATTGCGCTCATGACCCTAGGCTTTCGACTTGCCGCCGCCACAGGCCTCCACAAGGGAGACCGCCCCTACCAGCAGGACCAGGTGCTGATGATGAGCCACCCGCGCGTGCCGGGCTGCATGCTGGGCGTCATTGCCGACGGCATGGGCGGGCGCAGCGGCGGGCGCAAGGCGTCCGACCAGGTGCTGATGACGGCGCGCCAGCTGTTCACCCGCTACCACCCCGACCGCGACAGTTCCACGGCCGTGCTGCGGCAATTGCTGGAAGACGCGCACACGGTCATCAAGCTCACCGCGCTGTCGAGCGAGCAGGAGCCGCACAGCACGCTGGCGGCCTTTCTCATGAATCCCAAGGGCGACTGCGCGTGGATTCATGCGGGCGACTCCCGCATCTATCACTTCCAGGACGGCGAGCTCGTCACGCGCACGCGCGACCACTCGTATGTGCAGGTGCTCATCGACCGCGGCGAAATCAGCGAGGCCGAGGCCAACGTCCACCCCAAGGGCAACATTCTCCTGGGCTGCCTGGGCATGACAACGACTCCGCCGCCGATCGAGCCGCACTACATTCCGGCAATGCAGCCTGGCGACCTGCTCATGGCGTGCAGCGACGGGCTCTGGCATTACTTCAGCCCCGAGGAACTGGCCAGCGTGCTGTATGCGGAGCCGCCGCGCGACGCGGTTGAAATTCTCGTGGGCGAGGCGCGCCGCCGCGCCCGGGGTACGGGCGACAACATCTCCATTGCGGTATTGAAACTCGAAGCGCTGCCAGCCGAAGCCTGACCTGCGACCGCCGAGCGGTGTTCGGCCCCGGCGCCTAACGAGAAGGAGACGACGCCGGCGATGCCGGTGGCGGCGGAGGCAAAGGCGCACCGCGCGGCTTGCTCCGATCGGCGTTCTGCCGTTCGCGGCTGGCCCGGCGCTCCGCGGCTTTTTGCTGCTTGCTCTCGAAGCGCTCGACCTCCGCCGGTGCTTCGGCGCGGCGCTGGGCGGCCTTGGCCTGGTCTTCGGCGTTTGCCCTCTGCTTGGCCTCGAGCTGGCGACGGCGCTCGTCCGCCTCGGCAGCCGTGGCGGCGCGGCTTGCCGCGTGGTCGGCAGCGCGCTGCTCGCGGTCTTTTTGCGCTTGGCGGGACTCGTCCTGCTTCTCGGGCGTGTCTTGCGGGCGCCGCGTGGCGGCCTTCTGGTCGAGCTTTTCGAGCTCGGCGGCACCGCGGCGCTGGCGCTCGATGTCGTTGATGGCCGTTTCCTGGCGCTTGATGTGATCGGTTTCGGTACGGCGGCGCCTGCGGCTGTCGCGCAGGCAGTCTTCGACCGCAAACTTTTGATAGCAGGCGGCGCGCTCCTTTTCGAAGCGCGCCTCGATGGCGGCGCGCTCGGCGGCCAGCCTGCTGCGCTCGGCTTCGAAGTCGGCAGTGCCTGCGGCCGCATTGGACTGCGCCCAGACCGGCAGGCTGCCCAAGCTCATCAGCACGGCGAAAACGATATTTTTCATGTCAGTCGAGTGTCGACGATCCGGCGCTCCAAGGAGAGGAATTCGCTCGATTGCATTTCGGTGAGCCTTGAAACCGTGCGCGGAAATTCATGCGCCAGCGGTCCCTCGGTATACAACGCCTCCGGCGCCACCTCAGCCGACATGATGAGCTTGACGCGGCGGTCGTACAAGACGTCGACGAGCCAGGTGAAACGGCGTGCTTCAGAGGCCATGCGCACCGGCATGTGCGGCACGTCGGAGAGCAGCACCGTGTGGAACTGGCTGGCTATTTCGAGATAGTCGTTCTGCGAGCGCGGTCCGCCGCAGAGCGTCTTGAAGTCGAACCAGACCACGCCGCCAGCCTTGCGCCTTGCCCGGATCTCGCGCTGCTCGATGTGAAGGATCGGGTTTTCGTCGGCCGTTTCGGCCAGCTTGTCGAAAGCCTTGCGCATTTCCTTCTCGGCCGCCGCATCGTTGGGCGTGAGGTACATGCGCAGTTGCTCGAGCGTGCGGCGCCGGTAGTCGGTGCCGTTGTCCACGCTCAATACTTCGAGCTTTTCGTTCAGCAGTGCAATCGCGGGCAGGATGCGGTCGCGATGCAGCCCGCCGGGGTAGAGGTCGTCGGGCCTGAAATTGGAGGTGGTGACAAAGCCCACGCCGTTCTCGAACAGCGACACCAGCAGCCGATGAAGAATCATCGCATCGGTGATGTCCGCGACGTGGAACTCGTCGAAGCAGATCAGCTTGTAGCGCTTGGAAATACGCAGTCCAAGCTCGTCGAGCGGGTTGACCGTGCCCTGCAGCTCGCGCAGCTCGCGGTGCACCTCGCGCATGAACTCGTGAAAGTGCAGGCGCGTCTTGCGACGCAGCGGCACGGCGTTGAAGAACAAGTCCATCAGGAAGCTCTTGCCCCGCCCGACGCCGCCATACATGTAGACGCCGCGGGGAAGCTCCGGCCGGTTGATGAACTTCTTCAGCGCATTGGAGCGCTGGGCCTTGTAGCCGGCCCACTCCCGCGCGCAGCGATCCAGCGCCTCCACGGCGCGCAGTTGCGCGGGATCGCTCTGGAACCCGCGCACCGCGAGTTCCGCCTCATAGGCCTCTTTAACGCTGGTCAATGGATCAGAAGTTCAGCGTGCGCTTGTCCACGGCAAGTGCCGCTTCCTTCGTGGCTTCCGACAGCGACGGGTGCGCGTGGCAGATACGTGCGATGTCTTCGGCGCTGGCCTTGAACTCCATGGCCACCACGGCTTCGGAGATCAGCTCGCTGGCCTGTGGGCCCACGATGTGCACGCCGAGGATCTCGTCGGTTGCGGCATCGGCCAGGAACTTGACCATGCCCGTCGTGTCGCCCAGCGCGCGTGCGCGGCCGTTTGCCAGGAACGGGAAGGTACCGGCCTTGTAGGCGCGGCCTGCGGCCTTGAGCTGCTGCTCGGTCTGGCCGACCCACGCGATCTCGGGGCTGGTGTAGATGACCCACGGAACCGTGTTGAAGTTGACGTGGCCGTGCTGGCCTGCAATGCGCTCAGCAACCGCAACGCCCTCTTCCTCGGCCTTGTGCGCGAGCATCGGGCCGCGAACCACGTCGCCGATGGCCCACACGTTGGGCAGGCTGGTCTTGCAGTCGTCGTCCACGGCAATGGCACCGCGCTCGTCGAGCTTCAGGCCCACGGCTTCGGCGTTCAGGCCGATGGTGTTGGGCACGCGGCCGATCGAGACGATCAGCTTGTCGACTTCCAGCGTCTGGGCTTCGCCCTTGGCGTTGGTCCAGGCCACACTCACGCCCTTCTTGGACGACTTGATCTCGCCGACCTTGACGCCGAGTTCGATCTTGAGCTTTTGCTTGTCGAAAGCCTTCTTGGCTTCCTTGGCGATCTGCTCGTCCACCGCGCCGAGGAAAGTCGGCAGGGCTTCGAGCACCGTGACTTCGGCGCCAAGACGGCGCCACACCGAGCCCATTTCCAGGCCGATGACGCCCGAGCCGATCAGGCCCAGCTTCTTCGGCACCGCGCCGATGCGCAGCGCGCCGTCGTTCGAGAGGATGTTCTCTTCGTCGAAAGGCGTGCCGGGCAATGCGCGGGCGTTGGAGCCCGTGGCGACGATGATGTGCTTGCCGCTGATCGATTCTTCGGCGGCGCCCGCAACCTTGATCTCATAGCCGGTTTCGTCGGTTTTCACGAACGAGCCGCGGCCATGGAAGAAGCTGATCTTGTTCTTCTTGAACAGGTACAGGATGCCGTCGTTGTTCTGCTTCACGACCTGGTCCTTGCGGGCCAGCATCTTGTCGATGTCGAGGCCCAGGCCCTCGACCTTGATGCCGTGATCGGCAAAGTGGTGGCCGGCCTGCTCGAAGTGCTCCGACGATTGCAGCAGCGCCTTCGACGGAATGCAGCCGACGTTGGTGCAGGTGCCGCCCGGTGCCGGGCCGCCCTTGCCGTTCTTCCACTCGTCGATACACGCGACGTTGAAGCCGAGTTGCGCGGCGCGGATGGCGGCAATGTAGCCGCCGGGGCCGCCGCCGATGACGATGACGTCGAATTGTTTGTTTGCCATCTGATCAGTCTCCTCAGATGTCGAACAAGAGGCGCGACGGATCTTCCAGCGCTTCCTTCATGGCGACCAGGCCCAGCACGGCTTCGCGGCCGTCGATGATGCGGTGGTCGTAGCTCATGGCAAGGTAGTTCATCGGGCGGATGACGATCTGGCCGTTCTCGACCACGGCGCGGTCCTTGGTGGCGTGCACGCCGAGGATGGCGGACTGGGGCGGGTTGATGATTGGCGTCGAAAGCATCGAACCGAAGGTGCCGCCGTTCGAGATGGAGAACGTGCCGCCGGTCATCTCTTCGATGCCGAGCTTGCCGTCTTGCGCCTTCTTGCCGTATTCGGCGATTTTCTTCTCGATGTCGGCAAAGCTCATCTGGTCGGCGTTGCGCAGGATGGGCACCACCAGGCCGCGCGGCGAACCGACGGCAATACCGATGTCGAAGTAGCCGTGGTACAGGATGTCGTTGCCGTCGACCGATGCGTTGATCACCGGGTACTTCTTCAGCGCATGCACCGCAGCCTTCACGAAGAAGCTCATGAAGCCGAGCTTCACGCCGTGCTCCTTGGTGAAGCTGTCCTGGAAGCGCTTACGCAGTTCCATCACGGGCGCCATGTTCACTTCGTTGAAGGTCGTGAGGATGGCGTTGGTCGATTGCGATTGCAGCAGGCGCTCGGCAATGCGGGCGCGCAGGCGGCTCATCGGCACGCGCTGCTCTGGGCGTTCGCCCAGGTCTGCAGCGCCGCTGGGTGCGGAAACTTGCGGCAGCGCAGGCTTGGCAGCCGGTGCGGCCACGGTGGCGGCGGGCTTGGCGCCCGAAGCCACGGCGCCGAGCACGTCGCCCTTGGTCACGCGGCCGTCCTTGCCGGTGCCGGCCACGTCGCTGGTCTTCAGGTTGTTGTCGGCCAGCAGCTTGGCGGCAGCGGGCATGGCAACGTCGGACTTCGAACCGCCGGCGGCTGCGGCAGCGGCCGCGGGGGCCGGTGCAGCGGCGGGCGCCGGAGCTGCTGCTGCAGCGGGCGCTGCCGCGGGTGCGGCGGCCGCGCCCTTGCCTTCGGTGTCGATCTTCGCGATCAGCTGATCGGCCACCACGGTGGCGCCATCGGGCTGCACGATTTCAGCCAGCACGCCGGCCGACGGCGCGGGCACTTCGAGCACAACCTTGTCGGTCTCGATCTCGATCAGGATTTCATCGACGGCGACGGCTTCGCCGGCCTTCTTCTTCCAGGTGAGCATGGTGGCTTCGGCCACGGATTCGGAAAGCTGGGGGACTTTGACTTCTACGATAGACATTTGGAGTGAGCTCCGTTTTGTTCTTGAGGGTGTTCGTGTGAAAAGAGGCTTTTGATTACTTGGTCAGCACGAAGCCCTTGAGCTTGCCAAATGCGCCATCGACCAGCGCCTTCTGCTGTTCCTGGTGCAGGTGCGAGTAGCCGACCGCTGGCGATGCCGAAGCGGCACGGCCGGAGTAGCCGAGCTTCTGGCCTTCCTGCATGTTTTCGTGGATGTAGTGCTGCACGAAGAACCAGGCACCCTGGTTCTGCGGCTCGTCCTGGCACCAGACCACGTCGACGAGATTCGGGTACTTCTTGATCTCGGCGGCAAAGGCCTTGTGCGGGAACGGATAGAGCTGCTCGACGCGGATGATGGCCACGTCGTCGTTGCCCTGCTCTTCGCGCTTCTTGGACAGGTCGTAGTAGACCTTGCCCGAGCACGCGATCAGGCGCTTGACCTTCTCCGCCTTCAGTCCCTTGCTGTCGGGAATGACCGTCTGGAAGCTGCCCTTGGTGAACTCGGACAGCGGCGACGTTGCATCCTTGTTGCGCAGCAGCGACTTGGGCGTGAGGATGACCAGCGGCTTGCGCAGGTTGCGCACCATCTGGCGGCGCAGCACGTGGAAGATCTGGCTGGCCGTGGTCGGCTGCACCACCTGCATGTTGGTGTCCGCGCTCAGCTGCATGAAGCGCTCCAGGCGTGCCGAGCTGTGCTCGGGGCCCTGGCCTTCGTAGCCGTGCGGCAGCATCATGGTCAGGCCGTTCACGCGGCCCCACTTCACTTCGCCCGAGGCGATGAACTGGTCGATCACCACTTGCGCGCCGTTCACGAAGTCGCCGAACTGGGCTTCCCAGATGACGAGCGTGTTCGGGTCGTTCGAGGCGTAGCCGTATTCGAACGCGAGCACGGCTTCTTCCGACAGGATGGAGTCGATGACGACGAACGGTGCCTGGTTTTCAGCCACGTTCTGCAGCGGCGTGTAGGTGCCTTCGTCGAACTTCTCGCGGTTCTGGTCGTGCAGCACGGCGTGGCGGTGCGTGAACGTGCCGCGGCCGCAGTCTTCGCCCGACAGGCGAACCGGGTAGCCGCTGGCCACCAGCGAGGCAAACGCCATGTGCTCACCCATGCCCCAGTCGACGTTCACGTCGCCGCGGCCCATGGCGGCGCGGTCGTCCAGCACCTTCTTCACGAGCGGGTGCACCGTGAAGCCGGCCGGCACCGTGGTGATCTTCTCGGCCAGGCGCTTCCACTCGCTGGACGGAATGGCCGTGTCGCCGGCGTCGGTCCACTTCTTGTTTAGGTAAGGGCTCCAGTCGACCGCGTACTTGCTCTTGAAGTTGGTGAGCACCGGGTCGATGGTGTTCTTGCCTTCGTCGAAGGCGGCACGCTGCGCCTTGACCATGTCGTCGCCGAGCGTGTCGCCAAGGCCCTGTGCGGCCAGCTTGTCGGCGTACAGCTTGCGCGTGCCGGGGTGCTGGGCGATCTTCTTGTACATGAGCGGCTGCGTGAGCGAGGGGGTGTCCTGCTCGTTGTGGCCCAGCTTGCGGAAGCAGACGATGTCCACGACCACGTCCTTCTGGAACTCCATGCGGAATTCAAGGGCGAGCTGGGTTGCCAGCACCACGGCTTCGGGGTCGTCGCCGTTCACGTGCAGAACCGGCGCCTCGATCATCTTGACGATGTCCGAGCAATACAGCGTCGAGCGGCTGTCGCGCGGGTCGCTGGTGGTGAAGCCGATCTGGTTGTTGATGACGATGTGCACCGTGCCGCCGGTGAAGTAGCCGCGCGTTTCGGCCAGCGCCAGCGTTTCCATCACCACGCCCTGGCCCGCGAAGGCCGCGTCGCCGTGCACCAGCACGGGCAGCACCTGCTTGCCCTGCGGGTCGGCGCGGCGGTCCATGCGCGAACGCACGGAGCCTTCGACCACGGGGTTCACGATTTCAAGGTGCGAGGGGTTGAACGCAAGGCTCAGGTGCACCGGGCCGCCGGGGGTGGTCACGTCCGAGCTGAAGCCCTGGTGGTACTTGACGTCGCCGCTCGGCAGGTCTTCAGGTGCGGTGTGGTCGAACTCGGCAAACAGGTCGGCCGGCAGCTTGCCCAGCGAATTGACCAGCACATTCAGGCGACCGCGGTGGGCCATGCCGATCACGATTTCCTGCACGCCCTTGATGCCGGCCTGGTTGATGAGCTCGTCCATCGAGACGATGAAGCTCTCGCCGCCTTCGAGCGAAAAGCGCTTCTGGCCCACGTACTTGGTGTGCAGGAAGCGCTCGAGGCCTTCGGCCGCGGTCAGGCGGTTCAGCACGTGCTTCTTCTGCTCGGCCGTCAGCTTGGGGTTGGTGCGGGCGCTTTCGAGCTTTTGCTGCCACCAGCGCTTGTGGTTCTGGTCGGTGGTGTACATGTACTCGGCGCCCATGGTGCCGCAGTACGTTTCACGCAGGGCATTGAGCAGGTCGCGCAGCGACATGGTCTCTTTGCCGAAGAAGGTGTTGCTGGTGTTGAACACCGTCTCGAGGTCGGCGTCGGTAAAGCCGTAGAACGAGGGCTCGAGTTCCGGAATGGCCGGGCGCTCGGCGCGCTTCAGGGGGTCGAGGTCGGCCCAGCGGGCGCCGACGTTGCGGTAGGCGGCAATCAGTTGCTGGACAGCGGTGCGCTTGCGGCCGAGTTCGGAGTCTGCGCCGCTGGCCTGGACCACGCGCGTGGTGCCCTGCTTGGCACGCTCGGCAAAGGCGTTGATGACCGGCTGATGCGGCACGTCGCGCGCATTGGTGCCGTCGACGGCGGGTACGTTCTGCAGCGCATCGAAATACGAGCGCCAGTTGTCAGGCACGCTGCCCGGGTTGGCAAGGTAGTTTTCGTACATCTCCTCGACATAGGGCGCATTGCCGCCGAAGAGGTAGGTGTTGCCTTGATAGGCGGTGTACGCCGATGGCGTAGATGAATCGCTCATATTCCGCTGACCTTCGCTTCCCTGAAGGAAGCACTAGCTGGTTAAGAAACCTTCCGCGACACGGCTGAACCGGTTGGCGGATGCGACTGTGGCTGGGGAAGGGCCTGAGTACCTTGGCATTGTGCCACGTCAGACATATGACGGCTCGGCGCAACTTCGCAAGATAGCCCTTGCTCATTCAGTCAGAAGAAAGTAGTTGTTTGATCTGCTGCAGCGTGGAGGGGTCGTCGATGGTGGTCAGGTCGCCCGGGTCGCGCTGCTCGCACACGGCCTGGATGGCTCGCCGCAGCAGCTTGCCGCTGCGGGTCTTGGGCAGCCCGTTCACAAAGCGCACGCGCGCCGGCCGTGCCAGGGCCCCGAGCTGGTCGGCCACCACTTTCATGATCTCGCCCTCGAGCTTCAGCGCCGCATCGGAATTGGTAACCGCCCCGCCGTCCCGGGGCACGACAAACGCCATGGCCACCTGCCCCTTGAGCGCATCGGCCACACCAACCACGGCCACCTCGGCCACGCCCGGGTGGCCCGAAATGCTCTCCTCGATCTCGCGCGTGCCAAGGCGGTGGCCGGCCACGTTGATCACGTCGTCGGTGCGGCCGAGGATGTAGAAGTAGCCGTCTTCGTCGCGAATACCCCAGTCGAAGGTCGAATAGACCATCTTGCCGGGTATGGATTTCCAGTAGGTGTCGACGAAGCGCTTGTCGTTCTTCCACACCGTTTGCATGAAGCCCGGCGGCGTGGGGCCTTCGATCACGACCACGCCCTTCTCGTTGGCGCCGGTCAGCTCCTCGCCGGTGGATTCGTGCAGGATCTTCACGCGGTATCCGTACATCGGCACGCCGGGGCTGCCGAATTTGCTGGGCTTTTTTTCCACGCCGTTGGCAATGGTGATGATCGGCCAGCCCGATTCGGTCTGCCAATAGTTGTCGATGATCGGCACGCCCAGTCCGTCGGCAATCCACCGCGCGGTGGGCTCGTCGAGCGGTTCGCCCGCCAGGAAGAGCGCGCGCAGGCTCGACAGGTCGTATTTTTTCAGCAGCGCCGGGTCTTGCTTCTTGAGCACGCGCACCGCGGTGGGCGCGCTGAACATCACCGTCACCTTGTACTTCTCGACCAGGCGCCACCAGATGCCGCCGTCAGGCTGCTTGTCGATGCCCTGCGTAGGCAGGCCCTCGTACATCAGGGTGGCCATGCCGCCGATCAGCGGCCCGTAGACGATGTAGCTGTGGCCCACCACCCAGCCGATGTCGCTGGTCGAAAAATAGGTTTCGCCCGGCCGTCCGTCAAAGATGTGCTTCATGCTGGCGGCCAGCGCCACCGCATAGCCGCCGACATCGCGCTGCACGCCCTTCGGCTTGCCCGTGGTGCCACTGGTGTAGATGGTGTAGCTGATGTCGGTGGCGGCCAGCCAAGTGCATGGAACCTCGGTTTCGGCGTGCTTCAGGTTCAGCTCGGCCGCCAGATGGTCGCGGCCGGCGGTGAGCGTCATGGGGGCCAGGCCGCGGTCGGTGAGCAGCACGGCCGCCGGCTTGTGCTTCGAAATCCGGATGGCCTCGTCGAGCAGCGGCTTGTACGCAATGACCTTGCCGCCGCGCGAGCCGGCATCGGCACTCACCACCACCTTGGGTTCTGCGTCCTCGATGCGCGCGGCCAGCGAGCCGCTGGCAAAGCCGCCGAAAACCACGCAGTGGATCGCGCCGATCCGCGCGCACGCCAGCATGGCGAACGCGGCTTCAGGAATCATCGGCATATAGATGAGCACCCGGTCACCCTTGCCCACTCCCAACTCGACCAGGCTGGCCGCGGTGCGCTGCACCTCGGCGTGCAGTTCGCGGAAGCTGTAGGTTCTTTCAGTGCCGGTTTCGGTCGACACGAAGATCAACGCGGGTTGGTCGCCACGTGCGGCCAGGTGCCGGTCGACCGCGTTGTGGCACAGGTTGGTGGTTCCACCCACGAACCAGCGGGCAAATGGCGGCTGGCTGGCGTCCAAAACCTGGGCCGGCGGCGTCTTCCAATCGATCAGCCTGGCCTGCTCGGCCCAGAACGCCTCCGGCGCATCCACCGACTGGCGATAGAACTCTTCGTAGCGGCTCATCTGCGATGTCTCCTGGTTATGGAATCAGCTCCGGCGATCAGCGCCGCCTAAAACTGAATTCATAATTATGGAGATCGATCTTGCAGCAAGCTGACGCGCCGGACAATCAGGTATCGCCCGCGTCGCCCCGGCCCCGGGCCCCCTCGGGGCCGAACGCAAGGTCGTTATCGAATGATCTTCAGCAGCTCGGGGAATGCCGGGTGCTCGGCCGTGCGCAGCCACTCGAACCCGACCATCTCGGTGGTCACCAGTTCGGCGCCCGCGCCGGCCAACCGGTCGAAGGCCGCGTCGCGATTGCGCTCGGTGCGAGAGCTGCAGGCGTCGGTCACCACCCAAACTTCGAATTCGTCTTCCAGCAGATCGAGCGCGGTCTGCAGCAGGCACACATGTGCCTCGCAGCCGGCAATCACGATGGTGTTGCGCTCTTCGGCCGCGGCAACGGGCTTTTGCAGGTGCTTCGGCAGGCTTCGGGCATTGCCCTGCGGCGCCTTGGGTGGCACGCGCAGCCACTCGCCAAGGCCCTCCTCCATGCCGCTGAAATGCATCTTGGGCAAGGTTCGCTGATACAGCGCGCGAATGTCGGGCACGGTTTCGCCAAGCTTCGACGGGTTGTGCTCGGTGCCCCAGACCGGCACTTCGAGCAGGCGCGCCATCTTGCCCAGTCGCACGGCGTTCTGCGACACGGCATCGGCCTCGAAGATCGCAGGCATCAGTTGCGCCTGGTAGTCGATCAGCACGAGTTGGGATTGCGAGGCGTCGAGCAGCATGAACTGATTCTTTCAGATGAAAATTGATTGGGCTAGACCGTACCACCGAAAAGCCGTGCACCTAGACTCCGCCGGATGCGGATCTTTTCACGACGCCTTTCGGCGCGGCGCCCTCTCTCGCTGCTCGGCCTTTGCGCCGTGCTCCTGGTCGCCGGCTGCGGCGGGCTGCGAACGGCCAATGCACCGCTGAAGAGCACGCTCGAAAAGAGCAGTTGCACACCGAATGCCGACACGCTGCTGGTGCTGCTGCCCGGCGCATATTCGCACCCGGACGAATTCACGCGTGAAGGTTTCGTCAAGGCGCTGGGCGACAACAGGCTCGCGGTGGACGCAATGCTGGTCGATGCGCACCTCGGCTACTACAACAACAAGAGCATCCTCGACCGCCTGAGCAAGGATGTGATGGCGCCGGCACGCAGCAAGGGCTACAAGTCGATCTGGATCGTCGGCATCTCGGTCGGCGGTTTCGGCGGGCTCCTCTATGCGCAAACCCACCCCGGCGAACTGGCCGGCCTCGTGACCATCGCGCCCTACCTCGGGGAACGCGCGCTCAGCCTGGACATCGCCAATGCGGGCGGCGTGGCCCGGTGGACCGGGCCGCTTGAGGCTCCGCCGGGCAGCGACCTGCGAACACCGAACGAAACGCAGCTCTGGCAATGGCTGCGGGGCTACGTCGGCCACAGCGCCACATTCGGCGCGCGCCCGCCGCTTTACCTGGGCTACGGCATCGACGACCGGTTTGCTTTCAGCCACCGGCTCCTGGCCGCGGCGCTGCCCGAGGGGCGCGTGTTCACGACCGAGGGCGGCCATGACTGGCCCGAGTGGATGCGGCTCTGGCGCCGCATGCTGCCGACGCTGCCTCTGCCGGGCTGCCCCGGCTGAAAAGCAAACTCAATTGGGTCGTAGACGCAGCAGCTTGCCGTCGGATTCATCGGTCAGCACGTAGAGCAAACCATCCGGCCCCTGCTTCACGTCGCGAATGCGTGCCCTGCCGTCGGCCAGGAGCTTGTGCTCGGCAGCCACTTTGCCGTCCTTCAGTTCGATGCGGTCGAGGTAGCCGAACTTGAGCGACCCGACGAACAGGTTGCCCTTCCACGCTGCGCCATAGCGGTCGCTGGTCAGAAACGTCATGCCCGATGGCGCAATCGACGGCACCCAGTAGTGCAGCGGCTGCTCCAGGCCGTCCTTGGAGGTGAGGCCGTCGCCGATCTTGCCGCCGCCGTAGTTTTCGCCATAGGTGATCACCGGCCAGCCGTAGTTGCGGCCGGCCTGCGGCACATTGATTTCGTCGCCGCCTTGCGGACCATGCTCCGTCATCCAGAAACGGCCATCGGGCGCAAGCGCCGCGCCCTGGCCATTGCGGTGGCCGTAGCTCCAGATTTCGGGCAGCGCACCCGCCCTGCCGACGAACGGGTTGTCCTTGGGCACGGTTCCATCCTTTGCGATGCGCACGACCTTCCCGATATGGCTGTCGAGCTTCTGCGCGTCTTCCTTGCGGCTGTACCGGTCGCCGAGCGTGAGAAACAGCCTGCCGTCTCGCGCCTCGACGATGCGGCAGCCGAAGTGGTTGCGGCTGGCCACCTTGGGTTGCTGGCTGAAGATGATGCGCAGGTTCTCCAGCTTCGCGCCGTCTTCAGAAAGCTGTGCGCGTGCCAGCGCAGTACCGTTGGCCGAGCCCCCTGCCTGGGGTTCGGAAAAACAGAAGTACAGCGTGCGGTTCTTTTCGAATCCTGAATCCGCCAGCACGTCGAGCAGGCCACCCTGGCCGCCGGCCGCAATCGCGGGCAGCCCGGTCACTGGGGGGCTGATTTTTCCGTCCGCGGCAATCACCCGCAAACGACCGGCGCGCTCGGTCACCGCGAACCGGCCATCCGACAAGAAGGCGACGCCCCATGGATTCTCGAGACCTGACGAAATGATCTCAGCGCGTATCTGCGCTACAACGGTGCCCGCGAACGCCAACCCCGCCAAAACAGCTGCGCGGCCCATAGGCCGAAAGTTTGATCCAATTTGCAGATTCATGAATTTTGCGGGAAGTTGGAGCGTTGTTGCGGGATTTTGTCGATCAAACACGATCCATTGGCCGATTCACCTTTGGGGCGCAGGTTCATTTACGGGCAAACGCTTATGGTTCATAAAGGTCCGCCGTTACATTTTTTCTTCAGCCGAATCGAAAAATTTCAAGCAAATCAATCATTTGGAGATACATTCGCCAATTCAGATGAGGTTGACATAACCGCGCGTCATCAATATCCTACGCGCCATGCGTTTTTTCGTCCTACCCGCTTCCCTCCTGTTTGCCGTCGCCGTCCAGGCCGCTCCTCAACAGGACCGAACCGATGACGAACTGGCCCGCCTCCTTGCCGACAAGGGCCTGATCGGACAACTTCAGCAGGTTCGCCAAACCGTCACCGAACGGACTTCCGATCTGGTGGTTACCGCCATCGGCTTCCTTGGCGTTCCATATCGCCGTGGCGGCAACTCGGCGGAATCAGGCTTCGATTGCAGCGGCTTCGTTCGCGCCATGTACAACCAGACGGTCGGCCACCTCTTGCCCCGCCGTGCCGAAGAACAAGCCGCCGCCACCGAAAAGATCGACCGCAGCCAGCTCAAGCCCGGTGATCTCGTTTTCTTCAACACCATGCGCCGCGCCTTCAGCCATGTCGGCATCTATGTCGGCGAAGGCAAGTTCATCCATTCGCCGCGCACCGGCGCCCAGGTGCGGGTGGAAGACATGAACGGCAGCTACTGGAGCCGCCGCTTCGACGGAGCCCGCCGCGTGCTTGGCGGCGCCCCCAATGAAGAGGTCAAGGCCGCGGCCACCGCCGCGACCCGCTCCGGCGACTGAGCCGCCCGCCCTTCAAGGCCATAAAAAATCCCGCCGCGGCGGGATTTTTTGTGTCCGCTCCGATTATCCGGAGCGGCTCAATCGGCTCGTCAGGCCTTCTTTGCCGGCGGCAGGTCGGTACAGGTACCGTGCGCCACCTCGGCCGCCATGCCGATGCTTTCGCCCAGGGTCGGGTGCGGGTGAATGGTCTTGCCGATGTCGATCTCGTCGGCGCCCATTTCAATGGCCAGCGCAATTTCGCCGAGCATGTCGCCGGCGTGCGTGCCCACGATGCCGCCACCCAGGATGCGGTGCGTCTCGGCATCGAACAGCAGCTTGGTGAAGCCCTCGTCGCGGCCATTCGCAATGGCGCGGCCCGAAGCGCTCCACGGGAAGTGGCCCTTCTTGATCTTGATGCCTTCAGCCTTGGCCTGGTCTTCCGTGAGGCCGACCCATGCCACCTCGGGATCGGTATAGGCCACGCTCGGAATCACCCGGGCATTGAAGGCGGCGCTCGAAAGCTCCTTGTCGCCCTTCTGCTCACCGGCAATCACCTCGGCCGCCACGTGCGCCTCGTGCACCGCCTTGTGCGCCAGCATGGGTTGGCCCACGATGTCGCCGATGGCGAAGATGTGGGGCACGTTGGTGCGCATCTGGATATCGACCGGAATGAAGCCGCGGTCGCTCACCGCCACGCCCGCCTTCTCGGCGCCGATCTTCTTGCCGTTGGGGCTGCGGCCCACGGCCTGCAGCACCAGGTCGTACACCTGCGGTTCCTTGGGTGCGTTCTCGCCTTCGAAGGTGACCTTGATGCCCTCTTTCGTGGCTTCGGCGCCGACAGTCTTGGTCTTGAGCATGATGTTGTCGAAGCGCGGCGCATTCATCTTCTGCCACACCTTGACCAGGTCGCGGTCGGCGCCCTGCATCAGTCCGTCGAGCATTTCGACCACGTCGAGGCGCGCGCCCAGCGTCGAATACACCGTACCCATCTCCAGGCCGATGATGCCGCCGCCCAGGATCAGCATGCGCTTGGGATCCGTGCCCATTTCGAGCGCGCCGGTGGAGTCGACCACGCGCGGGTCGTTCTTCGGCATGAACGGCAGGCTCACGGCCTGCGAACCGGCCGCGATGATGGCGTTGCGGAACTTGACGGTCTGCTTCTTGCCGGTGGTGTCCCAGCTGGTGCCGGACGTCTCGTCCACTTCCAGGTGGTAGGGGTCGATGAAGTTGCCGACGCCGCGCAGCACCGTCACCTTGCGCATCTTGGCCATGGCCGTGAGGCCGCCGGTGAGCTTGCCCACCACCTTGTTCTTGTGGCCGAGCAGCTTGGCGCGGTCGACCGTCGGCGCGGCAAAGCTCACGCCCAGGTCGGCGAAGTGCTTGACCTCGTCCATGACCGACGCAACATGCAGCAATGCCTTCGACGGAATGCAGCCCACGTTCAGGCACACGCCGCCCAGCGTGGCATAGCGCTCGATCAGCACCACCTTCAGGCCGAGGTCGGCAGCGCGGAATGCGGCCGAATAGCCGCCAGGGCCGGCGCCGAGCACGACAACGTCGCACTCGACATCGACCTTGCCACCGTAGGTGGAAGCGGCGGGCGCTGCGGCCGGCGCGGGTGCCGGAGCCGCCTTGGGAGCGGGCGCCGCGGCGGCTGGCGCAGGAGCGGCTGCTGCGGGCGCGGGCGCTGCGGCACCGTCCACCTCCAGCGTCAGCACCACGGAGCCTTCCTTGACCTTGTCGCCCACCTTGACGGCGAGCGACTTCACCACGCCGGCGGCCGACGATGGAATTTCCATCGAGGCCTTGTCCGACTCGACCGTGATCAGCGACTGCTCGGCCTTGACCGTGTCGCCGACGTTGACCAGCACCTCGATGACCGCGACTTCGTCGAAGTCGCCGATGTCCGGCACCTTGATTTGTTGTTCGCTCATTTGGACACTTTCAGTTTGAGTGTGAGAACGTCGACCGGTGGGGCCGAATTGCGATCGAATTCGCAGGCGGCGGCAATCCCCGCCTCCGCCACGTCGCGCGAGGTGCGCGACTTCATGTCGTAGGCCGCGTGCATGGCGCCAAGTGCAAAACTGCGCCCCGAGCCGATGGCCCAGAACTGCTTGAACTCGAACACCTCGCGGTAGCTGTAGATGCCGTAGATGCCGCTCTGGTTGGCCATCAGCATCGTGAACTGGCTCGACTCGTAGGGCTCATGCTCGTCTTCCTTGGTCTGCATGAAGAACGAGTCTTTCAGCACCGGGTGCAGCAGCGTGAAGGTGCGGAAGATCTCGTGCTTGCTGCCGAACAGCAGCGCTTCGCGCGGCTGCGCGGCCAGCGCATGCTGCAGCACCAGGAAGTGCGCAGCAGCCCCGGCCACGGCAAAGAGGCTCTGCCCCGCCGCATCGTCGATGGTGAAGATCTTCTGGTTCGCCTCGGCGCGGTGCGAAAGCCGCGTGTCGCCGAAGGTCACCAGCGAATCCGCCGCCATCGTGACCTGGCCGCCTTTGCGGACGGCCACAACCGTGGTCATAGCAGGATTCGGCGATAGTCCGCGAGCACCTGGCCCAGGTAGGCGTTGAAGCGCGCAGCCAGGGCACCATCGATCACGCGGTGGTCGTAGGACAGCGACAGCGGCAGCGTCAGGCGCGGTACAAACTGCTTGCCGTCCCACACCGGCTTCATCTGGCCCTTGGAGAGGCCGAGGATGGCCACTTCGGGGGCGTTGATGATGGGCGTGAAATGCGTGCCGCCGATGCCGCCGAGCGAGCTGATCGAGAAGCAGCCGCCCTGCATGTCGGCCGAGCCGAGCTTGCCGTCGCGCGCCTTCTTGGCGAGCTCGCCCATTTCAGCGCTGATCTGCAGGATGCCCTTCTTGTCCGCATCCTTCAGCACCGGCACTACGAGCCCGTTGGGCGTGTCGGCCGCAAAGCCGATGTTGTAGTACTGCTTGTAGACGAGCTGGTCGCCGTCGAGGCTGGCGTTGAAGTCAGGAAACTTCTTGAGCGCCGCAACCACCGCCTTGATCACGAAGGCCAGCATCGTGACCTTGATGCCCGACTTTTCGTTTTCCTTGTTGGTGGAGACGCGGAAGGCTTCGAGCTCGGTGATGTCGGCTTCGTCGTTGTTGGTGACGTGCGGAATCATCACCCAGTTGCGGTGCAGGTTGGCACCACTGAGCTTCTTGATGCGCGACAGATCCTTGCGCTCGACCGCGCCGAACTTGGCGAAGTCGACCTTTGGCCACGGAATGAGGCCCAGTGCCGCGCCATCCCCGCTGCCGCCACCGGCGGGTGCCTTGGCTGCGGATGCCTTCGTGCTGGCCTGGCCGCTCATCACGGCCTTGGTGAAGCTCTGGACGTCTTCCTGGGTGATGCGGCCCTTGGGACCGGAGCCCTTGACCTCTTCGAGCGGCACGCCGAGTTCGCGGGCGAACTTGCGCACCGAAGGGGACGCATGCGGCAGCTTGCCGGTGGGCGCCACAGTGGGTTCGTGCGGTGCGGCAGCAGCTGGCGGAGTGGCAGCGGCCGCCGATGGAGCGGCAACCGGAGCTGGCGCACTGGCGGTCGCCGCTGCCGGCGCGGCTGCAGCAGCCTGCGCAGGCGCAGGGGCCGCACCACCTGCGGCGCCTTCCAGCACGGCAATCAGGTCACCGATATTGACCGTATCGCCCACCTTGACCTTGAGCTCCTTGAGCACGCCCGCAGCCGACGACGGAATTTCCATCGAGGCCTTGTCCGATTCGACGGTGATGAGCGACTGGTCGGCCGCGATCGTGTCGCCGGGTTTCACCAGCAACTCGATGACCGCGACATCCTTGAAATCGCCGATGTCGGGCACCTTGATCTCGAGGGGACCCGAAGCCGCAGGCGCGGCAGCCGGAGCAGGCGCCGCGGCTGCGGGCGCCGGGGCGGCAGCCGCAGGAGCCGGAGCTGCTGCAGGCGCCGAAGCCGGTGCCGCGGCAGACCCTTCGGCCTCGAGCACGAGGACCACGGAGCCCTCTTTCACCTTGCCGCCGACCTCGACCTTGATTTCTTTCACCACACCGGCGGTCGACGACGGAATTTCCATCGACGCCTTGTCCGATTCCACGGTGATGAGCGACTGCTCGGCCTTGACCGTGTCGCCCACCTTCACAAGCACCTCGATCACCGCGACTTCATCGAAATCGCCGATGTCCGGCACCTTCACTTCCACTGCTGCCATATCGTTGTCTCCCGCCGTGAGGCGCCGTTCGTTCGTTGGTTGTTGATGTTCAGGCGTAAAGCGGGTTGACCTTGTCGACATTGATGCCGTACTTCTTGATCGCTTCCACCACCTTGGCTACGGGCACGGTGCCATCTTCGCTCAACGCCTTGAGCGCGGCCACCACGATGTAGTGGCGGTTGATCTCGAAGTGCTCGCGCAGCTTGTTGCGGAAGTCGCTGCGGCCGAAACCGTCGGTGCCCAGCACCTTGTAGTTGCGGCCCTTCGGAATGAAGGGACGGATCTGCTCCGCGTAGGCCTTCATGTAGTCGGTCGACGCGATCACCGGGCCTGCGGTAGGCGCGAGTTGCTCGGCCACGAAGGGCACGCGCGGCGTCTGGTCCGGGTGCAGCAGGTTCCAGCGGTCGGCGTCCTGGCCGTCGCGCGTCAGCTCGTTGAAGCTCGGGCAGCTCCACACCGAGGCGGACACGCCCCAATCCTTCTCGAGCAGTTCTTGCGCGGCAAAGCTTTCGCGCAGGATGGTGCCGCTGCCCAGCAGCTGCACCGTGGGTGCCTTGGCCTTGAGCGCGGGGCCCTGCTTGGACAGGTACATGCCCTTGATGATCTGCTCTTCGGTGCCGGGCTGCAGGCCGGGCATCGCGTAGTTCTCGTTGAGCAGCGTCAGGTAGTAATAGACGTTGTCCTGCTTCTCGACCATGCGCTTGAGGCCATGGTGCAGGATCACGCCCACTTCGTGCGCGAAGGTCGGGTCGTAGCTCACGCAGTTGGGGATGGTGTTGGCCAGGATGTGGCTGTGGCCATCTTCGTGCTGCAGGCCTTCGCCGTTGAGCGTGGTGCGCCCCGACGTACCGCCCAGCAGGAAGCCGCGCGCCTGCATGTCGCCGGCCGCCCAGGCCAGGTCGCCGATGCGCTGGAAGCCGAACATCGAGTAGTACACGTAGAACGGCACCATGATGCGGTTGTTGGTGCTGTACGAGGTGGCCGCGGCAATCCAGCTGGACATGCCGCCGGCTTCGTTGATGCCTTCCTGCAGGATCTGGCCGGCCTTGTCTTCCTTGTAGTACATGACCTGGTCCTTGTCGACCGGGGTGTACTGCTGGCCTGCGGGGTTGTAGATGCCGATCTGGCGGAACAACCCTTCCATGCCGAAGGTGCGCGCTTCGTCCACAAGAATCGGAACGACGCGCGGGCCCAGCGCCTTGTCGCGCAAGAGCTGCGTCAAGAAGCGCACGTAGGCCTGCGTGGTCGAGATCTCGCGGCCTTCGGCCGTGGGTTCCATCACCGACTTGAAGGTGTCGAGCGAAGGCACCGTGAAGCTTTCATCGGCCTTGGTGCGGCGGTGCGGCAGGTAGCCGCCGAGGGCCTTGCGGCGCTCATGCAGGTACTTCATTTCCGGCGTGTCGTCGGCCGGCTTGTAGAACGGCAGGTCCGCAATCTTGCTGTCCGGAATCGGAATATTGAAGCGGTCGCGGAAGGCCATGATGTCCTCGTCGCTGAGCTTCTTCGTCTGGTGGACGTTGTTCTTGCCTTCGCCGATCTTGCCCATGCCGAAGCCCTTGACCGTCTTGATCAGGAGCACCGTGGGCTGGCCCTTGTGCTTCACGGCCGCGTCGAAGGCCGCGTAGACCTTTTGCGAATCGTGGCCGCCGCGGCGCAGCTGCCAGATGTCGTCGTCGCTCATCTTGGACACCATCTCAAGCGTGCGCGGATCGCGGCCGAAGAAGTGCTTGCGAACGTAGGCGCCGTCATTGGCCTTGAAGGCCTGGTAGTCGCCGTCGTTGGTCTCCATCATGATCTTGCGCAGCGCGCCGTCCTTGTCGCGCGCCAAGAGCGGATCCCAGTTGCTGCCCCAGATCAGCTTGATGACGTTCCAGCCCGAGCCGCGGAATTCGCCTTCGAGCTCCTGGATGATCTTGCCGTTGCCGCGCACCGGGCCGTCCAGGCGCTGCAGGTTGCAGTTGATGACGAAGATCAGGTTGTCGAGCCCTTCGCGCGCGGCCAGGCCGATGGCGCCCAGCGATTCGACTTCGTCCATTTCGCCGTCGCCGCAGAACACCCAGACCTTGCGGTTCTCGGTGTTGGCAATGCCGCGGGCATGCAGGTACTTGAGAAAGCGGGCCTGGTAGATAGCCATCAGCGGGCCGAGGCCCATCGACACGGTCGGGAATTGCCAGAACTCGGGCATCAGCTTCGGATGCGGGTAGCTCGACAGGCCCTTGCCGTCGACTTCCTGGCGGAAGTTGAGCAGTTGCTCTTCGGTCAGGCGGCCTTCCAGGTAGGCGCGGGCATAGATGCCGGGCGACACGTGGCCCTGGATGTAGAGGCAGTCGCCGCCGTGGTTTTCGCTCTCGGCGTGCCAGAAGTGGTTGAAGCCGGCCCCGAACATGTTGGCCAGCGAAGCGAAGGAGCCGATGTGGCCGCCCAGGTCGCCGCCTTCGGGCGGATGATGGCGGTTGGCCTTGACCACCATGGCCATGGCGTTCCATCGCATGTAGGCGCGCAGGCGCTCTTCGATCTCGAGGTTGCCGGGGCAACGCTCTTCCTGGTCAGGCTCCAGGGTGTTGACGTAGGCAGTATTGGCCGAGAAAGGCTTGTCGATGCTGTGCTGCCGCGCATGCTCGAGCAACTGCTCTAGAAGGAAGTGAGCCCGCTCAGGCCCCTCGCTCTGAATAACGGAGGACAGTGCATCCATCCATTCACGGGTCTCCTGGGCGTCCGCGTCGTTCGCGGCCGAGCCGAACAGGTTCTCGGGATTTGCCGACATGCTTGTCTCTCCTATTAGGGCTGTGGCTGTAATTTAAGTGCGGTCTTCGATAAACGCGGGCGAGTTTCTCATAGAAATGCTTCTATTTCAAATGGCGCATATCAATTTCTTAATGTGATATTTATGATTGGGGTTGTTCTGGCTGCAGCCGCGCCGGAACCAATGGCACCGGGCGTTTGGCGCGCTTCGCGGGGGAGCATCCCCTAAACTCGGAAGATGCCTCTTTCCTCTCCGCTGGCGGTGGCCCGCAGCGCCGTGAATGCGTCCCCTCTGTCCTGGTGGCGCCGCTGGTGGCGCCGGCAAACGCCGGTGCTGCAGGACGCCGTCGCCATGCTCGCGCCGATTGCGGCGGTGCTGCTGTTCCTTGCCGCCATCGTTTCGGCTTTCTGGTACTTGCGCACCGAAGAAGTCGAGCGCGAGCAGGAGTCGGTGCGGCGGGACGTCGAATACGCCCAGCAGCGCATGCGCCTGCGCCTCCTGGAGCGGCAGGAACAGCTGATGCGCATCGCACGGGATGCCTCGAACCGCGAAATCGATCCCGTCGAGTTCGCGAGCCGCGCGGAATCCCTGGTGAGCCAGTTCCCCGAACTGCAGACGGTCACGTGGATCGACGACCGCCGCCGCTTCAAGGCTGGCTATTCCGCGCCGAGCGTACACCCCGCGCAGCAGCACCTCATCGGCGACGTGCTGCGGCCCGGCGATATCGAGAGCAACTACGCGCTGGCGCGAGAGCTGCGCCAACCGGTTTTCTCCCAACCCATGGCCGGCGGCGATCCCACGGCCATGCTGCAGCTGCACATTCCGCTTTTCGACCAGGGCCTGTTCGCGGGCGTGGTGCTGGGCGAGTTTTCGATCGACGGCCTGCTGCGCTACGGCATGCCATCGGAAGTGCAGGCGCGCTATGCGGTGTCGCTGCTCGACGCCAAGGGCAATCCGATTGCGGGCAACACCGTGAGCCCCAGGGAAGGCGGCACGCGCCTGCTGCCCTGGTCCGAAAGAACCAACGAATACGAAGTGCCGGTGTCGCCGGTCGGCAATGCGCTGGTGCTGCGCGCCCAGGCCTACCGCACCTCGCAGGGGGTGGTCGGCAATGGCTTGTTCTGGCTGGTCTGCGCGCTCAGCGTGCTCACCAGCTGGATGCTGATCGGTACCTGGCGGCACACCCGGCGGCGCCAGCAGGCGCAGCAGCGGCTGGTTGCCGAAACCAACTTCCGGCGTGCGATGGAAAACTCCATGCTCACCGGCATGCGCGTGCTCGACCTGCAGGGGCGCATCACCTACGTGAACGCCGCTTTCTGCGCGATGACGGGTTGGAGCGAAGCCGAACTGGTGGGCCAGACGCCGCCCTTCCCGTACTGGCTGGAGTCGGACCGCGAAGTCATGAACGAGCGGCTCGAGGAAGAGCTGCACGGGCGCGCCCTGCCCGGCGGCTTCCAGGTGCGCGTGAAGCGCAAGAACGGCAGCGTGTTCAACGCCCGCCTTTATGTGTCGCCGCTGATCGACGCGCGCGGCCACCAGACGGGCTGGATGACCTCGATGACCGACATCACGGAGCCCACGCGCATCCGCGAGCAGCTGTCGGCTTCGTACGAGCGCTTCACCACGGTGCTGGAGGCGCTGGACGCCGCGGTGTCGGTGGCGCCCATCGGCAGCGAGGAGCTGCTGTTCGCCAACAAGCTGTACCGGCTCTGGTTCGGCTCCGACACCGTGGGCCACCTGGGCATGGTGGCGCAGGCCGGTGTGCCGGCCTCCAATGCGCACGACGAGGGCCTGGACGACGTCGACCCCTACGCCGGCCTGCCGATCGATACCCTGACCGCCGCCCAGACCGCCAACAACGAGATCTTCGTGCCGCACCTGGGCAAATGGCTCGAAGTGCGTTCGCGCTATCTCACCTGGGTCGACGGCCGGCTTGCCCAACTGGTGATTGCCACCGACATCACACCGCGGCGCGACGCCGAGGAACAGGCGGCCGCGCAGGCCGACCGCGCCCAGGCCGCAAGCCGCCTGATCACGATGGGCGAAATGGCCTCCAGCGTGGCGCATGAGCTCAACCAGCCGCTGACGGCCATCACCAACTACTGCAACGGGATGATGTCCCGCATCAAGGGGCAGTCGATCGACACCGAGGCGCTGCTCGCGGCGCTCGAAAAAACCTCCAAGCAGGCGCAGCGGGCGGGCCAGATCATCCAGCGCATCCGCTCCTTCGTGAAGCGCAGCGAACCCAATCGCACGCCCGCCGACGTGGCCACCATGGTGAGCGAGGCGGTCGAACTGGCGGGCATCGAACTGCGGCGGCGCAATGTGCGGCTCAACCACTATGTGGCGGCGCGGCTGCCTGTGGTGCGCGTGGACCCCATCCTGATCGAGCAGGTGATGGTCAACCTGCTGAAGAACGCGGCCGAAGCCATCGACATTGCAGAGCGCCCGCTCGCGCGCCGTAGCGTGGAACTGCGCGTGCTGCCCAAGGTGATCGAGGGCCACAATGCCATCGAATTTTCGGTGCAGGACACCGGCAAGGGCCTGGCGCCCGAAGTGATGGACCGGCTCTACGAGGCCTTCTTCTCCACCAAGCCCGAAGGCATGGGTATCGGGCTGAATCTGTGCCGCACCATCGTCGAGTCGCACCGTGGACGGATGCAGGCGGAGAACATCTACAATGGCCCGGATGTGATCGGATGCCGCTTTTCCTTCTGGATTCCGGTGTTGGACGCTCCCAGTTCCGTAGCAAGCGACGAGGCAAAGGTACCTGCATGAGTTTGATTCCGAAGAAGGGCACTGTCTATGTCGTCGATGACGACGAGGCCGTACGAGATTCGCTGCAATGGCTGCTCGAGGGCAAGGACTACAGGGTTCGCTGCTTCGATTCAGCCGAGTCCTTTCTTTCCCGATACGACCCGCGCGAAGTCGCCTGTCTGATCGTCGACATTCGCATGGCCGGCATGACTGGCCTCGAACTGCAGGACCGGCTGATCGAACGGCGCTCCCCGCTGCCTATCGTGGTCATCACCGGCCACGGCGACGTGCCGATGGCGGTCGACAGCATGAAGAAGGGCGCCATGGATTTCATCCAGAAGCCTTTCAACGACGAAGAACTCGTCACGCTGGTCGAGCGCATGCTCGAGCACGCGCGCGGCGCTTTCACCCAGCACCAGCAGTCGGCCAGCCGCGACGCGCTGCTGTCCAAGCTCACCGGCCGCGAAGCCCAGGTGCTCGAGCGCATCGTCGCCGGCCGCCTGAACAAGCAGATTGCCGACGACCTGGGCATCAGCATCAAGACCGTCGAGGCGCACCGCGCCAACATCATGGAAAAGCTCAACGCCAACACCGTGGCCGATCTGCTCAAGATCGCGCTCGGGCAAGCGGCGCCCGCAGCCAAGGCCTGAAAACCAGCTATCTCCCCGATAGCGACGAATGTTCCCCACGCCTGCGCAAGCGGGCGTTTTTACTTGGAAAATCGAAACCGATGACCGCTCAATTGATCGATGGCAACGCGCTGGCCCAGAAAATCCGCGCCGATGTTGCCGGCCGCATTGCCGCACTGAAGGCACGCGGCGTGGAACCCACGCTGACCATCATCCTGGTGGGTGAAGATCCGGCGAGCCAGGTCTACGTGAAGCACAAGGTCAACGACAGCAGCCAGACCGGGCTCACCGCGCATCTCGAACGCCATTCCGCCAGCATGACCGAGCCCGAACTGCTGGCCCGCATCGAGGCGCTCAACGACGACCCCCAGGTGCACGGCATTCTTGTGCAACTGCCGCTGCCCAAGCACATGGACAGCCACCGCGTCATCGAAGCCATCTCTCCGGCCAAGGACGTCGACGGGTTCCATGTGGCCAGCGCCGGCGCGCTGATGGTCGGCCAGCCGGGCTTCTGGCCCTGCACGCCGCACGGTTGCATGAAGATGCTCGAATCCATCGGCTACGACCTGCGCGGCAAGCACGCAGTGGTCATCGGCCGCAGCAACATCGTCGGCAAGCCGATGGCCATGATGCTGCTGGCCAAGAACGCCACCGTCACCATCTGCCACAGCGCCACGCAAGACCTGGCCGCCATCACCCGGCAGGCCGACGTGATCGTCGCCGCCGTGGGCAAGCGCAACCTGCTGACGGCCGACATGGTGAAGCCGGGCGCCGTGGTGATCGACGTGGGCATGAACCGCAAGGAAGACGGCAAGCTGGCCGGCGACGTGGATTTCGACAGCGTCAAGGAAGTGGCCAGCTGGATTACCCCCGTGCCCGGCGGCGTGGGCCCCATGACGCGCGCAATGCTGCTCGCCAACACCCTTGAAGCTGCGGAACGCGCCGCAAAGTGATTTCCATGACCAACCCCCTCCTCGACTTCGCCGATCTCCCGCTGTTCGACCGCATCAAGCCCGAGCACGTCGCGCCCGCGGTCGACATCTTGCTGGCCGATGCCGAGGCGGCGCTGCAGACCGTCACGGCGGCCGACTTTCCGGCCGACTGGAATGCGATTTCGAAGGTGCTCGACGTGGCGTCCGAACGCTTCAGCCGCGCCTGGGGCGCCGTGGGCCATCTCAACGCCGTGGCCGATACGCCGGAGCTGCGCGCCGCCTACAACGAGGCCATGCCCCGCGTCACCGCTTTCTGGACCCGCCTGGGTTCCGATGAGCGCTTGTACGCCAAGTACAAGGCCATCGACGTGGCCACCCTCAACCCCGAGCAGCGCCAGGCGCACCGCAATGCCGTGCGCAACTTTGTGCTTGGCGGCGCGGAACTGCAGGGCGATGCGAAGAAGCGCTTTGCCGACATCCAGGAACGCCAGGCCGAGCTGAGTCAGAAATTCAGCGAAAACGCGCTCGACGCCACCGACGCTTTCTCGTACTACGCGGCGCTTGGCGAGCTCGAGGGCGTGCCTGAAGACGTGATTGGGGCCGCCCGCGCGGCCGCCGAAGCCGAGGGCAAGCAGGGCTACAAGCTCACGCTCAAGATGCCCTGCTACCTGCCCGTGATGCAGTTTGCCAAGAGCAGCGCGCTGCGCGAAACGCTCTACCGCGCGTATGTCACGCGCGCCAGCGAGCTCGGCGACCCGGCCTTCGACAACACCGCGCTCATCAACGAGATCCTCGCGCTGCGCGAAGAAGAAGCCAGGCTGCTCGGCTACAAGAATTTCGGCGAACTCTCGGTCGTGCCCAAGATGGCTGAATCGCCCGAGCAGGTGGTCAAGTTCCTGCGTGACCTCGCGGCCAAGGCCAAGCCCTATGGCGAGCGCGATCTGGCCGACCTGCGCGTGTTCGCATCGGAGCAACTGGGCATTGCCGATCCGCAAGCCTGGGACTGGAGCTACATCGGCGAAAAGCTGAAGGAAGCGCGGTACGCCTTCAGCGAGCAGGAGGTGAAGCAGTACTTTCCGGCACCCAAGGTGATGGCCGGCCTGTTCAAGATCGTCGAAACGCTGTTCGAGGTTTCCATCCGGCGCGACAACGCCCCCACCTGGCACCCGAGCGTGGAGTTCTATCGCATCGAACGCCAGACGGCTGGCGGCGTGCAGAAGGTCGGCCAGTTCTATCTCGACCCCTCGGCCCGTGCCGCCAAGCGCGGCGGTGCGTGGATGGACGACGTGCGCGCACGCTGGCTGCGGCCCGACGACGGCACCCTGCAAACGCCGGTGGCGCAGCTGGTGTGCAACTTTGCGAGCGGTGTGGACGGCAAGCCGCCGCTCCTCACGCACGATGACGTGACCACCCTCTTCCACGAATTCGGCCACGGCCTGCACCACATGCTCACGCAGGTGAACGAGCGCGACGTGTCCGGCATCAGCGGCGTCGAATGGGATGCCGTCGAGCTGCCGAGCCAGTTCATGGAAAACTTCTGCTGGGAATGGGACGTGCTCAGGCACATGACCGCCCACGTCGATACCGGCGAGCCGCTGCCGCGCGCGCTGTTCGACAAGATGACTGCCGCCAAGAACTTCCAGAGCGGCCTGCAAACGCTGCGCCAGATCGAGTTCTCGCTGTTCGACATGCTGCTGCACACCGAATACCAGGCCGCCAGTGCGCAGCCGGGCGGCGTGCTCGCGCTGCTGGGCAAGGTACGCGCCGAAGTGGCCGTGATGCCTGCGCCGCCTTTCAGCCGCACGCCCAACACCTTCAGCCACATCTTCTCGGGCGGCTACGCAGCCGGCTACTACAGCTACAAGTGGGCCGAGGTGCTGAGCGCCGACGCCTACGCCGCCTTCGAGGAAACCGTGGGCGCCGACGGCCAGCCGAACATCGAGACCGGCCGCAGGTATCGCCAGGCCATCCTCGAAGCAGGCGGCAGCCGCAGCGCCATGGATTCGTTCAAGGCTTTCCGCGGCCGCGAGCCGCAGCTTGATGCGCTGCTGCGACACCAGGGCATGGCGCAGGCCCAGCCCGTTTGAAGCGGGCCTGAAGCTTGCGATACTCAGGCAATGCATTCGATCCAAAAGAAAACCTCCTTGCATTGCCTGTCCGGCCTCGCCCTGCTGCTCGTTGCAGCAGGTGCCATGGCCCAGCCGATCTATCGCAACGTCGACAAGAACGGCAAGGTCACTTTCTCGGACCGGGCCCCCACCGCCAGCACCGAGCCCGCCGCAGGCCCGCAAGCCGGCATCACGCCGCCGGCCAATGCCGGCTTGCCGTATGAACTGCGCCAGGTGGCACAGCGCTATCCCGTGACGCTGTACACCGGTGAAGAATGCGCGCCGTGCGGCGCCGCCCGCTCGCTGCTCACCACGCGCGGCATTCCTTTTGAAGAACGCACCGTCAAGAGCAACCAGGACGTCGAGGCGCTGCAGCGGATGAGCAGCCAGGCCTCGCTGCCGTTGCTGACGATCGGTTCGCAGCAGCTCAAGGGCTTTTCCGATACTGAATGGTCGCAGTACCTCGATGCCGCGGGCTACCCGAAGAGCAACAGCCTGCCGGCGACTTACCGCAACCCGCCGGCCCGACCGCTGGTTGCGGTGCAGGCGGCACCCGTGGCGCGCGAACCCGCGCCGGCCACTCCTGCTCCGCAGCAGCCTGCGCCTGCTCCCAGCGGGCCGACTCCCAGCAACCCGGCAGGCATCAAGTTCTGAGCGGTTCCTGAGCGGGCCGCCGGTTGACGCCGGCAGCCGCTTTTCTCTTCACTCGAACGTCATCGTTTGCACGCCCGAGGGCGTGCCCAGCAGGCACACGTCGGCCTTCTGGTGAGCGAACACGCCGACGGTGACCACGCCCGGCCATTGGCTCACCTCGGATTCGAAGGCAAGCGGGTCGCTGATCCGCAGCCCGGTGACGTCGACGATGTGCTGCCCGTTGTCGGTCACCAGCGCCACACCGTCTTTTTCCCGCACCTGCGCAATGCCGCCCATCGCCTCGAACTGCCGCATGACGCGGCGCGCCGCCATCGGAATGACCTCCACCGGCAGCGGAAAGGCGCCGAGCGTGTCGACCAGCTTGGATGCGTCGGCAATGCACACAAAGCGCCGCGACTGCGCCGCCACGATCTTTTCGCGCGTGAGCGCCGCACCACCGCCCTTCACCATGAAGCCGCGATGATCGATCTCGTCCGCGCCGTCGATGTAGACGCTGAGCTCCTCGACCTCGTTGCTGTCGAACACCGGAATGCCCAAGGCGCGCAGGCGTTCCGTCGAGGCGACCGAGCTCGACACCGCGCCCTTGATCTGGTCCTTGATGGTGGCCAGGGCGTCGATGAACTTGTTCACGGTCGAGCCGGTGCCCACGCCGACGATTTCGCCCTTCACCACATAGGCCAGCGCAGCCCGGCCGACCTGGGCCTTGAGCTCGTCCTGGGAGATTGCGCTGGTGGCGCCGGCGCCGGGAGCGGAAGAAGGGGAAACGGGTGCAGTCATCGCGGAGAATCCTTGGCTCATTGAAGTCGAGAATTATCCGATGCCCCTGCTCCCCTCTTCGCTCTACGGCCTGGCCCGGCCCTTTCTGTTCGGCTTCGACCCGGAGCATGCCCACGAACTCACCCTCGACGGCCTCGCCCGCACGCAGAACACGCCCCTGGCCTGCGCGTACGCCGCTTCGCGCGTCGAAGACCCAATCACGCTCGCGGGGCTGCAGTTCCCGAATCGCGTCGGCCTGGCGGCCGGACTCGACAAGAACGCCCGCTGCATCGACGCTTTTTCCGCCATGGGCTTCGGCTTTGTCGAGGTCGGCACGGTCACGCCGAAGGCGCAGCCGGGCAATCCCAAGCCGCGCATGTTCCGCCTGCCGCAGCGCGACGCGCTGATCAACCGCCTCGGCTTCAACAATGAAGGCCTCGATGCCTTTCTTGCCAATGTGCAGAAGGCGCGCTTTCGCAGGAATGCCAGCGCGGGGAAGAAGCCGATGCTGCTCGGCCTCAACATCGGCAAGAACGCGAGCACCCCCATCGAGCGGGCGGTGGACGACTACGTGGCCTGTCTGGACGGCGTGTATGCGCATGCCGACTACGTGACCATCAATATCTCGAGCCCCAACACGGCCAATCTGCGCACGCTACAGAGCGACGAAGCGCTCGACGCGTTGCTGGGTGCCATCGCCGAGCGGCGGCAGGTGCTTGCCGACCGCGGCGGCAAGCGCGTTCCGCTGTTCGTGAAGATCGCGCCCGATCTCGACGAAAGCCAGGTCGCGGTCATCGCCGCCACGCTGCAGCGCCACGGCATGGATGGCGTGATTGCCACCAACACCACCCTGGCGCGCGACGCGGTCGCGGGCCTGCCGCATGCCGACGAAGCCGGCGGACTATCGGGTGCCCCGGTGCGCGAGGCGAGCAACCGCGTGATCGCCCAGTTGCGCGCGGCGCTGGGAACAGGTTTTCCGATCATCGGGGTGGGCGGCATCCTGAGTGGGGCCGATGCCAAGGCCAAGATAGCCGCGGGTGCCGACGTGGTGCAGATCTACACCGGCCTCATCTATCGCGGCCCGGCCCTCGTGCGCGAAGCGGCTCAGGCGTTGCTGCAAGTTCGCAGCGCAGCCTGAGCCTTCTCGCTTTTTTCAGCGCTGGTTTTCGGCGCTGGTTTTCAGCGCTGGTTTTCATCGCATGCGCCAGAGCACTGGCGCAACGACCGCTGCCCAGCGCAACAGCCGCTTGGGACGAATCACCACCAGGGCCACCGCAGCGACGACGCCCGTGGCCACCGGATGCTCCCGCGCAATGCGCAGCGCAGCGGCGGATGCCGTTTCGTCCGCGGGCGGTGCTTCTGGAGCCGCTGCCGCACCGGCGGGCTGCGGCTTGCGCGGATCGCCCTGCATGGTGGCAATGCGTTCGCGCTGGCGGTCCATGCGGGCCAGCAGTTCTTCGCGCGTGGCGGGCCGCGGGGGACGCGGCGCTTCTTCATCCTGGTCGGGGTCCTTGCCGAGCCCGAAACGGTCCTGAACCCAGGTCCAGTCGCGTTCGAACTCATGGCGCGCCGGCATGAAGCTGTTCGAGGCATTGCGAAGCGTCAGAAACAGACCCAGTGCAGCGCCCAGCCAGAGCACGATCCACACAGCCGCCACCGCCCACGCAGCCGCAACGCGATGCGGCGTGTCCCAGAAGTGCACCACCACCGCCATCGACAGCAACGCCACCGCCACCGTGGTCAGCCCGAGCACGGCGACCACCAGCACGAGCATCAGCTTGAGGCGCTGCTTCTCGTCCTCCCACGCCATGCGCAAGAGCTGCACACGGTCTTCGGCGGCCAGCGCGCCTTCGGCCGCGGCAAGGCGAAGCCGCCGCAAACGGGCATTGAGCCCGAACAGGGACAGCAAGCTCATGCGCCGGCTCCTGCTCGGCGACGGACAACGCGGCGGTGGGTGCTCAGGTCAGCGGCGGCCAAGCAGCAAACCCACCAACACACCAACTGCCAGCGCTGCGCCGGCAATCTGCCACGGTTCGTCGTGGGCGTAGGCGTTGGCGGTGTTGGCCGCCTCGCGAGCCTTCTGGGCTGCAATCTTGCTCTTCTCCGCCGCAAGCTCGCGTGCAATGGCAAGCTTGGTGTCGATGCGCTGGCGCAGCGCCTTGATGTGGGGAACCGAATCCAGGTCCTTGCTGGCCAGCACGCCGCGCACGTCGCTCGCGATGTCTTCGGCTGCTGCCTCGATGTTGTTGGATGCACTCATTGGAATCTTTCCTCCGTGATGACACCGGCACCGCGCCGGCGGCTTCACGCCAGCAAATGGCGTGGTGTCATGTTACAGGCACAAAAGCCCCTCATGCGCGGCAGTTCTTCAGACTTCTGCACACAAAGGGGCTGCGTGGCATCCGTCAGGCGCTTTCAAGCAAGCGAGCCACGTAGCCTCCGATGGCAAGGCTGCTTGTGAGCCCCGGCGATTCGATGCCGAAGAGGTTGACCAGGCCTCTTACCCCGTGCGATTCGGGCCCCTCGATCATGAAGTCGCGCGCCGGCTCGCCGGGCCCAGAAATCTTGGGGCGCAAGCCGGCGTAGCCCGGAATCAATCCCCCGTCGGGCAGCGCCGGCCAATACTTGCGCACCTCGGCGTAAAAGCCGTCGCCGCGCGCCGGGTCCACCACCAGGTCGTCGGCCGACTCTACCCATTGCACATCGGGTCCGAACTTGGCCTGCCCGCCCAAGTCGAGCGTCAGGTGCACCCCCAAGCCGCCGGGCTCGGGCACCGGGTAGATCAACCGGGTGAAAGGCGCACGTCCAGACAGGGTGAAGTAGTTGCCCTTGGCAAAGTACGCCGTCGGTATGGCCGCCCCGGGCAGGCCTTCGAACCGCCTGGCCAGCTCGGGCGCGTTGAGCCCCGCCGCATTGATGACGGTGCTGCAGCGCAGCGCAGTGCCGTCTGCCGCTACCAGCACGATAGCATCCGCGCCACATTCCGCGCGTGCAATGGGCGATTTCAGCGCCAGCATTCCACCTGCGTTCTCCAGGTCGCCCAGCAGGCTCAGCATCAGCGCGTGGCTGTCGACAATGCCGGTGCTCGGCGAGTGCAATGCGGCCACGCAATGCAGCTGCGGCTCCATGGCAAGGGCCTCGTCCGCAGTCAGCAGCACGAGGTCGTCGACGCCATTGGCCGCAGCCTTGGCGCGAATGACTTCGAGTTGCGCCACCTGCTCGGGCGAAGTCGCCACGATGAGCTTGCCGCAGCGCTTGTGCGGCAAGCCGCGCTCCGCGGCATATTCATAAAGTGCCTGCTTGCCCTCCACGCACAGGCGGGCCTTGAGCGAGCCCTGCGGGTAGTAGATGCCCGCGTGAATCACCTCGCTGTTGCGAGAACTGGTTCCAGTGCCAATGGCACCTTCCGCCTCGAGCACCACCACTTCCCGGCCCGCGAGCGCCAACGCGCGCGCCACGGCCAGGCCCACCACACCCCCGCCGATGACGGCGCAATCAAGTTCATCCATGGCGCGAGCTTATCGCGGCTCGCGCGCCAGATTCACGAGGTGGTGGGAGGAGGTTCGGGGTCAGTCGGATCGTCCGGCGGCGTGCTCGGCCCTTCGTCGGGCTCCACGGGCAGGTCGGGCGGAATGTCGGGGTGAGTGGCCATGATCGGTCTCCTTCCCCCTGGGTGTACGCGCTCCGCCACGGAATTGAGCCGGCGCGAAGCGGGAGCTGGCGTCAGCACGAGTCGACAGTTGCGTGCGGCGGCCTGAAAGCGGCGCGCAAAACAAAAAGCGACTTGGACAATCCAAGTCGCTGATTTCGTTTTGGGGAATTTGGTGGGCGGTGGAGGCTTCGAACCTCCGACCCCAGCAGTGTGAATGCTGTGCTCTACCCCTGAGCTAACCGCCCTGTCAATTCTCCGGCGCCGTGTTTCAGTGCCTTTGAATTAATCGCGTTGCGCGAAGCCTTCGATTATGCCACAGCATTTCAGGCGTTTTGCCGAAACAGCGTGCGCCCGTTGCTGGATTTGTCGAGTTGCGACAACACGGCCTCGTGCGCCGCAAGCTCCTGCTCGGCCGCCATGATCACCGGCAGGTCGAACTGGCTCAGGTCGATGGCAACCACCGTGGTGCCCTGCGCCGGTTCGTTCGACGACACGTCGATCAGCAGCGCGTCCTGGCCGCGCGTGAGATTGATGTACACGTCGGCCAGCAGCTGCGCGTCGAGCTTGGCGCCGTGGAAGGTGCGGTTCGAGCGGTCGACGCCGAAGCGGTCGCACAGCGCGTCGAGCGAATTCCGCTTGCCCGGGTACACCTGCTTGGCCATGGCCAGCGTGTCGGTCACTTCCCCAACGAAGGTGCGCAGCGGCGGCAGGCCGGCCAGCTCGAGTTCCTTGTTGAGAAAGCCGACGTCGAAGGCTGCGTTGTGAATGATCAGCTCGGCGCCGCGCAGGTACTCGACGATGTCGTTGGCCAGCGTGGCGAACTTCGGCTTGTCGCGCAAGAAGTCGGTCGTGAGACCGTGCACCTTGAGCGCGTCTTCATGGCTCTCGCGCTCGGGGTTGAAGTAGATGTGCAGGTCGTTGCCCGTGAGCTTGCGCGCGAACAGCTCCACGCAGCCGAGCTCGATGATGCGGTCGCCGTTCTCGGCGGAAAGGCCGGTGGTTTCAGTGTCGAGGACGATCTGGCGCGACATTCGGTGCCTTCTTCAATGGTTCTCTTTGGCGTGGTTGATCGAGTATTTGGGAATCTCGACCGTCACGTCTTCCTGCGCCAGGATGGCCTGGCAGCTGAGGCGCGATTGTGGCTCCAGGCCCCAGGCGCGGTCGAGCAGGTCTTCCTCGCCCTCTTCGGCTTCGTTCAGCGAACTGAACCCCTGGCGCACGATGACGTGGCAGGTGGTGCAGGCGCAGCTCATCTCGCATGCGTGCTCGATGTTGATGTGATTGTCGAGCAGCGCCTCGCAAATGGAGGTGCCGGCCGGCGCGGTGATTTCTGCACCCTGCGGGCAGTACTCGGGATGCGGAAATATCTTGATGGTGGGCATGTTGTTCTTAGAGGGATTCGACCTTGCGGCCCGACAAGGCGCGCGCAATGCCCGCGTTCATGCGCCGGGCGGCGAAGGCTTCGGTGTCGTTGGCCAGCGCCTTGGTGGCGGCTTCTATCGTGGCGGCGTCGGTGCCCGTGGCGGCTTCGCGCAGCTTTGCCATCGAAGTGTCGATGGCGGCACGCTCATCTTCGGTCAGCAGGTCGCCGTCGGCATCGAGCGCGCTCTGCGTGGCGAGCAGCATGCGCTCGGCATCCACGCGGGCCTCGACCAGCGCCCGCGCCTGCATGTCCTGCTGCGCGGTGGAAAAGCTCTCCTGCAGCATGGTCGCGATCTGGTCGTCCGAAAGCCCGTACGACGGCTTGACCGTGACGCTGGCCTCGACGCCGCTGCCCTGCTCCTTGGCACTGACGCTCAGGAGTCCATCGGCATCGACCGTGAAAGTCACGCGGATGCGCGCCGCACCCGCGGCCATCGGCGGAATGCCGCGCAAGGTGAAGCGTGCGAGGCTCCGGCAATCGGCGACCAGGTCGCGCTCGCCCTGCACCACGTGCAACGCAAGGGCTGTCTGGCCGTCTTGATAGGTGGTGAAGTCCTGCGCCATCGCAGTGGGGATGGTCTGGTTGCGCGGCACGATGCGCTCGACCAGGCCACCCATGGTCTCGATGCCGAGCGACAGCGGAATCACGTCGAGCAGCAGCAGGTCGCCCGCGCCGTTGTTGCCGGCCAGCTGATTGGCCTGGATGGCGGCGCCGAGCGCCACGACTTCGTCGGGGTTTAGGTTGACGAGCGGCTCGCGGCCGAAGAATTCGGCGACGGCGCGGCGGACCTGCGGCATGCGGGTGGAACCGCCGACCAGCACGATGCCTTTCAGTTCGTCGGGCTTGAGCTTTGCATCGCGCAGAGCCTTGCGAACAGCAGCAATGGTGCGGTCGGTGAGCGGCTTGGTGGCGGCGTCGAATTGCGCGCGGGTCACTTCGAATTGAATCGCCTGACCCGCAACCTCCGCGCGGAAAGTGGTCGATTCGGAATCGGTCAGCGCTTCTTTGGCGGCACGCGCCGCGACCAGTAATGCGGCCTTGTCGCCATCGCTCTCGGCGTGGGCGCCGGTCTGCGCGAGCACGAAGCCGGCAAGCGCGTGGTCGTAGTCGTCGCCGCCGAGTGCCGAGTCGCCGCCGGTGGCAATCACCTCGAACACACCCTGCGTCAACCGCAGGATCGAGATGTCGAAGGTGCCGCCGCCCAGGTCGTACACCGCGTAGACGCCTTCGCTGGCGTTATCGAGGCCGTAGGCAATGGCAGCGGCCGTCGGCTCGCTGATCAGGCGCAGCACATTGAGGCCCGCCAATTGCGCGGCATCCTTGGTGGCCTGTCGCTGGCCTTCGTCGAAATACGCGGGCACGGTGATGACCGCACCATAGAGCTCATCGTCGAAGGTGTCTTCGGCGCGGTAGCGCAGCGTCGCCAGAATTTCGGCGCTGATTTCGACCGGCGATTTTTCGCCCGCGAGCGTCTGCACCTTCACCATGCCGCCGTCGCTGCTGTCGATGCGGTACGACATCGATTCGCGGTTGGCGATGTCGGCCAGCCCCCGGCCCATGAGACGCTTGACCGAGGTGATGGTGTTGGCGGGGTCTTGCCCGCGTGCCGCCACGGCATCGAAGCCGATCTGCCGTCGGTCGCCATCGAGGTAGCGCACCACCGAAGGCAGCAGCACGCGGCCCTGGTCGTCGGGCAGGCATTCGGCCACGCCGTTGCGCACCGCGGCCACCAGCGAATGCGTGGTGCCCAGGTCGATGCCCACGGCAATGCGGCGCTGATGCGGATCGGGCGCCTGGCCGGGTTCTGAAATCTGTAGAAGAGCCATATATAGGGCTTATTGTCCCAACTGATCGAACTTGGCCTCGACGTCCTGGCCGAAACGCTCAATGAACATGAGGGCTCTCACCTGCTGCGCGGCGGCGGGGTAGTCGCCCTTCTCGTCGATCAGCCAGTCGAGCGACGACAGCGCGCGCGCGCGGCCGGCTTCGACCTCCGCCTGCAGCTTTTCAACCGCTTCGACATCGTCCGCGTCGTCGAGCGCCTCGCGCCATTCCATCTGCTGCATCAAGAAATCGGGCGGCATGGCCGTGTTGTTCTCGGCGTTGAGCGGCGCACCGTTCAGTTCGCAGATGTAGCTCGCGCGGCGGATCGGGTCTTTCAGCCGTTGATAGGCCTCGTTGATGCGCACCGACCACTGCATGGCCACGCGCTGCGCCGCGGCGCCTTGCGCGGCAAAGCGGTCCGGGTGCGCTTCGCGCTGCAGCTCTTTCCAGCGCGCGTCGAGCGCGGCGCGGTCCTGCGCGAACGTGGCCGGGACGGCGAACAATTGGAAGTCGGTGTCGTTGAGGTTCATCAGACTGCCTGCCGGGCCGCCCCAAAGGCGGTCTGCGCCCCCTCGGGGGGCAGTGAGGACACAAAGTGCCGAACGTGGGGGCCCATAAGGATCAAGAAAAAACCGCCAGCACATGACATGGTGGCGGCTGTTGTCGCGGTCAGCGACGGCGCATCAGATGCGGAAACTTTCCCCGCAGCCGCAACGGTCGCGCTCGTTCGGGTTGATGAACTTGAAGCCTTCGTTCAAGCCCTCGCGCACGAAGTCGAGCTGCGTGCCGTCGATATAAGCCAGGCTCTTGGGGTCGACCAGCACCTTCACGCCGTGGTCTTCGAACACCACGTCTTCGGGCGTGAACTCGTCCACGTACTCGAGCTTGTAGGCCAGGCCCGAGCATCCGGTGGTCTTCACGCCCAGCCGCACGCCCACGCCCTTGCCCCGCTTGCCGAGATAGCGGGTCACGTGGCGCGCAGCGGCTTCAGTCAGCGTGACAGCCATATCAGTGGACTGCCGGCTCGGCTTGCGCCGTCTTGACGCCGTGCTTGGCCTTGTAGTCGCTCACGGCAGCCTTGATGGCGTCTTCAGCCAGGATCGAGCAGTGGATCTTGACGGGGGGCAGCGCCAGTTCTTCGGCGATTTGCGCGTTCTTGAGCGCGGCTGCTTCGTCGAGCGTCTTGCCCTTGACCCATTCGGTCACGAGCGACGACGACGCAATGGCCGAACCGCAGCCGTAGGTCTTGAAGCGCGCGTCTTCGATCACGCCGGTTTCGGGGTTGACCTTGATCTGCAGCTTCATGACGTCGCCGCAAGCCGGTGCGCCGACCATGCCGGTGCCTACCGAGTCGTCGCCCTTTTCGAAGGAGCCGACGTTGCGGGGATTTTCGTAGTGGTCGATGACCTTGGATGAATATGCCATGGTGTACCTCTCAAACTTTGTTCAATCGTGGAGCCTGGTGCGGTCCGGCGTCAGTGCGCCGACCACTGGATCGTGCTGATGTCGACGCCGTCCTGGAACATCTCCCACAGGGGGCTCAGCTCGCGCAGCTTTGCAACGTTGTGCTTGATGGTCGAGATGGCGTAGTCGATTTCTTCTTCGGTCGTGAAACGGCCGATGGTCATGCGCAGGCTGCTGTGGGCCAGCTCGTCGCTGCGGCCGAGGGCGCGCAGCACGTAGCTGGGCTCCAGGCTGGCCGACGTGCAGGCCGAACCCGACGACACCGCCAGGCCCTTGATGCCCATGATCAGCGACTCGCCTTCGACGTAGTTGAAGCTCATGTTCAGGTTGTGCGGCACACGCTGCTCGAGGTCGCCGTTGATGAACACCTGCTCCACGTCCTTCAGGCCGTCGAGCAGACGCTTCTGCAGGCGGCGCGCATGGGCGATGTCGTCCTTCATTTCGAGCTTGGCAATGCGGTAGGCCTCGCCCATGCCCACGATCTGGTGCGTGGGCAGCGTGCCCGAGCGCATGCCGCGCTCGTGGCCACCGCCGTGCATCTGCGCCTCGAGGCGGATGCGCGGCTTGCGGCGCACGTAAAGCGCGCCGATGCCCTTCGGGCCATAGGTCTTGTGCGAAGCCAGGCTCATCAGGTCGATGGGCAGCTTGGTGATGTCGATCTCGACCTTGCCCGTGGCCTGGGCCGAGTCGACGTGGAAGATCACGCTCTTTTCGCGGCAGGCATTGCCCAGCGCGACCACGTCCTGGATGACTCCGATTTCGTTGTTCACGAACAGCACGCTCGCCAGGATGGTGTCGGGGCGGATCGCGGCCTTGAACTTGTCGAGGTCGACCAGGCCGTTTTCCTCGACGTCGAGGTAAGTCACCTCAAAGCCCTGTCGCTCGAGTTCGCGCATGGTGTCGAGCACGGCCTTGTGCTCGGTCTTCAGCGTGATCAGGTGCTTGCCCTTGCCCTTGTAGAAGTGGGCCGCACCCTTGAGCGCCAGGTTGATCGACTCGGTGGCGCCCGACGTCCAGACGATTTCACGCGGGTCGGCATTGATCAGCTCGGCCACCTGGCCGCGCGCCTTCTCGACCGCCTCTTCGGCTTCCCAGCCCCAGGCATGGCTGCGCGATGCCGGGTTGCCGAAATGCTCGCGCAACCAGGGAATCATGGCGTCGACCACGCGCGGGTCGCACGGCGTGGTGGCGCCGTAGTCGAGATAGATCGGGAAATGAGGAGTTACGTCCATGGCTGGCTCGGGCTGGCGTGGGGGTTGTTTCTTTGATCTGCGCTTCTGGTGGCGGCGCCCTCAGGCGCGCCACAACTCAGGACATCAGGACTTCGCGAACACATTGCCGAGGGCAAAGACCGAGTTCGGCGCATTCACGCGAATCGGCTTGACCACCGGCTGCGCGGAAATGGCGCGCTTGACGACCGGCTTGTTCTCGATTTGCACGCCCTTGGCGATCTGGTCGTCGACCAGCTTCTGCAGGGTGACGGAGTCGAGAAACTCGACCATGCGCTGGTTGAGCGAGGCCCAGAGCTCGTGCGTCATGCAGCGGCCGGCTTCGCCCAGGCAGTTTTCCTTGCCGCCGCACTGCGTGGCATCGATGGGCTCATCGACGGAAACAATGATGTCTGCGACGGTGATATCCGCAGCCTTGCGGCCAAGGCTGTAGCCGCCGCCGGGGCCGCGGGTCGACTCGACCAGCTCGTGGCGGCGCAGTTTGCCGAACAGCTGTTCGAGATACGACAACGAAATCTGCTGCCGCTGGCTGATCGCAGCCAGCGTGACCGGACCGGTGTTCTGACGCAGCGCCAGATCGATCATTGCTGTGACCGCAAAACGGCCTTTGGTAGTGAGACGCATCGCAAGCTCCTTCAAGTGCTTACCGTTGAAATGACACCGTGGCCCGGGGCCGCGGTGACTTCGTCTCCGCCCTGCCCGACCCCTGACGCTGGTGAACCAGCCAGTGGGATCGGTTCTTCATCGCGAAGTTCTTTTTTTGTTGTTGAGTGTTTCGGTCAAGTATAGCAGAAGCCCCTGGACTCTGCTCGGGTAAACCCCAGCGCAAACCGCTTGAAGAGACCGGCGCGCCGGCCTACGACGGCAGAACCGCGATGTTGTCGCCGCCGGAGGCGCCAAAAGCCTGCTCCCGCAGCAGCGCCAGCTGGTCGCGCACACGGGCCGCCTTCTCGAATTCGAGGTTGCGGGCGTGCTCGAGCATGAGCTTTTCGAGCCGCTTGATTTCCCGGGCGATGTCTTTTTCGCTCATGTCCTCGACCTTGGCGCGTTCCAGGTCGAGCTTGGCCATTTCCTTGCCCGTCTTTTCGCTGTACACGCCGTCGATCAGGTCGCGCACCTGCTTGACGATGCTGCGCGGGGTGATGCCGTTGGCCTCGTTGTAGGCAATTTGGCGAGCGCGGCGGCGCTCGGTCTCGTCAATCGCCTTTTTCATCGAGTCGGTCATCCGGTCGGCATAGAGGATGGCCTTGCCGTTCAGGTTCCGGGCCGCGCGGCCGATGGTCTGGATGAGCGAACGCTCGGCGCGCAGGAAACCTTCCTTGTCGGCGTCCAGGATGGCGACGAGCGACACCTCCGGAATGTCCAAGCCTTCCCGCAGCAGGTTGATGCCCACCAGCACGTCGAAAGTGCCCAGCCGGAGGTCGCGCAATATTTCCACCCGCTCCACCGTGTCGACGTCGCTGTGGAGGTAACGCACCTTCACCCCGTTGTCGCCCAGGTAGTCGGTCAGCTGCTCGGCCATGCGCTTGGTCAGCGTGGTGATGAGCACGCGCTCGTTCTTTTCCACCCGGATGCGGATCTCGCCCAGTACGTCGTCCACCTGGTGCGTGGCGGGGCGCACTTCCACCTCGGGGTCGATCAGGCCGGTTGGCCGAACCAGCTGCTCCACCACGTTGCCGGCATGGTCCTTTTCGTACTGCGCCGGGGTGGCCGAAACGAAGATGCACTGGCGCATGCGCGTTTCGAATTCCTCCAGCTTGAGCGGCCGGTTGTCCAAGGCGCTCGGCAACCGGAAGCCATATTCGACCAGCGTCGTCTTGCGCGCCCGGTCGCCGTTGTACATGGCGCTGAGCTGGCCGACCATCTGGTGGCTCTCGTCCAGGAACATCAGGGCATCTTTGGGCAGGTAGTCGGTCAGCGTGGCCGGCGGTTCGCCCGGCGCCGCCCCCGAGAGGTGGCGCGTGTAGTTCTCGATACCCTTGCAGTGGCCGATTTCAGCCAGCATTTCCAGGTCGAAGCGGGTGCGCTGCTCCAGCCGCTGCGCCTCGACCAGCTTGCCCTGGCTGACGAATTCCTTGAGCCGCTCGGCCAGTTCGATCTTGATGGTTTCCACCGCGCCCAGCACTTTGTCGCGCGGCGTCACGTAGTGGCTCGACGGATACACCGTAAAGCGCGGAATCTTCTGGCGGATGCGGCCCGTGAGCGGATCGAACAGCTGCAGCGACTCGATTTCGTCGTCGAACAGTTCGATGCGAATGGCCAGTTCGCTGTGCTCCGCCGGAAACACGTCGATGGTGTCGCCGCGCACGCGGAAGGTGCCGCGCGAAAAGTCCTGCTCGTTGCGGGTGTACTGCATGCGAATCAGCCGCCCGATCACGTCGCGCTGGCCGATCTTGTCGCCCACCCGCATGATGAAACGCATCTGCGTGTAGTCCTCGGGCGTGCCGATGCCGTAAATGGCGCTCACCGTGGCCACAATGACCGTGTCGCGCCGCTCCAGCACGCTCTTGGTGGCCGAAAGCCGCATCTGCTCGATGTGCTCGTTGATCGACGAGTCTTTCTCGATGAACAGGTCGCGCTGGGGCACATAGGCCTCGGGCTGGTAGTAGTCGTAGTAGCTCACGAAGTACTCGACCGCGTTCTTGGGAAAGAACTCGCGAAACTCGCTGTAGAGCTGCGCCGCCAGCGTCTTGTTGGGCGCAAAAACGATGGCCGGGCGGCCCAGCCGCGCAATCACGTTGGCCATGGTGAAGGTCTTGCCCGAGCCCGTCACGCCCAGCAGCGTCTGGAACACCTCGCCGTCGAGCACACCCTCCACCAGCCCGTCGATCGCCTTCGGCTGGTCTCCGGCCGGCGGATACGGCTGGAAAAGCTCGAATGGCGAATCGGGGTACTTGATGAATTCGCCCTGCTTGGCCGGACCGATCGGGTCCAGTTTCTTCAGGTCTGCTATGGCTTCGTTGTTCTCTGGCATGGCTGTTCCCGACAGGTGGCGATGGCGCCGGTAAAATTCAAGGCAACCGGAAAGCGTAGCGCAAGTCCGGTTGCCAGCGAAGCTTTCATCCCAAAGGACCTTTCCATGTCTATGTTCACCGCGGTCGAAATGGCACCGCGCGACCCGATCCTCGGCCTCAACGAGCAATTTGCAGCCGACACCAACCCCAACAAGGTCAACCTCGGCGTCGGCGTCTATTACGACGACAACGGCAAGCTGCCCCTGCTCCAGTGCGTGCAGGCCGCCGAACAGAACATGATGAAAGCCCCCACGGCGCGCGGCTACCTGCCGATCGACGGCATCGTGGCATACGACAACGCGGTCAAGGGCCTGGTCTTCGGCGCCGACAGCGAACCCGTGCAGTCGGGCCGCGTGGCCACGGTGCAGGGCATTGGCGGTACCGGCGGCCTGAAGGTTGGCGCCGACTTTCTCAAGAAGCTCAACCCCAACGCCAAGGTGCTGATCAGCGACCCGAGCTGGGAAAACCACCGCGCGCTGTTCACCAACGCCGGCTTCGTGGTCGAAAGCTATCCCTACTACGACTCCGCCAAGCGCGGCGTCAACTTCGACGGCATGCTGGCCGCCCTGAACGCAGCGCCCGCCGGCACCGTGGTGGTGCTGCACGCCTGCTGCCACAACCCCACCGGCTACGACATCACGCCAGAGCAGTGGGACCAGGTGGTTGCGGCCGTCAAGGCCAAGGGCCTTGTGCCCTTCCTCGACATGGCCTACCAGGGCTTCGGCTACGGCCTGAAGGAAGACGGCGCCGCGGTCGCCAAGTTCGTCGACGCCGGCCTGACCTTCTTCGTCTCGACCTCTTTCTCGAAGAGCTTCAGCCTGTACGGCGAGCGCGTGGGCGCCCTCTCGGTGCTGTGCGAAAACAAGGAAGAAGCCGGCCGCGTGCTCTCGCAGCTCAAGATCGCCATCCGCACCAACTACAGCAACCCGCCGATCCACGGCGGCGCCGTGGTGGCCGCGGTGCTCGGCAACCCCGAACTGCGCGCCCTGTGGGAAAAGGAACTCGGCGAGATGCGCGTGCGCATCAAGGCCATGCGCCAGAAGCTGGTCGACGGCCTCAAGGCGGCGGGCGTGAAGGAAGACATGAGCTTCATCACCACGCAGATCGGCATGTTCAGCTACTCGGGCCTCAGCAAGGACCAGATGGTGCGCCTGCGCAGCGAGTTCGGCGTGTACGGCACCGACACCGGCCGCATGTGCGTGGCCGCGCTCAACAGCAAGAACATCGACTACGTCTGCGCGTCGATCGCCAAAGTCATCTAGGTGACAGCAAAGTGTGAGGGAATCCGTTTCGCGCGATTCCTTCACACTCCTTCACGGAAGACCCTCGCACTGTGGCAGACGTAGGGTTTGGCCTCCTGCATCGCCGCAAATGCGCTGATATATTGCACTGCAACATTTCACTCCAAGACCAGCGATGCTTTATCAACTCTACGAAGCCCAGCGTTCCTTGATGGAACCGTTCTCGGACTTCGCGCAAGCGGCGTCCAAGCTTTACGGCCAAGGCGCGGTGTGGGGCCAGTTGCCCATGGCGCAGCGCATGGCTGCCGGCTACGACCTGCTCTATCGCCTGGGCAAGGACTACGAAAAGCCTGAGTTCAACATCAAGTCGGTGAAGGTCGACGGCGACGACGTCGTGATCCAGGAAGTCGTCGAGCTCGACAAGCCCTTCTGCGAGCTGCGCCGCTTCAAGCGCTTTACCGACGAGCCGCACACCCTCAAGACACTCAAGAGCCAGCCTGTGGTGCTGATCGTGGCGCCGCTGTCGGGCCACTACGCCACGCTGCTGCGCGACACCGTGCGCACCATGCTGCAGGACCACAAGGTCTACATCACCGACTGGAAGAACGCACGCCTCGTGCCGCTGTCGCAAGGCGAATTCCACCTGGACGACTACGTCAACTACGTGCAGGAGTTCATCCGCCGACTGCAAGCCGAATATGGCAACTGCCACGTGGTGAGCGTGTGCCAGCCGACCGTGCCGGTGCTGGCGGCCGTGTCGCTCATGGCAAGCCGCGGCGAGCCGCTGCCGCTCACCATGACCATGATGGGCGGCCCCATCGATGCCCGCAAGTCGCCCACCGCGGTGAACAACCTTGCGATGAACAAGAGCTACGAGTGGTTCGAGAACAACGTGATCTACCGGGTGCCGCAGGGCTTCCCGGGCGAGGGCCGCCGCGTGTACCCGGGCTTCCTGCAGCACACGGGCTTTGTGGCGATGAACCCCGACCGGCATGCCAGCAGCCACTACGACTACTTCAAGGACCTGATCAAGGGCGACGACGCCAGCGCCGAAGCCCACCGCAAGTTCTATGACGAGTACAACGCCGTGCTCGACATGGACGCCGATTACTACCTGGACACCATTCGCACCGTGTTCCAGCAGTTCGAGCTCGTGAACGGCACCTGGGACGTGAAGAACCCCAAGGGTCAGATCGAGCGCGTGCGTCCGCAAGACATTCACTCCACCGCCCTGCTCACGGTCGAGGGCGAGCTAGACGACATTTCGGGCTCGGGCCAGACCGAGGCCGCGCACAGCCTGTGCACCGGCATCGACGACGCGCAGCGCGAGCACTATGAAGTCAAGGGCGCGGGCCACTACGGCATCTTCAGCGGCCGCCGCTGGCGCGAACTGGTCTACCCCAAGGTGCAGAAGTTCATCGCCGCCCACGACCAGCCCCAGCGGCGCGCCGGCGCACGCGAGGCCCTGCCGGCCGAAGACCGCATCAAGCCCGGACGGAAGACGGTTGCCGTGGCCGCCAAGAAGAATGTCGCAGCCAAGAAAGCGGTGGCCGTTGCCGCCGTGAAGAAGCCCGCGGCACGCAGGAAGTGAACGGGCTGGCCGCACGCATTCACAACGCACTGCCGCAAACGCAGTGCACGCGTTGCGGCTACCCCGATTGCGCGGGCTATGCGCAAGCCGTGGCCGACGGAGAAGCGAACATCAACCAGTGCCCGCCCGGCGGCGCGGAAGGCATTGCCAGGCTCGCGCAGCTCACGGGCCGCGAACAGGTGCCGCTCGATCCCCAATTCGGCACCGAAGGCCCACGCGCCATGGCGGTGATCGACGAGGCCTGGTGCATCGGCTGCACGCTCTGCCTCGATGCCTGCCCCACCGATGCCATCGTCGGCATCAACAAGCGCATGCACACGGTCATCGAGGCGCACTGCACGGGCTGCGAGCTCTGCATTCCGGTCTGCCCCGTCGATTGCATCTCGCTCGAAGTCGAAACGCCGGGCCGTACAGGCTGGGCCGCATGGTCGCAAGCGCAGGCAGAGACGGCATTGAAGCGCTACCAGCTGCATGGCGAGCATCGCCGCATCGCCAAGCGAATCGAAGAACCCGCACCCGCCGCCGCTGAACCGCAAGCCGCCGACACGCGCAAGCGCTCCATCGTCGAAGCCGCCCTGGCGCGAGCCCGCGCCGCCCAGCAACGCCCACCCGCCGCCAAGCCATGACACCCGACACCCTGCTCATCTACGTGGTCGCCTCGCTCGCACTGGCCGTGATTCCGGGGCCCACGATGCTGCTGGCGCTGTCCAACGGCATCGATGGCGGCATGCGCCGCGCGAGCTGGGGCATTGCGGGTGCATCGCTCGGCAGCGTCACGCTCATCGCAGTGGTCGCCCTTGGGCTCGGCTCGCTGCTGGCCGCATCGGAACTGCTCTTCAACGCGATTCGCGTGGCGGGCGTCGCCTACCTGGTGTGGCTTGGCATCAAGCTGTGGCGCAGCGACGCCACCGACTTGGGCGAGGCGCTGGCCAAGTCCGCCATCGAGGTTCGCCCGCACGGCCGCATCGCGCTTGTGCGCAGCCTGGTCGTGGCGCTCTCGAATCCCAAGACGGTGTTGTTCTTCGCGGCCTTTCTGCCGCAGTTCATCGACATCACCAAGCCACAAGGCATGCAGTACCTGCTGCTGGGCTCGATCTTCGTGGCGCTCGACACCTGCGTGATGCTGGCCTACGCGGCCGCCGGCACGCAGGCCGTGCGCTGGCTCTCAAAGCGCGGCCTCAGGGTGCTGAACCGCAGTTGCGCGGCCGGCATGTGGCTGCTTGCCGCCACGCTGGCCTTCTGGCGCCGTCCGGGCACCTGAAGCAGGCGCAGGCTCAACCCTTCTGCGGGCGCTTGAAGAGCAACAGCAGCACGCCGGCCAGGATGACGGCCACGGCATACCACTCGAAGCGCGTCACGGTCTCGTCGGCAATCCACACGCCCAGCAGCATCGCGATCACCGGATTGACGAAGGTGTAGCTCGCCGCCAGCGCGGCCGGCGCCCTTGCGAGCAGCACCATGTAGGCGTTGAACGCGATCAGCGAACCGAAAACCACGAGGTACAGCCAGGCCCAGACGGCCTCTGGCTCCGGCGGCCATACCAGGCTCTCGCGAGACACCGCCGCAAGCACCATCAGCACCACCCCGCCACAGATCATCTCGCTCGCGAACCCCATCGCGCCGGGCGCGAGCGGCAGGCTGCGTTGGCTCAGCACGCTGCCCATGGACCAGCAGATGCAAGCAATGGAAATCGCCAGCAACCCCGCGGGCGACGACTGGAAGCCGCTGCCCTGCGTCAACATCAGCACGCCGATGAGCCCGAGCGCAATGCCCGCTGCTTCCAGCCGCGTCGGCTTCACACCCCAGATCAGGTTCAGCAATGCGATCAGCAACGGCACCACCGCGATGAAGGCCACCACCAGGCCCGAGCCGATCGATACCTCGGCATGCGCCGTGCCGCCCATGCCGCCGCCCAGCATCAGCGCCCCAACGACGAGCGCATTGCGCCATTGCAGCGCCGAAGGCCAGGCCGCGCCGCGCCAGCGCATCCACACCGCGAGCACTACGCCCGCAAACAGGAAGCGCGACCCCATCTGCAAGAACGGCGGAAAGCTGATCAGCGCGTATTTGATTGCGAGATAGGTCGAGCCCCAGACCACCCAGGTGGCGGCCAGGCAAAGCCACAGGAGCGGCGGCAGCGTGCTGCGGGAGCCGGATGCGGCTTGGGCGGGAGATGCAAGAGTCGGCATGCGAGGTCTGTCTTGTTGGTATTGAAACGCCATCCATGGTATGAAAGCAAACCCTTCGCAGCCATGCACAACTCATGGTTCTATCTGTTTTGCACCGTCGATTTAAAGGAGTTGCATGGACTTCACCTTCAACCCCGCGCTGGACGCCCACGACACGCGCATCCTGGCCGAGTTGCAGGGCGATGCGCGGCTCACCATGGCCGAGCTCGGCCGCCGCGTACACCTGAGCCAGCCGGCCGTGACCGAGCGCGTGAAAAAACTGGAAGCCGCGGGCGTGATCAGCGGCTATCGCGCCACGGTCAACCTCGGCAAGCTGGGCTATGGCATCCGCGCAATCATCCGCGTGGGCCGCGCGGATTACGCGCGCGTGGTCGAACTGGTGCAGCAGACGCCCGAGTGCGTCAATGCCTACAACGTGACCGGCGACGACAGCTGGATTCTCGAGATTGCAGTCATCGACGTGAGCCATCTCGATGCGGTGGTCACCAAGTTCTGCATCCTCACCGAAACGGCCACCTCGATCATCTTGAACCCGGCACGCGAGCACCAGCCGATGCTGCCGCCTCAGCGCTCCGATGTGAAGCCGCCGATCAAGAAGGTGCTCAACGCGTAGCGGCCAGCGCGTTGAATGCAGTCACCACCTCGGGCGGCGCCTGCACCAGTTCTATCAGCACGCCCTCGCCCGCAATCGGAAACTCGTCGTTCGCCTTCGGATGCAGAAAGCAGATGTCGAAGCCGGCCGCGCCCTGGCGAATGCCGCCGGGCGCAAAGCGCACACCCTGCGCGGTGAGCCATTCGACGGCCTTGGGCAGGTCGTCGATCCACAGGCCCACATGGTTGAGCGGCGTGGTGTGGACCGCCGGTTTCTTTTCAGGGTCGAGCGGCTGCATCAGGTCGACCTCGACCTTGAACGGCCCGCTGCCCATGGCGCAGATGTCCTCATCGACGTTCTCGCGCTCGCTCTTGAAGGTGCCCGTGACCTCGAGCCCCAGCATGTCGACCCACAGCTTCTGCAGCCGCATCTTGTCGGGCCCGCCGATGGCGATCTGCTGGATGCCCAGCACCTTGAAGGGACGCGCGGAAGCCGTGGTTGTCATGCGCAGACCTCTACCTTTTCAGTGGTCGTGGTCCGGCGCGACTGCAGGCCCAGCTTGCGCAGCAGCTGCACGTCGGCCTCCACGTCGGGGTTGCCGGTCACCAGCAGCTTGTCGCCATAGAAGATCGAGTTGGCGCCTGCCATGAAGCACAGTGCCTGCACCGCGTCACCCATCTGCTGACGGCCTGCCGAAAGCCGCACCCGCGCGGTCGGCATCGTGATGCGCGCCACCGCGATCATGCGCACGAAGTCGAAGGGATCGACCGGTTCCGAATCGGCCAGCGGCGTGCCCGGTACGCGCACCAGGCTGTTGATCGGCACCGATTCCGGATACGGATTCAGGTTGGCCAGTTGCGCGATCAGCCCGGCCCGGTGCACCGGCTGCTCGCCCATGCCGACGATGCCGCCGCAGCACACGCTGATGCCGGCGCTGCGCACATGGGCCAGCGTGTCGAGCCGGTCCTGGTAGGTGCGCGTGTCGACAATGTCGGTGTAGTACTCGGGCGCGGTGTCGAGATTGTGGTTGTAGTAGTCGAGGCCCGCGGCCTTGAGCTGGTGCGCGTGGTGCGGCTCCAGCATGCCGAGCGTGGCGCAGGTCTGCATGCCCAGGCCCTTCACGGCCTCGACCAGCACGGCCACCTTCTCCACGTCGCGGTCCTTCGGCGCGCGCCATGCGGCACCCATGCAGAACCGCGTGGCACCGGCATCCTTGGCGGCCTGCGCGGCGCGCACCACCTCGTCGACTTCCATGAGCTTCTGCGCCTTCACGCCCGTGTCGAACTCCGCCGACTGCGGGCAGTAGCCGCAGTTCTCCGGGCAGCCGCCGGTCTTGACCGAAAGCAAGGTCGCGAGTTCGATGTCGCCCTCGGGAAAATGCTCGCGATGCACGGTCTGCGCTTCGAACAGCAGTTCCATCAGCGGCTTGTCGAGCAGCGCCTGAATCGCCTCGATGGACCAAGGACCCTGCGGCTCCGCGGCCTTGGTGGGGCGGTGTAGCGTGATCGTCTGTTGCAAGTCGTTGGCACCCATCAGTTGAACTCCATAATGATTTGATCGACGGTGAGCGACTCGCCCTTGCCCGCCGAAATCTTGCCGACCACACCGTCCTGCGTGGCAAACAATACGTTTTCCATTTTCATGGCCTCGATGACGGCCAGCTTCTCGCCGGCACGTACCTGCTGGCCCGGCTGCACCGACACCTCGACCAGCAAGCCCGGCATCGGCGACATCAAGAACTTGCTCAGGTCCGGCGGAGCCTTGTAGGGCATCAGTTCGAGCAGGCGCGCGCCGAGCGGCGAGAGCACCATCGCCTCGATCTGCGTGCCGTCGTGCGACACGCGCAGCGCCAGCGGGTTCTTGCCCGCCCCGCGCTCGACCTGCGCGGTAAAGGGCCGGTCGTTCACCATGCCTTGCACGCGAATTGCGCCCAGCGCAAAGCCGCTGTCGATCTTGTAGCTCTTGTCGCCCACGGCAACGGCGCTGGCGCCCGTCTTGCCATGAAAGTCGGTCACCGACACCGGGTGATGGACATGCTTGCCTTCCGGCCCCAGCTCCACCACCACGAACTGCTCGCCCACCTTCACGCCATGGCCTTCGAGCTGGCCGCTGATGCCCGAGGCACGCGCGCGGTAGCGGCGATGCACATAGGCCGCAAGCGCGACAAGAAACGAAGGGTCTGCGTGCGGCACGTCTTCCGCATGGAAGCCCTTGCCATAGTGTTCGGCAATGAAGCCGGTGTTGAAATCGCCCGCCACGAACTTCGGGTGCGCGAGCAGCGCCGCCTGGAATGGAATGTTGCTGCTGATGCCCCGGATCACAAAGCCGTTGAGCGCCTCGCGCATGCGGGCAATCGCGTGCTGCCGATCCTTGCCGTGCACGATGAGCTTGGCGATCATCGAGTCGTAATACATCGGAATTTCGCCGCCGTCGTACACGCCCGTGTCCACCCGCACGCCGTTCAGGTGCTCGGTGTCGCTCGCGAACATGGTCTCCGCCGGTGGTTGGAACTTCACCAGGCGCCCCGTCGAAGGCAGGAAGTTGCGGAACGGGTCTTCGGCGTTGATGCGGCACTCGATGGCCCATCCGTTGCGCTTCACCTCGGCTTGCGTCAGCGGCAGCTTCTCGCCGGCGGCCACGCGGATCATCAGTTCGACCAGATCGAGCCCCGTGATGCACTCGGTCACCGGATGCTCCACCTGCAGCCGCGTGTTCATCTCCAAAAAGTAAAAGCTCTGGTCCTTGCCGACCACGAACTCCACCGTGCCCGCGCTCTGGTACTTCACGGCCTTGGCCAACTGAACCGCCTGCTCGCCCATCGCCTTGCGCGTGGCATCGGTGATGAAGGGCGAAGGCGCCTCTTCGATCACCTTCTGGTGCCGGCGCTGGATCGAGCATTCGCGCTCGTTCAGGTAGATGACGTTGCCATGCGAATCACCCAGCACCTGGATCTCGATATGACGCGGCTCCTCGACGAATTTCTCGATGAACACGCGGTCATCGCCGAAGCTGCTCATCGCTTCGTTGCGGCACGAGGTAAAGCCTTCGAAGGCCTCCTTGTCGTCAAAAGCCACGCGCAGCCCCTTGCCTCCGCCGCCGGCCGAGGCCTTGATCATCACCGGGTAGCCGATGTCCTTGGCAATCTCGACGGCACGCTCGGCCGTTTCGATGGCGTCGTTCCAGCCCGGAATGGTGTTGACCTTCGCTTCGTTCGCAAGCTTCTTCGAAGCGATCTTGTCGCCCATGGCGGCAATCGAATAGTGCTTGGGCCCGATGAAGGCGATGCCCTCTTCCTCGACCTTGCGGGCAAAGGCTTCGTTCTCCGAGAGAAAACCGTAGCCCGGGTGCACGGCCTCTGCGCCGGTCTTCTTGCAAGCCGCGATGATGCGGTCGGCTTGCAGGTAGCTCTCGCGGCTGGGCGCGGCGCCGATGTGCACGGCTTCGTCGGCAAGCTCGACGTGGCGGGCCTCCTTGTCGGCATCGGAGTACACGGCCACCGTGAGGATGCCCATCTTCTTCGCGGTCTGGATCACGCGGCAGGCGATTTCACCGCGGTTGGCGATCAGTATTTTTTTGAACATGGGATAACACTCTCCATTTATCTGACAACGCGTCTTCAACGCTGGGGCGCATCTGCGCGAATATTCAGGTCGATCTGGCAGGTTTGGCCCGCCTTCAAAATCTCAGCAACCTTGGCGTCGGGAACAACCATCGCAAAGAGATCGTCGCCGCCCGTATCGACTTGAAGCATGGTCAGGTTGTGCAGCTGAAGTTGAGTCTTGAATTCGTCGAGCATCCGCTCCATCGGCAAATCGGATCCCCGTTCTGCAATCTGCACGTCGTCGCTGATGCCGATCTGGTCGAGGATTTGCCTGAACTGAACAAGGGCTTCATCGACAGCCCGCCAGTCAGCGCGAATGAAGAATCCCGGAGGTAGATCTTCCGCGTCCCGAAGCCCCTCAAGAATTGCTTCCAAGCATCCTCCCTCGGACGCCAACCTGCCGCACCGATTTGCAAGACGCTTCGCCAAGGCGGGAGGTGCTGCCAACGCACCGAGCACCAGCATGACGAACTGCTGGGTCGCCGCCTTGCGCTGGCGAGCGTCCTCACGCTCCGCTGGTGTATCGGGAAACTCGCGCTGCAAATCGGCCAATTCCTCCGCCGATACGCGCATCTTGGCCTGATCGCTTTCCCACTTTTCCGCTGCCGTTTGCGGCCGCAAGAGTTTTTTTAGCGCTGTGAACACGGCGTGCTCTGCGTGGTCACAACGGAATGTTCCCGTGCTTACGCCACGGGTTCTCGAGCTTCTTCTCGCGCAGCATCACCAGCGAGCGGCAGATGCGCTTGCGCGTTTCGTGCGGCAGGATCACGTCGTCGATGTAGCCGCGTGCACTCGCCACGTATGGGTTGGCGAAACGCGCCTTGTATTCGGCCTCGCGTGCGGCGAGCTTCTCGGGGTCGTTCTTGTCTTCGCGGAAGATGATTTCCACCGCGCCCTTGGCGCCCATCACAGCAATCTCGGCACGCGGCCAGGCCAGGTTGACGTCGCCGCGCAGGTGCTTCGAAGCCATCACGTCGTACGCGCCGCCATAGGCCTTGCGCGTGATGACGGTGATCTTCGGCACCGTGCATTCCGCATAGGCGTAGAGCAGCTTGGCACCGTGCTTGATGATGCCGCCGTACTCCTGCCCCGTGCCGGGCATGAAACCGGGCACATCGACAAAGGTGACCACCGGAATGTTGAACGCATCGCAAAAGCGCACGAAGCGCGCGGCTTTGATGCTGCTCTTGATGTCGAGGCAGCCCGCCAGCACCAGCGGCTGGTTGGCCACGATGCCGACCGTCTGCCCTTCCATGCGCGCAAAGCCGATCACGATGTTCTTCGCGTAGTCGGGCTGCAGCTCGAAGAAGTCGCCGTCATCGACCACCTTGAGGATCAGCTCCTTGATGTCGTAGGGCTTGTTCGGGTTGTCAGGCACCAGCGTGTCCAGCGAGTAGTCGGGCCGGTCAGCCGGATCGCCCTGGCCGTTGTTGCCCAGGCGCACCGGGGGCTTTTCGCGGTTGTTGAGCGGCAGGTAGTTGTACAGGCGGCGCAACATCATGAGCGCCTCGACATCGTTCTCGAACGCCATATCTGCCACGCCGCTGCGCGTGGTGTGGGTGATGGCGCCGCCGAGCTCTTCGGCCGTCACGGTCTCGTGCGTCACGGTCTTCACCACATCGGGTCCGGTGACGAACATGTAGCTCGAGTCCTTCACCATGAAGATGAAGTCGGTCATGGCCGGCGAATACACCGCGCCGCCCGCGCACGGGCCCATGATCATGCTGATCTGCGGCACCACGCCCGAGGCCATCACGTTGCGCTGGAACACGTCCGCATAGCCGCCGAGCGAGGCCACGCCTTCTTGGATGCGCGCACCGCCGGAGTCGTTCAGGCCGATGACGGGTGCGCCGACCTTCATGGCCTGGTCCATCACCTTGCAGATTTTTTCGGCATGCGCTTCGCTGAGCGCGCCGCCGAAAACGGTGAAGTCCTGGCTGTACACAAACACCAGGCGGCCGTTGATCATGCCGTAGCCGGTGACCACGCCGTCGCCCGGAACCTTTTGCTCGGCCATGCCGAAATCGACCGAGCGGTGCTCGACGAACATGTCCCACTCTTCAAAGGTGTTGTCGTCCAGCAGCAGCTCGATGCGTTCGCGCGCGGTGAGCTTGCCCTTGGCGTGCTGCGCGTCGATGCGCTTCTGTCCGCCGCCAAGGCGCGCCTGGGCGCGGCGCTTTTCGAGTTGTTCGATCAGTTCTTGCATGGTGTGCTTCCGAAGCTGTGGTCCTGAATTTCGTGTGTTGTCATGGCCTGGCGGTGATGGCCGCTGCCGCAAGCAGCTGGCGCGCCGCGGTCGATGCGGGAAGCGAGCCCTCTGCCACTTGCCGGGTGAGTTGCGGCAGCAGTTCGCGCACTTGCGCATGCTGCCTGAATGCCTGCTTAAGGCCGGCGTCGATGCGCTCCCACATCCACGCCGTGGCCTGCTTCTCGCGGCGCTTGGCGAGCTTGCCATTCGCGGTCTGCAGTTGCCTGAATTGCGTGACGGCGTCCCAGAAAGCGTCGACCCCGGTACCCGCCAGCGCGCTCAATTGCAGCACCTTGGGCAGCCAGAAGCGAACCTCGGCGCCGCTGTGCGCGTCATGCACCGCATGCGCATGGTCCGGGTTGCCCTGGTGGCCGAACAGGCGCAGGGCAGAGGTGATCTGCGCCTGCGCACGCGTGGCGGCATCCTTGTCGATGTCGGCCTTGTTGATGACGACCAGGTCGGCCAGCTCCATCACGCCCTTCTTGATGGCCTGCAGGTCGTCGCCCGCATTGGGCAGCTGCATCAGCACGAACATGTCGGTCATGCCGGCAACGGCGGTTTCGCTCTGGCCCACACCCACGGTTTCGACAATGACGATGTCGTAGCCCGCGGCTTCGCACACCAGCATGGCCTCGCGCGTTTTCTCGGCCACGCCGCCCAGCGTGCCACTCGACGGACTCGGCCGGATGTACGCGCGCTCATGCACCGAGAGCCGCTCCATGCGCGTCTTGTCGCCGAGGATGGAGCCGCCCGAAACGGTGGATGAAGGATCGATGGTGAGCACCGCCACGCGATGGCCCTTGCCGATCAGCAGCAGGCCCAGCGTCTCGATGAAGGTCGACTTGCCGACACCCGGCACGCCCGAGATGCCAAGGCGAAATGAATTGCCGGTGCGCGGCAGCAATGCGGTGAGCAATTCATCGGCTTGCGCCCGATGATCGGCGCGGGTGGATTCGAGCAGCGTAATGGCCTTGGCGATGGCGCGGCGCTGGGCCATGCCTTCCGGCTCGGCAATGGCGCGTTCGAGTGCCTCGGCCTGCTTCAGCACGCATCCTCCGAGGCCACTCGCCAGCGGTAGTGCAGGTCGACGCCCTCTTCGCCCTCGAGCACAAAGCCATGCCGCAGGTAGAAGCGGTTGGCGTCGCTTTGCACCAGCGCGGTGAGCTTGATGTCCATCCCTTGCTCGCGCGCCTGCGACTTGGCCCATTGCAGCACCCATTCGCCAACGCCCAGGCCCTGGAAGCCGGTGCGCAGGTACAGGTGGTCGAGCCGCAGCGCATCGGAGTCTTCGGGCTTGAGCGTGACAAAGCCGATGCGCAGGTCGCCGTCGAGCACGATGTGATGCATGTAGGGCACGACGAAACCGGCCTGGAGCCGCTCGCGTGAACGCGCGGGGTCGAAGCGCCCGACGCGCTCCAGGCTGGGGCGCATCGCATCGACGCGCAAGGCCAGCATGGCTTCGAAATCGCTGGAATCCACCGGCTGCAACGACAGCCGCGACAAAAGATCGCCCACGTCTCGCGTCCCGATCAGGCCGAGACCGCTGCGCGAATCTGCTCCAGCACGTCTTTCGCGCTGGCGGGAATCGGCGTGCCCGGGCCGTAGATGCCCTTGACGCCGGCCTCGTACAGAAAGTCGTAGTCCTGCCGCGGAATCACGCCGCCGACAAACACGATGATGTCGTCTGCGCCCTGCTTCTTCAGCTCGTTGATGATGGCCGGCACAAGTGTCTTGTGGCCGGCCGCGAGGGTGCTCACGCCCACTGCATGCACGTCGTTCTCGATGGCCTGGCGCGCACACTCTTCGGGTGTCTGGAACAGCGGCCCCATGTCGACGTCGAAGCCCAGGTCGGCAAACGCCGTGGCCACCACCTTGGCGCCGCGGTCGTGCCCGTCCTGCCCCAGCTTGGAGATCATCACGCGCGGACGGCGCCCCTGCTCTTCGGCGAAGGCGTTGATTTCGGTCTTGAGGGCTTCCCAGCCCTCGGCGGAGTCATAGGCAGCAGCGTACACACCGGTCACCTTTTGCGTGTCGGCCCGATGGCGGCCGAATGATTTTTCGAGTGCATCGGAAATCTCGCCCACCGTGGCGCGCAGGCGCACCGCGTCGATGCTGAGCGCGAGCAGGTTGCCGGTGCCGTTGTCGGCGGCCTCGGTCAGCGCGTCCAGCGCAGCCTGCACCTTGCCGGTGTCGCGCGAAGAGCGGATCTTCTGCAGGCGGGCCACCTGCTGCTCGCGCACCTTCACGTTGTCGATGGAGAGGCTGTCGATGGCGTCCTCGGTCTTGAGCTTGTACTTGTTGACGCCCACGATCACGTCCTTGCCCGAGTCGATGCGCGCCTGCTTCTCTGCAGCGGCCGCTTCGATCTTGAGCTTGGCCCAGCCGCTGTCCACCGCCTTGGTCATGCCGCCCATGGCTTCGACTTCTTCGATGATGGCCCACGCCGCATCGGCCATGTCCTGCGTGAGCTTCTCCATCATGTAGCTGCCGGCCCAGGGGTCGATCACGTTGGTGATGTGCGTTTCTTCCTGGATGATGAGCTGCGTGTTGCGTGCGATGCGCGCGCTGAATTCCGTGGGCAGCGCAATGGCTTCGTCGAGCGCGTTGGTGTGCAGGCTCTGCGTGCCGCCGAACACAGCGGCCATCGCCTCGATGGTGGTGCGCACCACGTTGTTGTACGGGTCCTGCTCGGTGAGCGACCAGCCCGAGGTCTGGCAGTGGGTGCGCAGCATCAGGCTCTTGGGGTTCTTGGGGTTGAACTCCTTCATGATGCGGCACCACAAGAGGCGCGCCGCGCGCATCTTGGCCACTTCGAGGTAGAAGTTCATGCCAATGGCCCAGAAGAAGCTCAGGCGGCCGGCAAAGCCGTCGACGTCCAGGCCCTTGGCCAGCGCTGTCTTCACGTATTCCTTGCCGTCGGCCAGCGTGAAGGCCAGTTCCAGCGCCTGGTTGGCGCCGGCTTCCTGCATGTGATAGCCGCTGATCGAGATCGAGTTGAACTTGGGCATCTTCTGCGCCGTGTACTCGATGATGTCACCGATGATCCGCATGCTCGGCGCGGGCGGAAAGATGTAGGTGTTGCGGACCATGAACTCCTTGAGGATGTCGTTCTGGATGGTTCCGCTCAGCTGGTCTTGTGCCACGCCCTGCTCTTCGGCCGCGACCACGTAGCCCGCCAGCACCGGCAGCACGGCGCCGTTCATCGTCATGGACACGCTCACCTTGTCGAGAGGGATCTGGTCGAACAGGATCTTCATGTCCTCGACCGAATCGATGGCCACGCCGGCCTTGCCTACGTCGCCGGTCACGCGCGGATGGTCGCTGTCGTAGCCGCGGTGGGTCGCCAGGTCGAAAGCCACGCTCACACCCTGCCCGCCCGCGGCCAAGGCCTTGCGGTAGAAGGCGTTCGACTCCTCGGCCGTCGAAAAGCCCGCGTACTGGCGAATGGTCCATGGGCGCACCGCGTACATGGTGGCCTGCGGGCCGCGCAGGTAGGGCTCGAAGCCCGGGAGCGTGTCGGTGTACTTCAGGCCGTGCAGATCGGCCGCGGTATAGAGCGGCTTTACGGTAATGCCGTCGGGCGTGAGCCAGTTGAGCGCATTCAGGTCGCCACCCGGCGCCGACTTGGCAGCGGCCTTGGCCCAGTCGTCGAGGTTGGCAGGCTTGAAAGTGGGTTCGGGTGTGCTGCTCATGAGGGGCCGTTTTGCAGTGTCTTGCAGGGTAGTCGCAAATTCGCCTGCAAGGGATTTGCAAGCCGCAGCGAGTCTAACCCATCCATAATTATTAATTCAAACACGTTTTTTGCGGTACAGTCCGGCCCATGTCCGCCGTCACCCTTACCCCGCGCGCCCTCTATGAAGAGGTGGCCGAGCTGCTGCGCCAGCGGATCTTCCGCCGCGAGCTCGAACCCGGCAGCTGGATCGACGAACTCAAGCTGGCCGAGGAATACGGTATCAGCCGCACCCCGCTGCGAGAAGCGCTGAAGGTGCTCGCGGCCGAAGGCCTGGTGACCATGAAGGTGCGGCGCGGTGCCTACGTCACCGAGGTGTCGGAGCAGGACCTGGCGGATGTGTACCACCTGCTCTCGCTGCTGGAGAGCGACGCCGCCGGCGTGGTGGCCGAGCGTGCCACCGATGCCCAGCGCGCGGAGCTGAAGGCGCTGCACGCCGAGCTGGAGGCCGCCGGCGCGCCGGGCAAGGAAAACCGCGAGCACTTCTTTGCGCTGAACGAGCGCTTTCACATGCGCCTGCTGGCCATTGCCAACAACAAGTGGCGCGACCAGATGGTGGCCGACCTGCGCAAGGTGATGAAGCTCAACCGCCACAACTCGCTGCTCAAGGAAGGCCGCATCGCCGAATCGCTGGCGGAGCACCGCTCGATGATGGCGGCCATCGAGGCGCGCGACGCCACCGCCGCCATGGCGCGCATGCGCGAGCACTTCAGGAACGGCCTGGAGGCCGCGGTCTAGAGCCTGCCCCAGGCGCCGCCGGGTGTTTCAGTCCGCGCCGATGACGCCGGTTTCCGCCGAGATGCGCCTGGCAACCTCGAGCAAACGCGGCGCAACACGCGAGAGCATCATGTCTTTCGACAGCAGGTACGCGGGGCCGCCGCAGCTCACGCCGTAGCGCTCACCGTGCGGCCCTTGCAGCGCAAAGCCAAGCGCATGAATGTGCGGATGCCATTCCCCGAACGAGCTGCAGTAGCCCAGGCGGGCGTATTCGTCGAGCCCGGCCATCAGGCGGGGTTCGATGGAGGCCCAGCTCTCGCCGCTTTCCTGCTGGATCTTCTCGAGCACCGCCGCCCGCTCGGCCTCGGGCAGCGCCGCAAGGGAAGCACGGCCCGCGGCCGAGGTGACGATGCTCATGCGGGTGCCGACGTCCAGCCGCGAGCTGATCAGCGCCGACCGCGGGCGCAGCGAATCGATGACGAGCATGTCGAGATCGTCGCGCACCGCCACATGAACGCTCGCGCCCGCAAATTCGGACAACTCCGCCAGGTGGGGCCTGGCCACCGTGCGCAGGTCGAAATGACGGAGATAGCGGCTGCTCATGTCGAGCAGCGCCGGGCCCAGGCTGAACCGCTCGCTGTCTTGCGACTGCCGCAGATACCCCGCATTCACCAACGTGGCCGTAAGGCGCGACACCGTGGCCTTGGGAAGGCCCGTGGTATCGGCCAGTTCCCGATTGCTCATCGGCGCCGCCGACATCCCGATGACCTTGAGCAGGGCCAGACCCCGGCCCAGTGCGCTGACTTCTTCTTTGCTCCCCGCTTCATTCATGAATCGAAACCCCTTATTTATTAGCGTTTCTTGATTCTTTAGCAGAAAAGTTGAAAAGTTTCAGTCCTCAGGCAATCATTATCATTTTGGAACACTCACCGTTGCTGAGGGGCGAATCCCTTTCCGCAAGCGGCTCCGCGCCGCAGTGCCCGCTTCACTCAAGGCACGCTTCAGCTAGGCAACCTGCGCCACGGGCTCGTGCGCCAGCGCCATCACCTCGCGCGGCGAGCGCGTCTTGAGCCGGTGGTCGCTCCAGACCTGGCGCCAGCGGCGCGCACCCGGCAGGCCGTTCCGTAAGCCCAGCATGTGCCGGGCAATCGACGACCACTGCGTGCCGTGTTCCGCCGCCTCGCGAACCATGTAGTCGCACATGAGCGACTCCACCTCTTCACGCGTCAGCGGCTGCGGCCCGGCGCCGAAGAACTCGGCGTCCCATTCGGCCAGCCACCAGGGGTTGTGATAAGCCTCACGCCCCACCATCACGCCGTCGAGCAGCCGCAAGTGCTCGTGCACCTGGGCATTGGCCGAAATGCCCCCGTTGATCGAAAAGCTCAGTTCCGGAAAGTCGTGCTTGAGCCGGTGCACCAGCTCGTAGCGCAGCGGTGGAATCTCGCGGTTCTGCTTCGGGCTCAGCCCCTTCAGCCACGCATTGCGCGCATGAACGATGAACGTGCCGCAGCCGGCCTCGCTCACCGTGCCGACAAAGTCGCGCACGAACTCGTAGCTCTCGATCTTGTCGATGCCGATGCGGTGCTTGACCGTGACCGGCACGCTCACCACGTCGACCATCGCCTTCACGCAGTCGGCCACCAGCGCTGGCTCGGCCATGAGGCAGGCGCCGAAAGCGCCGCGCTGCACGCGCTCGCTGGGGCAGCCGCAATTGAGGTTGATCTCGTCGTAACCCCACTCTTCGCCCAGCTTGGCGCAGTGCGCCAGGTCGGCCGGCTCGCTCCCGCCCAACTGCAAGGCCACCGCATGTTCTTCGGCGTTGAAGCGCAGATGGCGGGGAACGTCGCCATGCACCAGCGCGCCCGTGGTCACCATTTCGGTATAGAGCAGCGCGTGGCGCGACATCAGGCGATGGAAGTACCGACAGTGGCGGTCGGTCCAGTCCATCATCGGCGCAACGGAGACGATTTTCTCTTTTAAATTCAACAACTTAGATCTACCAGCGGCAAGCATCGCCGAGCAAGGCGCCGGTCCTGCCACCATCGGCGTGGACATCGGCTGCATCCAGGCGGTAGTTTCTCACGCCAGCTTCAATCCGCAGGCGCCATCCCCCGCATCAAGGTCAGCAGGGCATGCGCAAGGTCCTGCTCGAAGTCGTATCGCAAACCCGCCAACTCGGGCAGCTCGACCACTTGCGCGGCCATCTCCGCCGGGTTGCTGAGCGGCCAAAGTCCGATGATGAGCGGCACCGTGTGCTTCATCACCTGTTCGAAGGCTTGCACCGGCATGCCGGGCACGCGGGCGTGAAAGGCCTGCGCTGCGCCCTGCCTGACGGCCAGCAGGTTGCCTTTGAATTCGACCATGCGCTCGAACGACACCTTGCGCTCGAGGATGGACGGCAGGATGCTGGTCAGCCGGCAAAGCAGGGGCCGGGCAGAAACCGTCGAGGCGAAGACGCGGGCGATGTGTTCAAAGCTGGCGCCCGCCTTGCCGCCGCGCGCCAGTGCCGTGCTCAGTTCGGCATGCCAGGCTGCAAATTCTTCGACGAGCAGGTCCATCAGCACGGCCTCGCTGCTCTCGAAATACCGGTACACGTTCGACTTGGTCATCTCGGCCTGGCGCGCCAGTTCGTTGATTCCCAACTCGAGGGCAGCCGGGTTCTGGCTCAGCATTTCTCGAGCGGTCGCCAGCAGGTGGCGGCGCCGCTCTTCCTTCTGCTCGGCGGATCGGGCGCGTACGTATGAGCTGGGCGAATTCATGCGGTGATCACACTCCATTTGCTAAAAGACCATCGGTCTGCTAAATTACAGACCAGTGGTCTCCAATCTTGCCTGAAAGCGAGGGCGCCGGCCACCTCCAGCTTTACCCTCTTTTCAACAAAGGCAAACATCATGGCTACCAACGTCGACTCCTGGGTTCTCATCACTGGAGCGTCCAGTGGTTTTGGCGAAGAATTCGCCAGGCAATACGCGGCCAAGGGCCACCCGCTCATTCTGGTCGCGCGCCGGCTCGATCGGCTGCAAGCCTTGGCTGCGGCGCTGCAACAGCAGTACAAGGTCAAAATCATCGTGGAGCAGGCCGATCTGTCGGACATGGCCGCCGTGCACGCGCTGCACGCCGGCCTTCGCGAGCGCGCGATCCCGGTTGAAATCCTGATCAACAACGCGGGCCACGGCTTGCAAGGCCCCTTGCTCGATACGCCGATGCAGAGCGCCCTGGACATATTGCAGCTCGACATTGCGAGCCTGACGGTCATGACACGGCTCTTCGGCGAAGACATGCGCGAGCGGGGCCACGGAAAGATACTGCTCGTCGCCAGCATGCTGGCTTACTTCGGCGTGGAAAACATGGCGGTCTACGGTGCTGCCAAGGCCTACGTGCTGCGGCTCGGCGATGCGTTGCACCGTGAATTCAAGCGAGACGGCGTGACTGTGACCTCGCTGTGCCCCGGCATGTCCGACACCGGCTTTGCGCAGGCCGCCAAGCAAAAGATCACTTGGGGACTCAAGCTGCTGATGATGAAACCCGCGCCGGTGGTGCGGGCGGGCATTCATGCGCTGCACGCCGGGCGGAGGAGCGTCGTTCCCGGCTTCAACAACAAGGCCGCGGTGGCAATGGTGTGGGCGACACCGCGCTGGCTGCACCAGGCCATCTTTGCGCGGTTCATGAACGGTTGATTCCGCTTGCTGCCGGCCACTGCTGAGTGGCCTCGCCGCGACGACCAGCGAACAATTGCTGGAGCGCCCCCCCGGCATCGAACAAGCGGACCGATGCCGTGGGTCTTGTCCGACGTTCGGATGCGCAAGCCTCGCGCGCGCGCCGCCGCCCACAGGCCGAAGCTTGAGCCTCTCATCCACCGCTCGAGCACACACTCCGATGAACAAATCACCCGCCCCACCCTCGCCTGTCGATCCCGCATCCGGCGGCCAGCGCGTGCAGGCGCCCGATGCCGTGAACGGCGAAGAGCCGGCGATCAGCACTGGCGACGCGCAGAGCCTGAAGCGCGGTATGAAGAAGGCTGTCGACCGCGATGCGGCGGCCCCGGCCGCAGACAGCGAAGACACGCTGAAGCGCCGCGCCGCTCGCGACACGCCGCGCGAGAACGACGCCGGCGCCTGATCTGCCGAGCAGCACTCCGCCCTTTCGTCCACCACCAATCTCTCCGGAAACGCCATGACAGAAGACCCCCGCCAGGCCGGCCCGCAGCCGCCTTTTTCCACACCCGCCCAGCAACCGCCAGGTCTCGAATCGAAGATGTCGCCGCTGCCCGATTTCGGCGAACAGTCTTACGTCGGCAGCGGCAAGCTCCAGGGCAAGGCCGCGCTCATCACCGGCGGCGACAGCGGCATCGGCCGCGCGGTGGCGATCGCCTTTGCGCGCGAAGGCGCCGACGTGCTCATCTCCTACCTCGCCGAGGAAGAGGAGGACGCCCAGGTCACCCGCCAATGGATCGAGCGCGCGGGCCGCCGCTGCGTTGCGGTGCCCGGCGACATCTGCGAAGAAGCGCATTGCCGCAGCCTCGTGGACCGCGCGTTCGACACCTTCGGCCGGCTCGATGTGCTCGTCAACAACGCGGCCTTCCAGATGAGCCACAAGTCACTCGACGAGATCTCGCCCGAGGAGTTCGACCGCACCTTCCGGACCAACGTCTACGCCAACTTCTTCCTGTGCCGCGCCGCGGCGGCGCGAATGAAGCCGGGCGCCTCGATCATCAGCACCACGTCGATCAACGCCGACAAGCCCAACGCCACGCTGGTCGCCTATGCCTCGACCAAGGGCGCGATCCAGAACATGTCGGGCGGCATGGCGCAACTTCTCGCGGAGAAAGGCATCCGGGTGAATTGCGTGGCGCCGGGCCCGTTCTGGACGCCGCTCATTCCCTCGACCATGCCGCCCGAGCAAGTGAAGGAGTTCGGCAAGCAGACGCCGATGAAGCGACCGGGCCAACCGGCCGAACTGCAGGCGGTGTATGTGCTGCTCGCCAGCGACCAGGCAAGCTACATCTCGGGCGCGACCATTCCGGTGACGGGCGGCGTGCCGTTCATCTGAGCAGCAACGCGCAGGCACCGGCGGCATGCCGGCTGCCCATCAGGGACGATCGGCCCTGATGTCGGGTGCGGGCGTCAGGGAGACGCCCTGCGCCTTGGCGGCGCCCGATTGCGCAGCCATCGCGGCCTTGAAGCCCGGCCGCGCCTGCAGCCGCTCCCAGTAAGCCGCCACCGCGGGCGTGAAGCGCTCGGCGAGGCCCAGGTGCTCGGCCAGCAGCAATGCATAGCCGACCGACACATCGGCCGCGGTGAAGCGCCCCGCGCACAGGTACTCGCGCGCGGCAAGCAGCGGCTCCAGCGTTCGCAGCCGCGCCAGGAACCACTTGGCATAGTCGTCGGCAACCTGCGGCTGCTTTCGCTCCGCCGGTTCGAAGTGCGCATACCGCAGCACGAGCGTCTGCGGAAAGGTCAAGGTCGCCTCGCCGAAATGAAGGTAGTTGAGGTACGGCCCGAAGTCCGGCTCGTCGCGCCCCACATCCAGCTGGCCCGCCGAGAACCGCGCGGCCAGGTATTGGCAGATGGCAGCCGACTCGGTCATTCGCATGGCGCCATCGGACAGCATCGGCACCGTGCCGAGCGGGTTCACCTCGAGATACGGCCGCGACAGCACGCGAGGTGGAAAAGGCAGCATCTTGAGCTCGTAGGAGAGCCCTATTTCTTCAAGCGTCCACAAAGGCCGGAACGAGCGTGCGCTGACGCAGTGGTGAAGGGTGATCATGTGTCGGCGGTCTTTGGTTCGCTGCGGTGTTGGGGCAGGTTGTCATTTTGAATCCATCCTGGTGCGCAATGAGGTTCGGGAGGTGAGGCAAGGCGCCCACGTAGGAGAGCCACCTTCAAGAAGACACGTCAAAGCGGCATGGCATTGCGCTTTCGCGGGCGTCAATCTCCGCGTCATGACAACCAAGCAACATCACAAACAGGGCGACATCGGTCGCCGATTGATGTGGACCCTGCTGGCCGTCGTAGCGGTCGTTGTTGTGGGCGTGCTCTTCTTCTACGGCCTCAAAGACCCATCGGAGGGGCCAGGCAATCTTCCTGCAAGCGGTGCGCCGGCGCAGCAGAACGGACGCCCGGCTGCACCCAAATGAGCAGCGCTTCAGCGTTGCGCCTCTCGCGACCGGCTGAGCTCCGCCCGCCCTTTGGGGGTGATGCGCAAGATCACTCCCCGATGGCCTGAAACATCGTCAGGTTCGGGGAGGTTGGCCTCAATAAGCTCGGCAGCAGCCAGCACGGCTGCGCACTGAATGTCGGCCTCTTCATGGATGGCCAGGGGGAAAGAGGCGTCCTCTATGCGGCGAAGGAAATTCATCGGCATAACTTCTCCTCGAGTAGCGACGCGGCCAGATTACTCCCAAGCAAATTGTAGAGCTTAAGGCCTACATTGCGACACGACATTGCGGCAATGGCACTTGGAAAAACCGGCCGCTAACTTGTGATTCTTTTGACCGACTCGTATCCAGATCGGACGGGCAACCGGAGAATCGCATGGCGCTTTTGTTCTTGATGCGGCTGCAGCATGTGCAGCTCCCGGTCCGGGTGGTGGTCCCGGAAGAGCTCCGGCATGTCTCGGTGCTTGTGGCTACCGGCTTGATCGAGGCCGATATCGGGCCGCTCAGCCCGAAGGCGCGCTACGCTTCGTCGCGCGTGGCCACGGTGCTTCGCATCACCGAAGACGGCCTTGCCGAAATTGCCAAGATGGGGAGTGCGCCCAAGTCCTCCGCGAAGACCTCGATGCAATTCACCCGGGGATTCCGCCTGATGTGACGCGTGGCTTCGCTTCCAGCTCCTGGCCGACCCGGGCGGTCTTCATGGCAATCGCGGCGAACATCGCGGCCGCGGCAAGCAGCGCTAGCTCGAAGCCGGCAAACACCCAATCCGCCTCGCGAATGGCGGCCAGCAGGTGGCGGTTGCCGGCAAGCAGGTTCCACAGCGGCAGAGCGGCGCACAGCACGGCAGCGGCCCCGAACTGCTCTGTCCATGCGCGCCGCACGGGCCGCACGCTCGCGTGAAACAGCATCAGCAGCCACACGGCGAAGAACAAGTGAATCTCCCAGTCCGGGCGGCCAGCGATCCCGGCCGGCAGCAGGCGGTTGCCCCAGAAGAACGCCGCCATTGCCACCGGCAGCCCCGCAATGCCGGCAACGTTGAGCCGCTCCACAAGCCGGAGTCCGGCCTGCGGCTGCCGTGCATCGAGGCGGCGGCGGGCGCGCCGCTTGACGGCCCACAGCACGAGCCCCGTCGCAACCATGCCGGCGCCCGCCAAGCTTGCCAGAAAGTACATCCAGCGCAGCCCGACGCCGGCAAAGCGCCCCAAGTGCAGGCCATACAGCACGCCGCGGGTCTCAGCGGCGGGTTCCGAGTGGTCCCTGGCCTCCAGCAACGCGCCCTCTGCGCCGTCGAAGACCAGGTAGCGCGGACTGACGGACACGCGCGTCGCGTCGCTGCGCACCACCCGCACGCGCGAAGCGGCATCGCCCGGGTGGTCGACGATCAGCCGCGACACGCCGCCGCTTCCCCAGCGCCGCTCGGCCTCGCGCACCATCGCGCCCACATCCGCCAACGGTGCGGCGCTGCCGCTCGGCGCGCCCGGCGGCATGAGCGCCGTCATCTCGACCCTGAGCGATTGGCGCGCTTGTGCCGCGCCGGGCGCGCTGTCGATGCCCCACGGCATGTACAGCGTCATCAGCGTGATCAGGCCGGTGTAGGTGATCAGCAGGTGAAAGGGCAGCACCCACACCGACAGCATGTTGTGCCCATCCAGCCACGAGCGCGCGCCTTTGCCGGGACGAAAGGTGAAGAAGTTCGTGAAGATCTTCTTGTGCGTGATCACGCCGCTGATGATCGCGACCAGCATGAACATCGTGGCCAGCCCCACGAGCCATCGTGCCGGGGCGCGCGGCAGGTAGTGGAGCGAAAAATGGAAGTAGTAGAAGAACTCTCCGCCGGTGGTTTCGCGCGCAAGCACGGCCTTGCCGGTCAACGGGTCGAGCATGGCCCTGCCGTGGCCGCCACCAATGCGCCACGATGCCGCGATGAAGTTCCTGCGTTCGTCGGCCAGGTCGATCACCCATTGGGATGCGCCCGGTGCGAGCAGCTGCAAGCCTGCAATGGCCGATGCAGTGCTTGCGGCCGCGTCCGGCGCTTGCCTGAGCGCAGGCACTTCGGGCCGCATCCATTGGGAGATCTCTTCGCGAAAATAGCTCACCGCGCCGGTGAGAAACATCGCATAGAGAAGCCAGCCGAACAGCAGGCCGGTCCAGGTGTGAAGGCCGGCCATGGCCTGGCGCAGGCTCTTTGCCGTGGCCGTCATGCCGCCGCCTCCCTCCACACCCAGCATGCCGCCGCCAGCAGCGGCACCGCGGCCACCGCCAAGCCCAGCCACGCCCTCCCCGCGCTCTTTGCCGCAAACACCCAGATCACCGCGACGGCATACACCACGAAGCTGGCCTGCATGCCTGTGAGCACCGCTTCCACCGTGCCCATGGGCAGCGCCAGCGCGGCAACGCTGGTCAGCGCCGCCAGCGCGTAGCCGCCAAACAGCGCTGCCGCGATACGCGACACAAGTGGCCCCGGGGAGCGCCGAACAGCGCCACGCGCCGGCCGCATCAGAAGCGGTAGAGCGCGCTCACGTTGGCCGTGCGCTCCGCGCTGCGGTAGCAGATGCTTCCGTTGCAATCCATCAGCGACTGCTTGTTCAAGAGGTTGTTGACGTTGAGCGAGAAGCGCCAGGGCCCCCTGTCGAAGCCCAGCGCAAGATCGACCAGCGTGAAGCTCGGGTTGGTGATGTTGGCATTGCCCGTGTCCCATGCCGAGCGGGCCTTGCCGAGGTAGCGCACGCCAAGGGCGGCAAACGCGCGCGTCGAGCCGCCCAGCGGGAACGAGTACTTGCCCCATACCGACGCGCTGTGCTTCGGCGTGCTCATCTGCGGCAGGCCCAGGTCGCCGTCGTTGCTGCGCGTGATGCGGGTGTCGAGGTAGGTGTACTGGGCAATCAGGCTGATGTTGTCCGTCACGTCGGCACGGGCCTCGAGCTCGAGCCCGCGAGATTTCACTTCACCGGTCTGGATGACTTCTCCGGGCACCTGCGGCGCCGCCGTGGTCACGTTGCTGCGAACGATGTCGAACACCGAGGCCGTGTAGCTGGCGTTCCTTCCCCCCGGCTGGTAGCGCACGCCGGCCTCGACCTGCCGGCCCTTCGAAGGCTTGAGCAGATCGCCGTTCAAGTCCTTGCCGATCTCCGGCGAGAAGGAGGTTGCGTAGTTCACATAGGGTGCCCATCCGGACTCGAACAGGTACACCACGCCCACGCGGCCGGTGGTGGCGCTGGCCGACGTGTCGTAAATCTCGCTGCTCTCGCCGGTCCTGCCGAAGGTGCGGGTGCCCGTGGCATCCGCCTTGTCGTGTCGCACGCCGGCGGTGAGAACCCAGCGGTCCCATTTCACCTGGTCTTGCAGGTAGAGGCCGACCTGCTTGGTCGGCACCCTGTCGACATACGGATCGGCGGCCGGCGCGAGCGGCTGGTGCGTGTACGCCGGCGCGAGCAGGTTCAGCGGCGCCAGGAGCGGCCGGTCGTACGGAAACTCGTCGGTGGTGCGCGACTTGGCATAGTCCACGCCCGCCAGCAGCGTGTGCGCCAGCGGGCCGCTGCTGAAGCGCGCCTGCACGCGCGTGTCCAGCAGCAAGCCCTTCCAATGCGTCTCGCGCGGCGAGAAGCTGCGGTTCATCGTGTAGCCGTCGGAGCGCAGGCCGCGGGGAAACACGTTGGTCTCGGAGCGATCGAGTTCGCTGTAGCGCATGCTCTGCTGCACCGACCAGGTGGCGTCGAAGCTGTGCTCGAACTCGTAGCCGAGCATCTTGTTGTCGCGCCGCCAGCGGTTGTCGTAGCCGCCGATGTTCACGCGCGGGCTCGGCTGGCCGAACACGCCGGGCTGCTCCAGCTGGTTCTGCCAGGCATAGGCCTGGTTGTCCTTCTGGTAGCGCCCGAGCAGCGTGAGCTTGGTGCTGGCATTGGGCTGCCACGTAAGGGCCGGCGCAATGTAGAGGCGGTTGTCGCGGTCGTGGTCCAGGCGGGTGTTCGAATCGCGCCCCAGCACCGTGAGGCGGTAGGTCCATTCGTTGCGGCTGTCCAGTGCGCCCGCAAGATCGGCCTTCAACTGCTTGCGGTTGTAGCTGCCGTACTCGATGCCGATCTCGCGCACCGTGTCTGCCGTCGGCCGCTTGCTCACCGCGTTGACCATGCCTCCGGGCGGCATCTTTCCATAGAGCACGGACGCGGGCCCGCGCAGAACTTCGAGCCGTTCGAGTCCATAGGGCTCGATGGGCGCGGCATAGGAGCGGCCGGAGGTCAGCAGCCCGTCCATGAAGATACCGGCGGTGCCGAGCTCGAAGCCGCGCAACAGCGAGAACTCGTCGACTGCCCACGGCTTCAGGTTGGGCGTGACACCTGCCGTGTAGCGCAGCGCCTCGTCGAGCGACTCTGCCTTGCGGTCTCCGATTTCGTCCGCCGTGATGACCGAGACGGACTGCGGGTTCTCGATCAGCGCCGTGTCCGTCTTGGTTGCGGTGGCGCTGCGCCTGGCGACATAGCCATTGACGCGGCCGGTGGGTGTTTCGCGCTCGGTCGCGGCAGTCACCGTCACGGGCGCGAGCGTGGCGGCGTCGCCGGTGCTGCTGCGCGCGGGAGCACCGGCCTTGCGCAACGAATAGGCACCGGCGCCCTGCCCCACGACTTCATAGCCGCTGCCTCGCAGCACCTGCTCGAAGCCTTCCTGCGCCGTGTAGCGCCCGCGCAGCCCGCCGCTTCGCAGCCCTGCGAGCATGCCCGGCTCGAAGACCAGCTGCACGCCGGTGGCTGCCGCGTACTGCGCCAGCACATCGGCCAGCGTACCGCCGGCAATCGCGTACTGGCGCGCGCTCGGGCCTGCCGCCTCGGCCGCGAACACGGGCGCCGCGCCCAATGCCAAGGCGCCAACTCCGCCAAGCGCGGCGCGAATGGCCGTGGTGGTGATCGCAACCGCGAACTTGTCGATGCGCCTGTGCCGGCGGGCCTGCTGCGATGTCATTTATCTGCGTCCTTGAATAGCTGTGAGGGTGGTGGCGCGCATCGGTGTCGACGCGTCATTCCCTCTCACACCGGACGAGACGGAAAAAGTGATCACCTCGGGATGAAAAATTTCTTGGGCGAGCCGCGTTGCCCGGGCCGAAAGCCCAAGTTCACCGGCTATCGCGGGGCCACCGTCACCCAATACCGGGTCGTCTGCTCGATGCGCAGCGGCAGCGAGCGCGCCAGCAGCGCGAGTCCGGCATCGGTGTCGGCAAGAGAAACGGCACCCGACACGCGCAGATCGGCCACCGCGGGGTGGCAGCGCAAAACGCCGCTGCGATAGCGGCTCATTTCGGCGACGACATCCGCCAGCCGCATGTTTCTTGCGAGCAGCATGCCCTGCTCCCAGAGCGCGGCGCTGGCCTCCACAGGAAGCTCCGCTCCGATGCGCCCGGCCTCGAAGTCGATCTGCTCTCCGGCACGCAGCACACGCGATGCACCTTGCACCGCCCGTAGCTCCACGGCATCTTCGAACACAGCGACCCGGGTGGTGCCTTCGTCCAGGCGGCGCACGCTGAAGCGCGTGCCCATGGCACGCACAGTGCCCTGCGGCGTCTGTACCAGGAAGGGCCGATAGGTGGGCGAGGGATCGGCATGCGTCGTCACAAGAATCTCGCCGGCCTGCAGCCGGATACGTCTTTCCGCGGCGGTGAACACGATGTCCACGGCGCTGGCGGTGTTGAGCACCAGGCGCGAGCCGTCCGCCAGCGTGATCGACTTTCGCTCGCCCGTGGCCGTTGCGACATCGGCGGTCCACTCGCGCCAGGGCATGTGCCGCCACGCCAGCCAGCCGGCCGGCGCCGCAACCAGCAACGCACCCAGCAGGCCCATGCCGCGGCGGCGATTGGGCCGCTGCAAGGCGTGGAAAGCGTTCTTGCCGATGCCCGTCGGCACTTGCGCAAACACGCCCATCAGGGCCTCCGCCCGCGCCCAGGCCTCGGCGTGCGCGGGGCTTTGCTGGCGCCAGCGGTCGAAGTTCGCCTGCGCCTCTTGTCCCGCCTGCGCGTTGTCGCCGTAGCGCAGCGTCATCATCCAGTCGGCGGCTTCACTCAGGAGTGCGGGACTGGGGCTGGCCCCTGCCGTGGCCGGCTGCTGTCTGTTCATTGCACTGGGCCCGCTGCCGCTCACGCGACGGACATGCAGGCGACCAGCGCCTTGTGGATATGGCGACGCACCGTGATCACGGGCATGGCCATGCGCTCGGCGATCTGCTGGAGCGTCAGTTCGTCGAACTGAGCCAGCAGGAAGATCTGCCGCGTGCGGCCCGGAAGGCTGGCCAGCATCGCCTCGATGCGCAGCAGCGATTCGATGATGAGCAGCCGCGCCTCGGGCGACGGCGCCTCGGGTTCAGGAAGATGCGCAATTGCTTCCAGGTAGGCCCGCTCCACCTCGCGCCGGCGCCAATAGTCGGCCACCAGTCCTTTGGCCACGTGCGTGAGGAAGGCGCGCGGTTCATCGCCGAGGCTGGCAGTGCGCGAAGAAGCCATCAGCCGCACGAAGGTGTCATGGGCCAGGTCGGCCGCATCGCAGGCATCGCCCAGGCGGCGGCGCAGCCATCCCAGCAACCAGCCATGGTGGTCGCTGTAGAGAACTTCGATGGGTGGAACAAGAGGGCCGGCCGCGGACATGAAGCGAAATTCTGGAGAACCGACGTTGACGCAACGGATGAGAATCGTTCGCAATTGTATTGGCTATTTGGTTCACAAATGCCGCGAATCTCAGGCAGGCCGTGAAATGCGCCTGCCACCGCGTCGGCCCAACCCACCCTCAGGCCGCAAGCACCTGCAGGTTGCCGGTGCCCGGCAGCGCGCGCAGCGTGGCGGCCGTTCTTACCGAATAGTCGCGGCTCAGCACCGTGCTGATCTCGATGTATTCGCAGCGCGCTTCGCCGGGTGTCAGGGTCAGCACGGCATAGCCGCGCTTGCTGGTTTCGGCGTAGCGCAGGTCGTCCACCATGCGCAGGAACCCGTCGGCCAGCAGGTCGTTGGCAATCAGCGGCACCGCCCGCTCGAAGCCGGGCGACGACACCGACGACGTTCCGAATTCCACCCCCACCCGCTGCCCCGAAACATCGGTGAGGTTGCCGGCCCAGGCGTTGTGCGTGTCGCCGGCCAGCGAGACAAGGTTCTTGCCCTGGTTGCGCGCCATGGCAAGCACGGTGTCGCGCGCGGCCGGGTAGCCGTCCCATGCGTCCATGTTGTAGGGCACCTTCTGCTGCGCGAGCAAGGCCCTCTGGCTGTCGCTGCGGGCGGCGTCCGGCAGCGCCTGCGCGGCCACATAGGCGCCCAGCGTCTCGGGGCTGAAGTCGGTCGCAATGCTCAGGGGAATGGCCATGCGCATCATCAGCACCTGCTGGCCCAGCACCTGCCAGGTACCGGCCGAGGCCGCCATGCGCGCGGAGAGCCAATCCACCTGCGGCTGGCCCAGCAGCTGGCGCGTGGGCGCGGCCGCCTCGCCGGCCAGGTATTGGTCGAGCGTGAGCTGCCGCTCGCGGCCGATCAGCCGGGTGTCGAGCATGTGCAGCGAAGCGAGCGTGCCGAAGTCGAACGAGCGGTAGATCAGCAGCGGGTTGGCCGGGTCGGGCAGCCGCGTCGGCAGCCACTCGTGGTAGGCCTGCACGGCGGCCGCGCGCCGCGCCGCAAAGCTGCCCTCGCTCGATTCGTCGTGGTTGGCGGCGCCGCCCACCCATGCGTTGTCGGCCAGGTCATGGTCGTCCCACACGGCAATCATGGGAAACCGCGCATGCAGCGCACGCAGGTCGCTGTCGGTGCGGTATTGCGCATGGCGCTCGCGGTAGTCCGCAAGCGTCAGGATCTCATGGTCGGGTGTCGATACGCGGTCGATGGCAATGGCCAACTGCGACGCATAGCCCACGCGGCCATATTCGTAGATGTAGTCGCCCAGGTGCAGCACCACGTCGATGTCGGTGCGCTTGGCAATGTCGGCATACACATTGAAGTAGCCGCTGGGAAAGTTGGAGCAGGACACCACCGCCAGCCGGGCCTGCGAAACACCGCCCACCGGCAGCGTCTTTGTGCGGCCGATGGGCGAGGCCTCGCTGCCCATCACGAAGCGGTAGAAATAGGTGCTGGCCGGCTGGAGCCCCGTGGCGTCCACCTTCACCGTGTAGTCGCGCTCGGGGCCGGTGCTCACCGTGCCGCGCGCAACAATCACGCCAAAACGCTCGTCGCTTGCAAGTTGCCATTCGACGTTCAGGGTGCCCGGTGCGGGCGCCGTCACCCGGGTCCACAGAATCACCCGGTCCGACAACGGGTCGCCGCTGGCAACGCCGTGCTTGAACACCGGGCCGGTGCTCACGGGCGGGCTGCCTCCGCCTCCGCCAATGCCCCCTCCTATGCCTCCGCCACCTCCCCCGCCTCCGCCTCCGCAACCTGTCAGGCTCACCCCGCTGGCCGAGAACATCGCAAACAGTACGGCGTTGCGTATGAGCGAGCGTCGGGTGGTGCCCGTCAGGGCTTGCTGGGGATCTGTGCCGCCGCCGTCATCGCCGGTCTGGCTTGCCTCGTCGTTCTTCTTCTCGTTCTGCGTGCGCATGGCTGTCTCCTGATCCGCCGAGGACGAGACGCACCGCACGCCTCAGTCTCCTTTCGACGTCGGCGCCATTGAAGGTGAAGACTTTGGTTTCCAGCGTAGGTTTGTACCTATGCGCGTGTCAGCCGGAAGCCAACCGACAGAAATGCGCGGCTAGTCGAACTGCGACCGGTCTCCAGACACCAGCTCGCGGTTGCGCCGGCGGTCGACGGCAATCTCCTGCGCAAGGTCTTCGATGGCGCCGCCCACCGGCAGGTTGTACGCACCACGCAGCCGCGCGCGCACGGCATCGCTGCTCAGCACCCGGTTGATCTGCGCATTGAGCCGCTGCAGCACCGCCGGGGGCGTGCGGGCCGGCGCGAAGATGCCGAAGAGCGAGTCGCGATTGGCCCGCTCGTAGCCCAGTTCGGCAAGCGTCGGCACCGCGGGCAAGGCCTCGATGCGCGCCGGCGCACCCACCGCCAGTGCCTGCAGCCGCCCTTCGCCTATGTACTGCAGCTGCTGCGCGGCGACGTTGGTCGACAGCACCTCGAACTGCCCGCCGAGTGCATCGTTGAGTTGCGGGCCGCCGCCCGCGTAGGGAATGTGCGTGATGGCGGTGCGGCTTTGCATGCGCACCTGTGCCAGCACCATGTGGCCGATGGTGGCCACGCCCGACGTGGCCCACCGCACCGCGCCGGGCTGGCTGCGCGCGAGCGCGATCAGTTCCTGGAAGCCGCGGCCCGCGAAGGCCGGCGTGCCGACCACCAGCACGGGCGTGCGCATCACGCTTGCCACCGGGGCAAAGGCGCGCAACGGGTCGTAGGGCACGCGGGCAACCAGCGGATGCAGCGTGATCGGGCTGATGGCCGAAAACGCGAGCGTGCAGCCATCGGGCGTGGCACGCGCCAACGCATCCATGCCGATGCTGCCGCCCGCGCCGGCACGGTTTTCGACGAGCACCGGAACGCCGAGCGATTGGGCCAGCGGCTCGGCCAGCACGCGGGCCATGCCGTCGCTCACGCCGCCCGGCGGGTAGACCACGATCAAACGAATCGGCCTGTTCGGCCATTGAGTCGAAGGCGAAGGCAATGGCGCAGCCCTCAGCAACTGTGGCATGGCGCAGGCGGCGGCAAGCGCAATGCCGGTGTCACGCACCAGCCGGCGGCGGCGCGGCGAAAAACTCATGACCCGGGGTTCTCGCTCGCATGCCTGCGCAGAAGCGCGGCAAAGTGCTGCGCGGGCAGGTTGTCTTCTTCAGCGCGCGACACCAGCGTGAGCGGTGCGTCGAGCTGGCCGCCGTCGGCGAGCCGGGTGTAGGCAATGGCATGCGCATGCACGCCCGTCATCGAGGCCGGCACCACCGACAGGCCGACGCCCGCGGCGACGAGATTCAGGTTGGTCATCATTCGGTCCACCTCGGCCACCACGCGCGGACGCAGGCCCTTGGCGTGGCACATGGCCAGCAGCTCGGCATACAGGCCCGGCGCGCCCGGACGGCGCACGAGGATGATGCCTTCCTCGCACAGCTTCGCAAGCGGCAGCGGCCGCGAGGCCTTGCTGCGCGCGAGGGCAAAGCGGTGGTCGCTGGGCATTGCCACCAGCACAGGTTCGCGCAGCAGCGTTTCGAAGCGCAGGCCTTCGGGCCGCGCCACCGGCACGCGCAGCAGGCCGCAGTGCAGGCGGCCGGCGTCGAGCGCCTCGGTGAGTTCGGCCGCGTTGTCCTCGCGCAGCTGCAGCTCCACCTCGGGATGCGCGCGGCGAAAAGCACGCAACGCCTCGGGCACGAAGCGGTGCGCCGCGGCCGAGCTGGTGAAGCCGACCGCCAGCGTGCCGGCCTGCCCTTTGGCCACGCGCGCCATGCGCTGCTTCATGGCCGCCATGTCCTGCAGCATGCGCAGCGCCTCCACCTGGAACAGCCGGCCCGCATCGGTGAGCGCCACGCCGCGCGGATGCCGCCGGAACAACAGCACCCCCAACTCGCGTTCGAGCGCCTTGATGGCTTGGCTCAACGGCGGCTGCTGAATGCCCAGCTGTTCGGCGGCCCGCGTCATGTGGCCGGTCTCGGCGACGGCCACGAAGTAGCGAAGCGGTCTTATTTCCATACTTTTTTGATATCGGAAGTGCCTCTTTATTTTATTTGACCCTAGGTCACCGTGCACCTATCGTCCGGCCGCTCATTCAAAAAAGCGGCCCATCGAGGCCGCATTCCGGAGACAAGTCCATGCGCAACTCGCGCCCTCCTGCATTGCCTGACGCGCCCTTTTGCGCCTGCCGTTCGTTCGTTGCCGTGATCGGTATTTCGCTGGTTCTTGCCGCCTGCGGCGGTGGCGGCGGTGGTGGCAGCGCCGGTGCCGGGTTCTTTCCCATCGCATCGCCCCCGCCGCCGTCCAATGGCGGCACGCCCGACACCGATCCGCCCGACAACCCGCCGCCCCCGACCGTGCAGCCGGTGGTCTCCTGCGCGGATCTCGCCGGCAAGAGCCTGCCCGCCTCGCTCATCAGCCTGCCCACCCAGGGCGCAACCGTGACCAGCGCAGTGCCGGTGGCGGCAAGCGACGCCGGCAACCGGCTCGGTGACTACTGCCGCGTGCGCGGCACCATCCAGCCGATGGACCCTGCTTCGCAGGCCATCAACTTTGCGGTCAACCTGCCCGAAAAGTGGAACCGCAAGACCATTCACTTCGGCGGCGGCGGCTTCGACGGCGTGCTGATCGACGGCACCGAGGTCATCCGCTTCGGCCCCGCCGGCAAGCCCGCGCCGCTTGCGCTGGGGTATGCAACCTACGGCGACGATTCAGGCCACCAGTCCAGCAGCATCACCGACGGGCGCTTTGCCGCCAATGACGAGCAGCTTGCGAACTACGGCGGCAATTCGCTCAAGAAAACGCGCGACGTGGCGCAGGCGCTGGTGCTCGCGCGCTACGGCATCGAGCCCGCCTACGCCTACTTTCTGGGCACCTCCACCGGCGGGCGCGATGCCCTCAGCTACATCCAGCGCTGGCCGCAGGACTACGACGGCGTGATTGCCAACGAGCCCGCGCTCAACTACACCGGCACGCGGCTGTCGAACGTAGCGGTGGGCCGGGCGCTCTACAGCAACGGCGGCGCCGGCTGGATGAACGTGGCCAAGACGCTGCTGGTGCAGAAGGCGGCAATGCAGGCCTGCGACAAGCTCGACGGCGCGGCAGACAACATCGTGAGCAACGTGGAAAGCTGCCGGCTGCTGAACACGCAGATCCTTGCGTCGCTGCGCTGCAGCGGCGGCACCGACAACGGCGATACCTGCCTTTCGGACGCGCAACTTGCCACCGTGCGCACCATCGAATCGCCGCTCGAGTTCAGCACCTACTCGCTGGCCAACGGCGTAAAGCGCGCAGGCGGCTACAACATCCTCGAAGGCACCTTGGTGGCGGGCCCCTTCACCACGCGCGACCTGGGCACGCGCAAGGTGCCGGGCAACCCCGCCACGTCGGCCGACGCCAACATGTACGTTACGGGCGACCAGTGGGTGAAGTACTTCGTCACGCGCATCGACACCTTCGATTCGCTGGGCTTCGACCCGCTGGACCCCGGCAGCTATGCCTCGCGCGTGAGCGAAGTGTCGGCGCTGACCGATGCCACCAACCCGAACCTCGCGCCCTTCTTCGCGCGCGGCGGCCGGGTCATCATGCTGCACGGCCTGGCCGACGAGGTGATCAGCCCCAACTCGACCATCGAGTACTACAAGCAGCTCATCGCCACCGTGGGCCAAGCTGCGGTGGACGAGCACGTGCGCTTCTATACCGTGCCGGGCATGGGCCATGGCACGGGCAGCTTCATTCCGAATTGGGACTCGCTTGCGGCGCTCGAGGGCTGGGTGGAGGCAGGCCTGGCACCTGCCACAGGCGTAGCCGTCGATGCGGTGGCAGGCACTTACGGCCGCACGCGTCCGCTGTGCCAGTTTCCGGCATGGCCCAAGTACCGCGGCAGCGGCAGCCTCGATGCGGCAGTCAACTACAGCTGCGTAACCGAGGTCGGCGATCCGCTGGCCTGCCCCAACCTGCCGGCCACCCCTGCCAGCTACAAGGGCGGCAACAGCTTCGGCGAAGAACTGCGCGTCGACATCGATCCGGCCACCATGGCCTACACCGTGACCATCGACGCCAGCTTGCAGCGCGCGGCGGGCACGCAGCGCAGCGGCTCCCTGGTGGCGCAAGGCAGCTGCAGCTATGCGAGCAGCGAGAGCGCGGCAGTCTTCAGCTTTGCGCCCGGCGGCGTGCTGCTGGGCGGAGTGAACGCGCCGAGCGGCGGCGGTTTTGCACCGCTCGTCGCCTTCCAGAACACCTTCGAGAACACGGCCGCACCGGCGGTGTTCAACCCGGTGGCCAACATCTTCAACGCGGTCGGCGTGCAACAGGGCACCGGCGCCGCGGTGGCGCATGCCTCATCGGTGCGGCTGCGCAATGCGGGCACTTTCCAGTATTGCCGCGATGCGGTGACCGGCGGGTTCATGACCTACGACGCCACATGCACGCAGACGGAGAAGGGCTACATCACCTACAACACCGCGCGCGGTGCCTTCGACCTGCGCACCACCTCGCCCACCGGCGGCGCCGTGACCACCGGCGGCACGCTCACAGGGTCGATGGTGATCGGGCTCGTGAACGGTGCCGCGGTGCCGCTGCACCTGGTGCGCGAATCGGCGGCAAATGCCGGCCTGCGGATGTTCGGCCTGCAGCAGACGCTGACGCCCGGCACGGCGGACGGCAGCTACGCCATGGCCGCTGTGACAGGCCAGAACCGCGAAGCCACCGTGGCGGGCAGCAGCTTCAACCTGGGCGGCACCTCTGCATCGCTCAGCTACGACACGCCTGTGCTCGGCGTGGCGCAGGCCGATGCGGGCCGGCCGGGCAATTTCATCTTCAACAGCGGCGTCCTCGGATTCGCTTCCACGGCAGGAACGAACGCGGCGCTGGAACTCGGAGTACGACATTGAAAAAACAACTTTCCACGCTGGCCGCTTTCGCGCTGCTGGGCACCGCGCTGCCGCTCTCCGCGCAAGCGGCCTCGCCCGCATCCAAGCAGGCACCTGCATCAACGCCCTGCCCCGCACCCGTGCCTGAGGCCGCACGCTGCTACACAGGCGAAGACGGCAACGGTTCTTTCTACTGGATCGCGATTCCGAACAACTGGAACCGCGGCGTGCTCGTGATGCATGCGCATGGCGGCCCGGAGACCGGGCCCCCCAAGCTCGAGCGCAGCCAGGAAGACCTGAAGCGATGGGCGATCACCGTGAAGGCCGGCTACGCCTGGGCCGGCTCCACCTATCGGCGCGGCGGCTACGGCGTGACGATGGCGGCGGAAGACACCGAGCGGCTGCGCCAGATCTTCGTGCGCCATTTCGGCCAGCCACAGCGCACGCTGCTGCATGGCCAGAGCTACGGCGCGGGCGTCGCGGCAAAGGCGGCCGAGCTCTATGCGCCTGTGGGCAGTGCAAAGTCGCCCTACGACGGCCTTCTGCTCACCAGCGGCGTGCTCGGCGGCGGCAACAGCGCCTATGACTTCCGGCTCGACCTGCGCGTGGTGTACCAGTACGTGTGCCGCAACCATCCGCGTGCCGATGAGCCGCAATACCCGCTGTGGATGGGCCTGCCCGCCGATTCAAAACTCACGCGGCCCGAGTTGGCCGCGCGCGTCAAGGACTGCACCGGGGTCGGCATGCCCGCCGCGCAGCGCACGCCTGAGCAGGCCGCGCGGCTCAAGACCATTCTCTCGGTCGTGAAGATCGAGGAGCGCTCGCTGCTGGGCCACCTGAACTGGGCGACCTGGCTGTTCCAGGACCTGGTGCAAAAACGCCTGGGCGGCCGCAATCCGTTCGGCAACATTGGCGTCGTCTACCAAGGCTCGGCCGACGATGCGGCGCTCAATGCGGGCGTGCTGCGCTACGCCGCCGATCCGCAGGCCAAGGGCGCCCTGGCAGCCGACAGCCAACCGACCGGGCGCACAGCGCTGCCCACGCTGGCGTTGCATGCCATCGACGACCCGACGGCTTTCGTCGAACTCGAGAACGCCTATCGCCGCATCCGCGACGCGGCCGGCACCGGCGGCCAGCTGGTGCAGAGCTTCAGCGCGGAGCGCGAGCACAGCTACCTGAGCGATTCGGAATACCCCGCGCTCTTTACCGCCCTGCTCGACTGGATCGACAAGGGCGAAAAGCCTACGCCGCAAAGCCTTGCGCAACGCTGCGCATCGCTGGCGCCGCGCTACGACACCGACGGCAAGAACGGCTGCCACATCAAGCCCGATTGGCAGCCGCCCGCGCTCGAGAGCCGCGTGCCGGCGCGAGCCCCCTGAATTTTCATTTTTACTTGACGGAGACTTCCATGAAAAAACTGTTCGCCCTTGCGGCGCTGGCCCTTGCCATGGGTGCGCATGCGCAAGACTTTCCCGCCGGAAAGCCGGTGACCATCGTCGTGCCCTTTGCAGCCGGCGGCCCCACCGACCGCGTGGCGCGCGACTTGGCCGAGGCGCTGCGCAAGCCCCTGGGCGGTGCGAGCGTGATCATCGACAACGTGCCCGGTGCCGGCAGCTCCATCGGCGCGGCCAAGGTGGCACGCGCCAAGCCCGACGGCTACACCCTGCTGCTGAACCACATCGCAATGGCCACCGTGCCGACGCTGGTGCGCAACCTGCCGTTCAAGGTCGAGAGCGATTTCGAGTACCTGGGCATCGTCAACGACGTGCCGATGACGCTCATCTCAAAACCCGCCATCGAAGCCGCCAACTACAAGGAACTGACCGCCTGGATTGCGGCCAACAAAGGCAAGATCAACATCGGCAACGCGGGCGTGGGCTCGGCCTCGCACCTGTGCGGCCTGCTCTACCAGAGCGCCACCAAGACCGACATGACGCCCGTGCCCTACAAGGGCACCGCACCGGCCATTACCGACCTGATCGGCGGGCAGATCGATCTGTTGTGCGACCAGACCACCAACACTTCGCCTCAGATCGAGGCCAGGAAGGTCAAGGCCTACGCGGTCACCACGCCCAAGCGGCTGACAACGCCGCTGCTGAAAGACCTGCCCACGCTCGACGAATCGGGCCTGAAGAACTTCCAGGTCACCATCTGGCACGGCCTGTATGCCCCCAAGGGCACGCCGGCACCGGTGCTGAAGAAGCTCAACGAGGCCATGAAGGCCGCATTGCGCGACGCGGACTTCATCAAGCGCGAAGAAGCGCTTGGCGCCGTGGTGGCCACCGACGGGCGCATCGAACCCGAAGGCCACAGGAAGTTCGTGGCGGACGAAATCGCCAAGTGGACGCCCATCATCAAGGCGGCGGGCGTGTACGCGGACTAGGCCCGCGCCTCCAGCGACGATTCGCGCATGTCGAAACAACGACTGCTTCGTTTGCCCTTGCAGCCGGCGATGACTACGATGTTTCCACCACTACAAGGAGCAGAGACATGTCGAATCACGTTTACAAGTCGCTGGAGCTCACCGGCTCGTCCCCTGTCAGCATCGAGGAAGCGGTGCAGACCGCCATCACCAAGGCGCACCAGACGGTGCGCAACATCCAGTGGTTTACCGTGACCGAGACGCGCGGCCACGTGGTGGACGGCAAGATCGCGCACTGGCAGGTCACGCTGAAGATCGGCTTCACGCTGGAGTAGCGAGGCGGTTCATGCAACCAAGAGTCACCGTCATCACCCTGGGCGTCGAAGACCTGGAAAAAGCCGTGGCGTTCTATCGCGACGGGCTGGGGTTTTCCACGGACGGCATCATCGGCAAGGAGTTTGAGAACGGCGCCGTCGCGTTCTTCGAACTGCAGCACGGGCTCAGGCTCGCGCTGTGGCCGCGCTCGAGCATTGCGGCCGATACCGGCCTGCCGCTGCGGACGGGCGGGCCGCTTGAATTCACCCTTGGGCACAACGTCTTGTCCAAGGCCGAAGTCGATGCAGTGATGCAGCAGGCCGCAAAGGCCGGCGCCACCGTGGTGAAGGCCGCGGCCGACACTTTCTATGGCGGCTACGCGGGCTATTTCACCGACCCCGACGGCCACCTGTGGGAGGCCGTCTACAACCCCCAGCTGCTGCCCGAAGCGGGAACAGACTAGGCCCCGGGCGCTTGCGCCTTCAGTCGCCGGGGATGTGCGGCGGATGCAGTTCCACCGCCTTGTCCGACTTCTTGCGCAGCCTGATGTTGAGCATTTCCACGACCAGCGAGAAGGCCATTGCGAAGTACACGTAGCCCTTGGGCACGTGGTGCCCGAAACCTTCCGCGACAAGCACCACGCCCACCACCACCAGGAAGGACAGCGCCAGCATCTTGATGGTGGGGTGGTTCGATACGAAGCGGCCGATGGGGCTGGCGAACAGCATCATGAGCAGCACAGACACGATCACCGCGGCGATCATCACCCGCACATCGTCCACCATGCCCACCGCGGTGATGATGGAGTCGAGCGAGAACACCAGGTCGATGATCATGATCTGCAGGATGACCGCCGCGAAGGTGGCCTTCACCGCGCTGGACTTCTGCTCGTGCCCGCCCTCGAGCGACTGGTGAACCTCGCTCGTGCTTTTCCAGATCAGGAACAGCCCGCCCAGGATCAGGATCAGGTCGCGCCCCGAAATGCCCTTGCCCAGCACCGAGAAAAGCGGATTGACCAGGCCCACGATCCAGGCAAGCACCAGCAGCAGCCCGATGCGCATGAACATGGCCATGAACAGCCCCACCCGCCGTGCGAACTCGCGTCTTTCGGGCGGCAGTTTGTCGACCAGGATGGAGATGAAGATGATGTTGTCGATGCCCAGCACGAGCTCGAGCGCAGTCAAGGTGGCAAAGGCAATCCAGACCTGGGGATCCGTCAGGAGTTCAAGCATCGGGGTTCTTTCGCCGCGGCAGCGCCGCCAAGAAGGTTGGGAATGTCCTGAAGTCTGCCATGCCCGATTTCCCCGCAAGGGTTTGCCCTATTTTTTAGTTATCAAACAAAACTATATTGATTACGTGAAATAACTTTATTGATGAGCCGGGCCGCCCCGGCGAAAGGAGACAGCGATGGTTCAATCCGTGTTCTCTTCGTACCGCCCGGCATGGGCGGCTCTTGCCGCGGCGTCCCTGCTGGCGGCCTGCGGCGGAGGTGGTGGCGGAGGCGGCGGGGGTGGCTTTCCGTTCGTTCCGCCGGCGCCCTCTCCCGGCGGCTCTGCACCTTCGGAAGCGCGCCCGGGCACGCTTCAGTCGTGCACCGATCTCGCCGGCAAGGCGGCGTTCGGCAGCACCGTGTACACCAGCGTGACTTCAGTGGCCGCGGGCGCGCTCACCGTGGCCGGCGCGAGCACGCCCGCGCCGGAGCACTGCCTCGTGCAGGGCCAGATGAACCAGCGCACCAGCAGCGTCGACGGCAAGACTTACGCCATCGGCTTCGAGATGCGCCTGCCCGTCAACTGGAACGGCCGCTTCTTCTACCAGGCCAACGGCGGGCTCGACGGCAACGTGGCGCGGGCCACGGGCAGCGTGGGCGGCGGTGCGCCCACCACCACGGCGCTGCACATGGGGTTTGCGGTCATCAGTTCCGACGCGGGGCACTCGGGCGCGCAGATACCGACCTTCGGCATCGACCCGCAGGCGCGGCTGGACTACGGCTACAACGCCGTTGCGCAGCTCACGCCCATGGCCAAGAACCTCATCGCCAAGGCCTACGGCCGCGAAGCCGACCGCTCCTACTTCGGAGGCTGCTCGAATGGCGGCCGCCACGCGATGGTGGCCGCGGCAAGGTTTGCCGGCCAGTACGACGGCATCCTGGCCGGCAACCCCGGCTTCAACCTGCCGAAGGCCGCAGTGGCCCAGCTTTACGGGGTACAGCAATACGCCCGGGTCACCACCGCCAACACACCGGCCGGCAAGCCCGACCTCCAGACCGCCTTCACGCCCGCGGAAATGAGCACCGTGGCCGACGCGGTGCTTGCGCGCTGCGATGCGCTGGACGGCGCCGCCGACGGCATCGTTGCGGATGTGCAGGCGTGCAAGCAGGCCTTCAACCTCGCCAACGACGTGCCCTCGTGCAGCGGCGCGCGCACCGGCAGCTGCCTCACGGCTACGCAGAAGGACGTGCTCGGCAACATCTTTGCCGGCGCCCGAAACAGCGCGGGCACCGCGCTCTACAGCAGCTTTCCGTTCGACGCCGGCATCAAGGGGGCCGACTGGCGCCAGTGGGAGTTCTCCAACTCGCAGAACCTCGACACCGCCGCGCTCGGCTTCGTCTTCAGCACGCCGCCGCTGGCGCCGAGCCGCCCCTTCGGGATCGATTTCGCGCTCGGGTTCAGCATGGACGCCGACGCGCCGACCATCTTCGCGAGCAATGCGGTCTACACCGAATCGGCAATGTCGTTCATGACGCCGCCCGACCCCGCCAACCTGTCGGCGCTGCGCGATCGCGGCAGCAAGCTCATGGTCTACCACGGCACCAGCGACGCGGTGTTCTCGTCGGACGACACCACCCGCTGGTACGAGCAGCTGCGCACGGCCAATGGCGGCGATGCGTCGGGCTTTGCGCGCTTCTTTCCCGTGCCCGGCATGAACCATTGCGGCGGCGGCCCGGCCACCGACCAGTTCGACATGCTGACGCCGCTGGTGGCGTGGGTCGAACAGGGCAAGGCACCGGCCACCGTGATCGCCAGGGCTCGCGGAGCGGGCGCCAATGTGGTCAACGCCGAGCTGCCCGCCAACTGGTCGCCCACCCGCACGCGGCCACTGTGCCCTTACCCGAAGACCGCGGTCTACCTGGGCGGTCCCCTCGAATCGGCTTCGAGCTTCGCCTGCCAGTAGGCAGCAACGCTACAGTGCCGCCGGCCTGATCCTGCTCGCCATGCCGGCGGTACCGAAGGCCTGGAACCGGTCGATGCACAGGTCGCGCGCGGCCGCGGTCGCTTCTTTCAGGAACTTGCGCGGATCGAATTCGCTGCGGTCGCTGCCCATGGCCCGGCGCATGGCGCCCGTCATGGCCAGGCGGATGTCGGTGTCGATGTTGACCTTGCGCACGCCGTGGCGAATGCCTTCCTGTATTTCTTCCACCGGCACGCCGTAGGTTTCCTTGATCTCGCCGCCGTATTCGCGGATCACGGCCAGCCATTCCTGCGGCACCGAAGAAGAGCCGTGCATCACCAGGTGCGTCTTCGGAATGCGCGCGTGAATGTCCTTGATGCGGTCGATTGCAAGAATGTCGCCGGTAGGCTTGCGGCTGAACTTGTAGGCGCCGTGCGAGGTGCCGATGGCAATGGCCAATGCATCCACGCCGGTGCGCGACACGAAGTCGGCCGCCTGCTGCGGGTCGGTCAGCAGCTGGTCGTGCGAGAGCACGCCCTCGGCGCCGCTGCCGTCTTCCTCGCCCGCCATGCCCGACTCCAGCGACCCCAGGCAGCCCAGCTCGCCCTCCACCGAAACGCCGACCGCATGCGCCATTTCAACGACGCGGCGAGTCACGCCCACGTTGTAGTCGTAGCTTGCCGGGGTCTTGGCGTCTTCCATCAGCGAGCCGTCCATCATCACGCTGGTAAAGCCCGAACGAATGGCCTGCATGCACATCGAAGGGCTGGCGCCATGGTCCTGGTGCATCACGATGGGGATCTCCGGGTACATCTCCACCGCCGCCTCGACCATCTTGCGCAGGAAAGGCTCGCCGGCGTATTTGCGCGCACCGGCCGAGGCCTGCAGGATGACCGGGCTGTCGGTCTTTTTTGCGGCCTGCATGATGGCCTGGATCTGCTCCAGGTTGTTGACGTTGAACGCCGGCACGCCGTACTGGTGCTCGGCCGCGTGGTCGAGCAACTGACGCAGCGAAATCATGGCCATGGAAAGCTCCTGTGGATGTGGGGAATCAAATGGATGAGGTCAGCGGCCGCCGTCCTGCAGGGCCTCAGCGGCCAGCAGGCGGCGCGCACGCTCGGCCACCACCTCCGCGGTCAGGCCGAACAGCTTGAACAGTTCGCCGGCCGGAGCCGATTCGCCGAAGCGGTCGAGCCCGACCACGTCGCCGTATTCGCCGACGAACTTCCACCACAGGCCGGTGCTGCCGGCCTCCACCGCCAAGCGCGGCAGGTGGCGCGGAATGACCGCATGGCGCCACGCGGCGTCCTGGCGCTCGAACACGTCCATGCACGGCACCGAGACCACGCGGGCCTCGATGCCCTCCTTTGCCAGCAACGCCGCGGCGGCCAGCGCAACGCCGACCTCGGAGCCGCTTGCCAGTAAGGCCACGCATTCCGATTGCGGGCGCCGCAGCACGTAGGCGCCGCGCGCAATCGATTCGATGCGCGCGCCATCTTCACCCGCATGCGGCAGCGCCTGGCGCGTGAGCAGCAGGCAGCTCGGCCCGTCCATGCGGCGCAGCGCCTCACGCCAGGCCACCGCGGTTTCGGTGGCGTCGGCAGGCCGCCAGACATCGACATCGGGAATCAGCCGCAGGCTCGATGCATGCTCCACCGGCTGGTGGGTCGGGCCGTCTTCGCCGAGGCCGATGGAGTCGTGCGTGAAAACATAGATGACCGGCAGCTTCATCAGCGCCGACATGCGCACGCCGTTGCGCGCGTAGTCGGAAAAAGTCAGAAACGTGCCGCCGAACGGACGAAAGCCGCCGTGCAGCGCCAGCCCGTTCATGATGGCCGCCATGCCGAACTCGCGCACGCCGTAGTGCACATGGTTGCCTGTGCCCGTGCCCTTGAGCGCGCGGTGGCCCTTCCAGTCGGTAAGGTTCGATCCGGTCAGGTCGGCCGAGCCGCCGATCAGCTCGGGCATGGTGGGGCCGACCTCGTCGAGCACCTGCTGCGAGGCCTTGCGCGTGGCCACCGATGCCTTGCGCTGTTCCGCGCCCGCGGCGGCCGAAGCCAACGCGTCTTCGACCTGCGCGGTGAGCGGCGCATCGGTGCGATGGCGCCGCAGCAGCTCGCGCGCAAGCACCGGGTGCTCGTGCGCATAGGCCGCAAAGCGCTCTTGCCACGCCTGGTGCAATGCGGCGCCCTTCTCGCGTGCCGACCAGGCCTGGGCAACCGCAGGCGGTACCTCGAAGGGCGCGGCGCTCCAGCCGAGCGCTTCCCGCGTCAGCGCTATTTCTGCATCGCCCAATGCTTCGCCATGCGCCTTGGCCGTGCCGGCGCGGTTCGGCGAGCCCTGGCCGATGCGCGTCTTGCAGCACACCAGCACCGGCCGGTCCGCCTCAACGGCCTTGGCAATGGCCGCATCGAGCGCCGCGGCGTCATGGCCGTCGACATTGCGCAGCACGGTCCAGCCATAGGCTTCGAAGCGGCCCGGCGTGTCGTCGCTGAACCAGCCGCCCACCTCGCCGTCGATCGAGATGCCGTTGTCGTCGTAAAAAACCACCAGCTTGCTGAGCCGCCATGTGCCAGCGAGCGAGCACGCCTCGTGGCTGATGCCCTCCATCAGGCAGCCGTCGCCCAGAAACACGTATGTGCGGTGGTCGATCACCTCATGCCCGGGCCGGTTGAATTCTTCAGCCAGCAGCTTCTCGGCCAGCGCCATGCCCACCGCATTGCTGATGCCCTGCCCCAGCGGCCCCGTCGTGGTTTCCACGCCGGGCGTCACGCCAAACTCCGGGTGCCCCGGCGTGCGCGAATGCAGCTGCCGAAAGCGCCGGAGCTCCTCCATCGGCAGCGCATAGCCGCTCAGGTGCAGCAGCGCATAGAGCAGCACCGAGCCGTGGCCGTTGGAAACGACGAATCGGTCGCGGTTCATCCAGCGCGGGTCGGCCGGGTCGTGCCGCAGCCGGTGGCGCCACAGGGCCTCCGCGATGTCGGCCATGCCCATCGGCATGCCGGGGTGGCCCGAATTGGCGGCTTGCACGGCGTCCATGGCCAGCGCGCGAATCGCGTTGGCGCACTGCGTGCGCAAGGCAAGGTTTTCAATCGTCATGCCGAAGATCCTGTTGATGGTGTTGTGCGGTGTGCAGGCAGTGCGCGGCGCGTCAGATCGCATAGGCCTTCTTGCGGCGTTCCATCAGGCGCAGGATCATCGGCGTGAAGATCAATTGCATGGCCAGCTCCATCTTTCCGCCCGGCACCACCAGCGTGTTGGCGCGCGACATGAACGAGTCGTGCAGCATGCTCAGCAGGTATGGAAAGTCGAAGCCGATCGGGTTGGCGAAGCGGATCACCACCAGGCTCTCGTCCGGGCTCGGAATGGTGCGTGCTATGAACGGGTCCGATGTGTCGACCACCGGCACGCGCTGAAAGTTGATGTGCGTGCGCGTGAACTGCGGGCAGATGTAGTGCACGTACTCGTTCATGCGCCTGAGGATCACGTCGGTCACGGCTTCGGTCGAATAGCCGCGCGTGTTCTTGTCGCGGTGCAGCTTCTGGATCCACTCCAGGTTGATCACCGGCACCACGCCGATCAGCAGGTCCACATGGCGCGCAATGTCGACCTTCTCCGTCGTCACGCCGCCGTGCAGGCCCTCGTAGAACAGCAGCTCGCTGGCGGGCAGCGTCTCCCATTCGGTGAAGGTGCCGGGCTCCTGCTTGTAGGGCGCGGCTTCCTGCGCGTCGTGCAGGTACTTGCGGCTGCGGCCGGCGCCGCATTCGCCGTAGTCGCGGAACAGCGCCTCGAGTTCCGCGAACAGGTTCGCGTCCTCGCCGAAGTGGCTGAAGTTCCGGTTGCCGGCGGCTTCGGCCTCGGCCATCGCCACCTTCATGGAGTTGCGGTCGTAGCGGTGAAAGCTGTCGCCCTCCACGATCGCCGCCTTGACGCTCTCGCGGCGGAAGATGTTCTCGAAGGTCCGCGTGACGGACGTGGTGCCCGCGCCGGACGAGCCGGTAATGGCAACGATGGGATGTTTGGCTGACATGGTGGCCTTGGAGAGATAAAAAAGCTGTGGTGCAACCGCTTTGCAATCGATTCGCAACCGCTCAGGCCGCGGTCGCAAAGAGTCCGCGCTTGCCGAAGAGCGGCGCCTGGTAGGTGTCCTGCGGGTCTTCGCTGTGGTAGGCCTCCACGCGCGCCACTTCTTCCGACGAGCCGAAGACGAAACCGATGCGCTGGTGAATCGACTCCGGCTCCACCGCCATCAGCCGCCGCCGTCCGGTGCTGGCCATGCCGCCGGCCTGCTCGATCAAGAACGAAATCGGGTTGGCCTCGTACAGCAGCCGCAGGCGCCCGTCGCGGCCCGATTCCTTGCTGTCGCGCGGGTACATGAAAACGCCGCCGCGCATCAGGATGCGATGCGTCTCGGCCACCAGCGAGGCGATCCATCGCATGTTGAAGTCGATGCCGCGCGGCCCCTCCTTGCCGGCCAGGCACTCGTCGACATAGCGCTTCACGGCCGGCTCCCAGAAGCGGCTGTTCGACGCGTTGATCGCGAACTCGCTGGTCTGCCGCGGAATGCTCAGGTTCGGGTGGCTCAGCACCCATTCGCCGAGTTGCGGATCGAGCGTGAACGCATGCGTGCCGTTGCCCAGCGTGAGCACCAGCATGGTCGAAGGGCCGTAGATCGCATAACCGGCGCCCACCTGTTCCGTGCCCGGCTGCAAAAAGTCTTCGGGCTTCGCATCGGCGTCGAGCGTCGGCGCGCGCAGTATCGAGAAGATGCTGCCCACCGCCACGTTCACATCGATGTTCGAAGACCCATCCAGCGGATCGAACAGCAGCAGGTACTTGCCGCGCGGGTACTGCTGCGGCGGAAGGTAAGGCTCTTCCATTTCTTCGGACACCATGCCCGCCACGTGGCCGCCCCACTCGTTGGCGCGCAGGAACATGTCGTTGCTCAGCACGTCGAGCGTCTTCTGCTCTTCGCCCTGCACGTTCTGCGTGCTGGCGCTGCCCAATACGTCGCCCAGCGCGCCGAGCGCCACCTTGCGCGAGATCGCCTTGCAGGCAAGCGAGACGTCGGTGATGAGCGCGTTGAGCGCGCCCGTGGCACCGGGGTGGCGGCGGCGCTCCTCGATGATGTACTGGGTCAGCGTGGCCTTGCCTGCAATGGGCATGATCGTCTCCTGTTGGATTTTCAAACTCTGGTCGTTGCCGTCGTCGTCGCTTCTTCATCGCGGCGCACGGGGTGCGACTCGCGCACCGTCAGCAGCAGCTGCTGCGGCGTGGCAACGCGCCAGGCCGGCGCCGCGCCGGCCGCCGCCGCATGGCCGCCATAGCCCCATGCCACCAGCGCCGCCGGACAGCCGGCCGCATGCGCCGCCAGTAGGTCGGCCGGACCGTCGCCCACCATCAGCAGCCGCGCGGGTTCCACACCCAGCTGGCGCGCTGCGGCCTGCAACAGGAAAGGAGCGGGCTTGCGCTGCGCCGCGGCGTCTGCGCCGTAGACCCCCGCCATCGCCGGCAGCAGACCCGCTGCATCCAGCACGGCGCGTGCCAGCGGCGTCGGCTTGTTGGTCACCACCACCATCGGCAGCGTGCGGCGCAGCCCGGCGACCAGTTCCGCAATGCCTTCGAACACGCCGCCGAACTGCAATGGCGCCGCCAGCGTGACGGCATCGAACGCGCGGCGCAGCCGCAGGCGCAGTGCCTCGTCGCCCGGCACGCCTTGCCGGCGCAGGGCCTGCACGATGAGCGCGTCGGGGCCGTCGCCGATCCACGCGCGCACGGTGTCCAGGTCGAAGCGGGCCAGTCCTTCCTGTTGAAGCGCGGCATTCAGCGCCTCGCGAATGTCGGGCGCACTGTCGACCAGGGTGCCGTCCAGGTCGAAGGCGATGGCGTCGATGCCGCGCAGGTCTTTCGTCATGCGGGACACCCTTCCACGGCATGCCGTCCCTGCAGTGCCTGGGCGCGGATTGCGTCGATGGCTTCGCGGTAGCGGCCGCCGCTGAAAACCGCGGAGCCAGCCACCAGCGTGTCGGCGCCCGCCGCGCCAATGCGCGCCGCGTTGCCGGGCTTCACGCCGCCGTCCACCTCGAGCCAGATGTCGCGCCCGCTCGCATCGATGCGGCGGCGCACCGCTTCGATCTTCGGCAGCACGCTCTCGATGAAGCTCTGCCCGCCGAAGCCGGGGTTGACCGACATCAGAAGCACCAGGTCGAGCTGGTCCAGCACATGGTCGAGCACCTGCAGCGGCGTGGCGGGGTTGAGCACCAGCCCCGCCTTGCATCCGCTGGCCGTGATGAGCCGGATCGTGCGGTCGATGTGCTCGCTGGCCTCGGGGTGAAACGAGATGATCGAGGCGCCCGCCTCCGCGAACATCGGGATCAGCGCATCGACCGGCTTGACCATCAGGTGCACGTCGATCGGCACCGTCGCGTAGGGCTTGATGGCCTCGCACACCAGCGGACCGATTGTCAGATTCGGTACATAGTGGTTGTCCATGACATCGAAATGGATCAGATCGGCGCCGGCCTCGATCACCGCCGACACCTCGTCGCCAAGCCGCGCGAAGTTGGCGGACAGCAGGCTGGGCGCGATGCGCATCGGCTGGCCGGACCGGGGCGGAGCGGTTTTCGGGTTCTGCATGTCAACACCCCTCCCGGTAGAGCGCCTGCACCGCATTGAGCTGCGGCGCCGTGGAGGCCATTGCCAGCAGTTCGTCGATTCCCAGCCATGGCGCACGCTGGAGCTGGCCGCCAGGTTCGCCGGGCAGCGGATCGGTGGTGTCTCCCAGCCCGGGCAGCACCAGCCCCGCGCCGCGAAAGTCGCTGCCTTCGGTCCAGAAGGTGGGCGTGACCAGCGTCCAGAGGCCGGCCCCAAGGGCGGAGCGCAAGCCGTTGGGCGAGTCTTCGATGGCGATGGCGCGCTCGGGCGGCACGCCCAGCGTTTCGAGCGCCAGCAGGTAGATGTCGGAAGCCGGCTTCTTTGCGCGCACCTGGTCGCCGCAGGCAATCACGTCGAACATCGTGAGGCCGCGCGGGCCCAGCGTGGCCTGCAGCAGCGCGTCGATGTTGATGGCAGTGGTTGTGCTGGCAATGGCCAGCCGCAAGCCGGCGTTCTGGGCCTCTTCAAGAAAGCGCAGCACGCCGGGGCGCAGTGCAATGCCGCCGCGGCGCGCAATGTCGGTGTAGTGCTGCGTCTTGGCGGCATGGATCTCGGGCACGCGTTCGTGCAGGCGCTTTTTCTCGGCTGTGCCCAGGGGCAGCGAGTCGATATAGGCCTTCATGCGCTCCTTGCCGCCCGTCACCGCCAGCAGCGAGCGGTACTCCGCCTGCTCCCAATGCCAGCCGATCCCCAGCTGGTCGAACGCGAGATTGAAGGCCATGCGGTGCACTTCCTCGGTGTCGGCCAGGGTGCCGTCCACGTCGAATACAAGGGCTTCGATGCTCATTTGCTTGCTCCTTCTGCCGGCGTTGAACTGGCCGGCGGGTTGAAGACGCGGCTCGCCAGGATGTCCTGCGCCTCGAGCGTGCAAAGCTGTTCGCGCGTCAGGGCCTGCTCGCTGCCGAAGAGGCGCGTGGCATGGCGCAGCCGGATGCGGTCGAGCGCATTGCGGATCGAACGCGCATTGGCAAAGTGCGGCTGGCTGCGCCTGAGGCTCACATAGCGCCCAAAGGTGGAGGCCGCGCCGTCATCAAAGCCGTAGTTCAGCCGCTCCAGCATGAGCTGCGCAATCTGCATGAGCTCGGCTTCGCTGTAGTCCGGAAAATCGATGTGGTGCGCAATGCGCGAAGCCATGCCCGGGTTGCTGCTGAAGAAGGTCTCCATGCGGTCCTTGTAGCCCGCAAGAATCACCACCAGGTCGTCGCGCTGGTTCTCCATCACCTGCAGCAGAATCTCGATCGACTCCTGCCCGTAGTCGCGCTCGTTCTCGGGGCGGTACAGGTAGTAGGCTTCGTCGATGAACAGCACGCCGCCCATGGCCTTCTTGATCACTTCCTTGGTCTTGGGCGCCGTGTGGCCGATGAACTGGCCCACCAGGTCGTCGCGCGTCACCGCCACCAGGTGGCCCTTGCGCACGTAGCCCAGCTGCTTGAGCACCTCGGCCATGCGCATGGCCACCGTGGTCTTGCCGGTGCCCGGGTTGCCGGTGAAGGACATGTGCAGCGAAGGCGGCTGCGACTGCAGCCCCTGCTCCTGGCGCAGCTTGTCGATCAATAGCAGCGCAGCAATGTCGCGGATTCGGCCCTTCACCGGCGCCAGGCCGATCAGCTCGGCATCGAGCTGGTCGAGCAGCGCCTTCACGCCCGAAGACTCGAAGAGCTGCTTCGGCGCGGTGGCAACGGCCGGGGCGGTGGGAGTTTCGGTGGCGTCCATGCGTGGCTCCGGCAATGCGTGTGCGTTGCGTGTTCCGCTCAGTACCGGCTGCCTTCGGGCCGCGCCTGCGCCGCATAGCTTTCGATGCTGTAGCGGATGGTGCGGCCCGGCTCTTCGGTGCGAATGAGGCGAAAGCCCGGCTCGTTCGAAGGCCGGTTGACGATGAACGACATCACGACCGACTCGGTGCCGTGCGTCGAATCGAACGCCGTCACGCGGATGTACTGCTGCGGAAAAGTCTTGCGGCAGGCCGCAAGCTCGAGCATGACGCCGGCGGCATCCTTGATGTCGAACATCGGGTTGCCGAACATCTCCCAGAAGGTGTTGCGCGGGTGCGGGTCGTCGGTGTATTCGAGCCCGATGGCCCAGCCCTTGTCGAGGCAATACTCGACCTGGCGGCTGATCTGCTCGTTGCTCAGGTCAGGCAAAAAGGAAAAAGTGCCTTGTGTGATTCGCATGTCGGTTGCTCCAGGAAAAAGGTGAACGGGCGGCCTCAGGCCATCGACGGCGTGGGCACGTAGTCCGACGTGTCGGTGGAGGCGTAGTTGAAGGAGATCTCGCCCCAGGTGTCGAGCGCGGCCGCCAGCGGGGTGCACCACTTGGCCGCGTCGCGCAATATTTGCGGGCCCTCGTTGGCAATGTCGCGCCCTTCGTTGCGGGCCAGCACCATGGCTTCGAGCGCCACCCGGTTGGCCGTGGCCCCGGCCTGGATGCCCTGCGGATGCCCGATGGTTCCACCGCCGAACTGCAGCACCACGTCGTCGCCGAACAGATCGAGCAGCTGGTGCATCTGGCCCGCGTGAATGCCGCCCGAAGCCACCGGCATCACCTTGCGCAGCGCGCCCCAGTCCTGGTCGAAGTAGATGCCGCGCGGCAGGTCGACCTTGGTGTGCGTGTCGCGGCACACGTTGTAGTAGCCCTGCACCGTCATCGGGTCGCCCTCGAGCTTGCCCACGGCCGTGCCCGCGTGGATGTGGTCCACGCCTGCCAGCCGCATCCACTTGGCGATGACGCGAAAGCTCACGCCGTGGTTCTTCTGGCGCGTGTAGGTGCCGTGGCCCGCGCGGTGCAGGTGCAGGATCATGTCGTTCTGCCTGCACCAGTGGCTCATCGACTGGATGGCCGTGTAGCCGACGACGAGGTCGATCATCACGATCACCGAGCCCAGCTCCTTCGCGAACTGCGCGCGGCGGTACATCTCTTCCATGGTGCCGGCCGTGACGTTCAGGTAGCTGCCCTTGACCTCGCCGGTGGCGGCGCTGGCCTTGTTGACCGCGTCCATCACGAACAGGAAGCGATCGCGCCAGTGCATGAACGGCTGCGAGTTGATGTTCTCGTCGTCCTTCATGAAGTCGAGCCCGCCACGCAAGCCTTCGTACACCACGCGGCCATAGTTGCGACCCGAGAGGCCGAGCTTGGGCTTGGTGGTGGCGCCCAGCAGGGGCCGGCCGAACTTGTCGAGCCGTTCGCGCTCCACCACGATGCCCGTCGGCGGGCCGGCAAAGGTCTTGACGTAGGCCACCGGAAACTTCATGTCCTCCAGCCGCGCCGCCTTCAGCGGCTTGAAGCTGAAGACGTTGCCGATGATGGAGGCGGTCACGTTGGTGATGGAGCCCTCTTCGAACAGCGAGAGGTCATAAGCCACGTAGCAGAAATACTGGCCCGGGTTGTTGGGCACTGGCTCCACCTTGTAGGCCTTGGCGCGGTACATGTCGCAGGCGGTGAGGCGGTCGGTCCACACCACCGTCCAGGTGGCGGTAGACGATTCGCCGGCCACGGCCGCGGCGGCTTCGATGGCGTCCACGCCGTCTTGCGGGGTGATGCGAAAGAGCGCCAGGATGTCGGTGTCCTTGGGCACGTAGTCGCCGTCCCAGTAGCCCATTTGCGCGTACTTCAGCACACCGGCCGAATAGCGCTTCTTGGCGTCGGTGATCTGGATTGCTTCGTTCATGTTGCCCATGGAGTGCCTCTCGAAAAGAAGTGTTTGGTGCTGTCGGTGAAGTGAATGTAGGCCGCATGAAAGATTAAGAAAAATTAAATCTTTTGACATTCACATTTGCCAAACCTAATATCACCGCATGCCTCTTTCCAAGCACGCGAGTTTTCGCCAGCTCGCCACCTTTCACGCCGTGGCGCGGCTCGGCAGCGTGTCGCTTGCGGCGGATGAAATGCACCTGACGCAACCGGCGGTGTCGATCCAGATCGGCACGCTCGAGGAATCGGCCGGCACGCCGCTCTTGCAGCGCACGGGCCGCGGCATCCGGCTGACCGAAGCGGGCGAATTGCTGGCGGGTTATGCGGGCCGCATCCTCGACCTGTGGCGCGAGGCGGGCGACGAAATGGCCATGCTGCAGGGCGTGTTCTCGGGCACGCTGCGCGTGGGCGCCATCACCACGGCCGAATACCTGCTGCCGCCCATATTGGTGAACTTCGCCAAGGAGCATCCGAAGGTGAAGGTGAAGCTGCAGGTGGGCAACCGCGACGAGATCGTGCGCATGCTCGCGGGGCAGGAGATCGACATCGCCATCATGGGCCGACCCCCTGCCGAGCTGAAGACAAACTCCAGCGCCTTCGCCAAGCACCCGATGGCCTTTCTCGCGGCGCCGAGCCATCCGCTGATGTCCGCGCCCAAGCCCACGCTTGCCATGCTCTCGGACACGCGCACGCTGGTGCGTGAGCGCGGCTCGGGCACCCGCACCACGGTCGAACGCTTCTTCAAGGACCAGGGGCTGCCGCTGCGCATCGGCTCCGAACTGTCGAGCAACGAGGCTATCAAGCAGATGTGCGCCGCGGGCTTCGGCATTGCCTTTCTGTCGATGCACACCTGCGTGCTCGAGATGAACGCAGGGCTGCTGGGCGTGCTGCCCGTGCCCGGCAACCCCGTGGTGCGCGACTGGTACGTGATGCACCTTGCGTCGCGGCAACTGCCGCAGGTGGCGCTGGCTTTCGAGGAATACCTGCGCATGCATGGCCAAGCGCAGATCCAGCAGCAGCTGGGTTCGCTGCCCGCGGCGCGCGCCCCGGCAAAGAAGCGCAGCGCACGGCGCGCCGCCTGAGCCTTTGGTGTCGCGGGCTCAGACGCCGAGCTGCACCCGCATGCCGACCCACACCGCCCGCGGCGCGCCCGGCGCCACGAACTGCGAGTTGCGCCACGCATCCGGAGACGCCACCACGCCGCTTGCGTCAAAGCCGTTGTGGCCCAGCTGCCCCGCGGTGCCATAGCGGCGGTTGAACACGTTGGCCACCTTGGCAAAAAGCTCCACGTTGCGCCCGAGCTTCCAGCGCGTGGTGAGGTCGAGCAGCGCATAGCCACCGATGCGGCCGCTGCCGCTGAAATCCGCCCCGTCGGGCATGTGCAGGCCGTTCTCGTTGCCGCGCACGGTCTGCCGGGAATACACGCGGTACTGAGCGCCCAGGCTCCAGCTGGGCGTGATCCGCCAGTCGACGTTGAGCTTGAGCGAGTGCGCCGGCAGGCCCGGCAAGCGGTCACCGGGGCGCACCGCGATCTCGCCTTCGCCGGTGCAAGCGGGGTTGGTCTCTGCGCTGCTGTTCGATTCGGACACCAGGCACGCCGGCGAGTCGTACCTTGCACGCAGGTAGCTGTAAGACAGCGACCAATCGACGCGATCGCTCTGCTGCGAAAGGCCGAGCTCCACGCCCTGGCGCAGGGTGCGCCCGAAGTTGCTGAAGTAGCCGCGCGAGAGCCCGCTGCTGACGAACAGCAGGTCGTCCTTGTTGACGGTGCGGAACACCGATGCGTTCCACCGCAGCCCATGGTCGAGCGTGCCGCGCAACCCGGTTTCGAAGGTCTGCGAAACCACCTGCTTGAGCGGCGGATCGGACTGCAGCGCATTGGGCAGCACGCAGGCGTTGGCCGGGTCGGAGCAGCCCAGCTCGATGGGGCTTGGCGCACGGCTGCCCTGGCTCCATCCGGCATAGGCCGTGAGCCGCGGCGTGGCCTGCCACGTGAGGCCGACGGCGGGGTTGAACTTCTTGTAGCGGCCTTCGCCGTCGAGCTGGGTCGAGAGCCCGAGCAAGGCGCGCCCGTCGTCGCGGGTGGACACACGTGTGTCGTTGTAGCGGCCCGAAAGGCTGAGCTGCAGGTTCGGCCGCAGCGTGATCAGGTCTGAAAGATAAATGCTCGTGGTGCGGCTCTTGCCCGCGAGCAGCGCGTCGGCCTCGGCTTCTTCCTGCGGCACCACGGCGCGCGTGCCGTCAAGAAAGCCTTCCGCTTCGGTCTGCAGGAAGTGCGTGCGCGCGCGGTCCACCGAGGCGCCGAAGGTCAGCTGGTGAATGCCGGCCGTGTAGGTCGACTGCAGCGCCACGCCCTCGCCGCGCTGCCGCGTGTAGGTGCGGTTCTCCACGCCCGATTCTTCGACCTCGGGCGGTTCGAAATCGTCGTTGAGGTCGCCGTTGAGCGTGCTGTAGCGCGAGCGCCGCGTGTAGGCCGTCATGGAAATCGTCTGCACATCGCTCAGCCGGTAGCTGGCATTGAGCGTCAGCATCGACATGCGGTTGTCGGTGCGGTCTGGCCGCGTGTACACCTGCCTGCGGTTCTGCGCCAGCATCGACTCGGGCAGCAGGCCGTTGCCGATCATGCGGTTGTCGCCGTGGGTAAAGCTCAGGTCCCACGAGAGCTTTCCGCTGTCTTGTCCCACCTTGGCAAACAGCTGGCGCACGCGCGAGGGCGAGTAGTTGCGCCAGCCGTCTTCGTTGAGCCCGCCAAGCGCGAGAAACAGGTGCCCGCTTTCGCCCAGCTTGCGGCCGTGCGTGAGCTCGGTGCTCACGCGGCCGAAGGAGCCGGCCTGCAGCTCCAGCTCGGTGCCGGGGTGCGTGTCTCCCCGCTTGGTCTGCAGCGACAGCGCACCGCCGAGCGTGTTCAGCCCGAACAGCGGGTTGGAGCCCGGCAAGAGCGTGATGCTCGAGATGGCCGCCCTCGGAATCAAGTCCCAGTTCACCACGTCGCCGAAGGGCTCGTTCACGCGCACGCCGTCCTGGTACACCGAGAGGCCCTGCGGCGTGCCCAGCACCGGGCTCGCGGTAAAGCCGCGGTAGTTCACATCCACCTGGTACGGGTTGCCCTGGATCTCGTTCACGTTCACGCTCGGCAGCTGCGTGGACATGAAGTCGGGCAGATTCAGGCTCTGCGCGCGGCGCAGGCTCCGGTCATCGGCCGTCTGCACGTTCGACGGGATCTGGTCCTTGGGCACCTCGATGCCCGGCACGGGCGTGGTGCTGACCACTTCGACGGCCGGCAGGCTGCCCGGCTGCGCCGCGGCCTCTTGCGCCTGGCCCGGCATCGGGCAGGCTGCGGCGGCCACGGCAAGGCCGATCAGCCGGCGGGTGTTCTTTCTTGGCTGCTTGCTCGGTCGGCTCACAAATGCTCCTCCTCTTCAAGTGCCGGTGCGCGTAAGCCCCAGCTTTTCCACCATGGCGCGCTCCTGCGCAAAGATTTCCCGGCAAGACTGCGCGTACGCTTCCGGCCCCAGGTAGTCGACTTCCTGGTCGTACTTGGCCAGTTCGTCCTTGAAGCGCTGGTCGAACATGGCCTTCCTGAAGGCGTCGTGCAGCACCTTCACCACGGCCGGCGGCATGCCGCGCGGCCCGGCCAGGCCATAGGGCGACTTGGCCACGATGTCGAAGCCGAGTTCGCGCAGCACGGGCACCTGCGGCCAGCGCTTCGACCGCTCGCCTGAAAAAATCGCCAGCAGCCGCAGCGTGCCCGCATCCACCGCCGGCCCAAAGCCCGTGGAGTTGACGCCCGCCATCACCTGCCCGCCCGCAATCGCGTTCAGCTGCTCGGCCGTGCCCTTGTACGGCACGTGGATGTAGCGCAGGCCGCGCGCCGTGAACAGCTCTTCCAGCACCATGTGCGGCGTGGTGCCGATGCCGTTGGTGGCAATGGTCAGTTCGCCGGGGCGCGCACGCGCGAATGCGAACAGGTCTTCGAGCGAACGCACCGGGCTGCCCGCCGCCACCAGCATGCCGAAGGTGACGCTGGACACCTGGATGACCGGCGTCACGTCGCGGATCGGGTCCCACAGCACCTTTTGCGTGTGCGGTGCGCGGAACACCGGCTGCGGCATCTGCGCGATGGTGTAGCCGTCGGGCCGCGCCTGCTGCAGCACCGGCATGGCCAGCGTGCCACCTGCGCCGCCGCGGTTCTCGGTCAGCACCGTCTGGCCCAGCGGCACGGAGGCCAGTTCGGCAAGAAGGCGCAGCGAGATGTCGGTGGCTCCACCGGCGGGCCACGGCACCCACAGCGTGATGGGGCGCGAGGGAAAGGGCTCGGTCGAAGCGCCGGCGCGCGCCAGGGGCAGCGCGCCCAGCGCCAACACGGCTGCATCGCGCAGCCAGCGGCGCCGGGTGGAGCCGCCCTGCCCGATCATGGCCCGCCTCCTCCGCGCTTGGTCAGGCCGCCGAAGCCGCGCTGCGGGTCGTAGCCCCAGCAGGCAAACCCGAAGAAGACGACGAGGCAGCCCAGCACCACGTAGGGTGCGAGGCCCGGGTCCTTGCCATAGAGTGCGAAGCGGATCCACTCCACGGCATAAGTGAACGGGTTGAAGCGCGCCAGCTGGTACACCCATTCGGCGCCGGACTCCTGCAGCTTCCACAGCGGATAGAGCGCGGTCGACAGGAAGTACATCGGAAAGATGATGAAGTTCATCGTGCCCGCGAAGTTCTCCAACTGCTTGATGTGCACCGACAGCAGCAGGCCGAGCGCGCCCAGCATGAGCGCCCCGGCCGCCAGCGCCACCAGCGCATGCAGCCCGGCAAGCGACAGCAGCGGCAGCTCGGTGCCGATGAGCGCCGCCACGATCACGAACACCAGCGCCTGCAGCACCGACAGCAGCGCGGTGGCGCACAGCTTGGAAAACAGCAGCCATGGCCGCGGCAGCGGCGCCGTCAGCAGCAGGCGCATCAGCCCCATCTCGCGGTCGTACACCATGGCCAATGACGACTGCATGCCGTTGAACAGCAGCACCATGCCGACCAGCCCCGGCACGATGTAGACGTCGTACGGAATGTAGGTGTCGTAGGGCTCGACGATCGCCACGCCGAACACGTTGCGAAAACCCGCCGCAAAAACCGCCAGCCACAGCAGCGGCCGCACCAGCGCCGACACCAGCCGCCCGGTCTGCTGCGAGAACTTGTAGAGCTCGCGCAGCACGATGGCGCGCATCGCCTGCAGCGCGTGGCCAAGGCCCCGCCGGGCGGCGGGCTCGGCTTGTTCGCCCGCGGGCGTTTCGGTTTTCAGCGCGCGTTCGGACATAGCTTCTCCGGCGCATCGGCCCCCAGCGTGTCGAGCACATTGCGGGCATGCAGCACACCTTCGGCCGGCGCCTGCGCAATCACGCCCTGGCCGTCGGTCAGCAGCATGGGCTGGCGCAGCTGGCCGTCCCAGGCGCGGAAGCTCAGGCCGGTGCCCTTGGAGCCGTCGAGCGCGCTCTTGCCGATGGCCTGGGCCCAGGCCGCGTTCGGGCCCTTGGGCGCCGCAATGGCGACGGCCGTCAGGGTCTTGCCCGCCATCCAGGCGGACCAGTCGTGCGCCGTCATCGGCCGCTTGGCGGCCTTGGCAAAGCGCCGCGAGACCTGCGGCGCGCCGTAGCGCTCGAACTGCGCATGCCAGGCCAGCGCCACCAGCCCGCCGTCGCCCACGACCGGGCGCGGCAGCACGGTGCGGTAAGGCAGCGTGCGGGCAAACTCGCCGTCGCTGTCGACCACCCACACGGCGTCGTAGCTGTTGCCCGCCGTGAGCAGCAGCGGATTGGCCAGGTCGCGCTCACGCGGGTCGGCCGAGAGCTTGAACGGCTTGGTGGCCACCACCTGCAGGCCGTAGCGCTTGATCGACGCCTGCGCGGTGGCGGTGCGCAACGCATCTTGCGGGCTGCCGCCCACCAGCAGAAGCAGCTTGCTCCATTTGCGCGACACCAGCGTCTGCGCCAGCGCATCGCTGCGCATGCGCTCGCTGGGCATCAGGTGGAACAGGCGAGCGCGGCAATCCTGCTGGCGCAGGCGGTCGGATGCGTCGCCCAGGTTCAGCACCGGCAGCTTCACGGCATCGGCCACGGCCAGCGTCCAGTCGGCGGGCAGGTCGGTCAGCAGCACCGCAGCGCCGGCTTTCTCCGCCGCCACCGCCGCGGCGCGTGCCGCCGCTATGGAAGCGGCCGGCGCGGTGGAAAGCGCCACCTCGGTTCCCGCCGCCTCGAGCTCGAACTTCGCTTCCTCCAGGGCCACTTCGAGCCCATCGGAAAGCGGCCCGCCCGGATGGCCGAGGTAGGCCCGCTCGAGCCGCGAGCGTTCCATGCGAGGGTCGTCGTCGGGCGTGATCAGCGTGGCCTTGAGCACGGCCGCGCCCACCGCCACCGGCGCCACGAACGACGCGAGCGCCGCAGCCGTCAACCAGGCGCCCGCTGATCTTTGTGCCGGTGCGCGCATCCTCATTCGACGATCACGAGCCCATAGGGCACGCGCCCTACCGGAACGCTCTTGATGGCCTTGGCGCCGGCCACGTCGACCACGGTCACGTCGTCGCTCAGGCCGTTGACCACGTAGAGCCGCGCCTGCGCCTTGTCGAGCGTGACGTTCCAGGCCCGCTTGCCCACCAGCACCAGCGAGCCCACCTTGCGGCTCGGCACATCGACGAAGGCCACGTGGTTGGCGCGGCCAAGGCCCACGAAGGCCCGCTTGCCGTCGCTCGTCATCTGGATGCCCACAGGCGTGATGTCTTCGGCGCGCGCGCCCTTCACTTCGAACTTCAGCGTGTCGATCACTTCGTTCGTGGCGGTCGAGACGATGCTGACGCTGGCGCCCAGCTCGTTGGTGATCCACAGCTCTTTGCCGTCAGGCGTGATCGCCATGCGCCGCGGGCGCTTGCCGGCCTTGATGTTCTTCACCACCTTGCCGGTGGCGGTGTCGATCACGTGCACGAGGCTGGCCACCTCGGAGGTCACGTACAGGGTCTTGCCATCGGCGCTCACCTTCACGCCTTCCGGCTCCGCACCCACCTTCACCGAGCGCAGCTTCTTGCCGCTGGCCGTGTCGATGAAGCTGGCTTCGCCCGCGTCTTCGTTCGAAACGTAGATGACCTTGCCGTCCGGCGAGAGATCGAAGGCCTCGGGCTCGTCGCCCAGCGCGATGCGCCGTACCGACTTGCCGCTGGCGGGGTCGATCAGGTCGGCCTGGTTGGAGTCGGTGCAGGCCACCATGATCTGCCGCTCGGGCGTCAGCTGGATGTGGCGGGCCCGCTTGCAGGTGGCAATGGTGCCCTTCACGGTCAGCGTTGCCAGGTCGATCATGGTCAACGCGTTGTCCTTCTCGCTCGAAACGTAGGCCGTTCCCTGCGCCAGCGCGGCGCCGCTCGCGGCCAGTGCGAGCGCGCCAGCGGCCGTGCGAAGCAGCGCGCCAGGGCCCTGAAGGAAAGAAAGTTGCGGCATGCGATGTCTCCATTTTTTCTTCGGTTCGGATTCTTTTTTGTTTCAGGCCGTGCGTGCGATGAAGCCCGCCTCCAGCGTGGCGCCGCCCAGCAACCCGGTGACCTGCGAGGGCGTGCCGTCCGCCAGCAGCGCTCCCTTGTGCAGCACCAGCACGCGGTCGGCCTCCTCGGCCTCTTCGACCCGATGCGTTGCCCACAGCACGCACACGCCGCGTTCGCGCACGTCCGCGCGCAAGGCCGCCAAGAGGTCCTGCCGCGATTTCGGGTCGAGCCCCACCGTGGCTTCGTCCATCAGCAGAACGGCGGGCCGGTGCAGCCCGGCGCGCGCAAGCTCGACCTTGCGGCGGTTGCCGCCCGACAGCTCGCGCACCTTGCGGTCGAGGTCGGCGTCGATGTTCAGGCGATCGCAGGCCGATGCAATGCGCTCTTGCGCAAGCCGCCGCGGCAGGCCGTGCAGGTCGGCCTGGAACAGCAGGTTGCGCCGGATGCTCAGGTCCAGGTCGAGCGACATCTGCTGGAACACCACGCCGATGTGCCGCAGTGCAGCAGTGGCCGAGCGGCGCAGCGAATGGCCAGCGACCTCTACCTCGCCTTCGTCGGCCGCGAACATGCCCGTCAACACCTGGAACAGGGTCGACTTGCCCGCGCCGTTGGGGCCGAGCAGCGCCACGAACTGGCCCGCCGGCAATTGCAGCGACAACGACCGAATCGCCGTGCGCGTTCCATAGCGCTTGGTTAAGTCGATGGTTCGCAGCATGTAGATCGGTGAGATTTGTCGAGCTGTTCGGGCTTCGATGGTATGGGCCGTTTGCTGATCAAGCCGCAAATTCTGTGCCTCTGGCCAGCAAGGGTTTTCACTGTGATGCGTCGCTATTCATTTGCCCGCGCAAGCGGCCCCTGCTGCTCATCCACGCCGGGCATGCGTACTTTGCACGAGACACTTTGCGTCAAATTTGGATGCGCACACAAGGCGCACGCGAGCGCATGCGCGTTGTGCTGCGCTGCGCAATGCTTCGAACGGCCCGGGATTTCCCTAGGTCCGATGCGCCTTGCGGTACGCCGTCGCAAGCTGCGCGCTGACACACTGCTCAGGCGTCCCCGCGAGTGAAGCCAGAGGCCTTCGCAACCGGCGCGCGATGCAACGTGGGCCGGGCACGGCTGAAAACGGCAGGCATGGATGTTGCGGACCGCAGCATTCGCCAAAGCGATCGAAAGATCTGCTGGCTGCTGCCAGATCCGTGTTCCAAACCCACTGAAATGTGAGGAGACATATATGAAGTTTTCCAGGCAGATCGCCGGCCGTCTCGTACGGCATATCGGCGTCGCGGTGTTGGCTCTCCCGGCTTTGGCGCTAGCCAATGCCGACGTGGAGAAAAACATCGCCAACTCCAAGAACTGGGCCACGCAAGCGGGCGATATGTTCAACCAGCGCTACAGCAAGTTGAATCAGATCACCAAGAGCAACGTGGGCAAGATGCAGGTCGCGTGGACGTTCTCCACCGGCGTGCTGCGCGGACACGAGGGCTCGCCCCTGGTGGTCGACGGCACGATGTACCTGCACTCGCCGTTTCCCAACAAGGTGTACGCACTCGACATCGAAACCCAGAAGATCCTCTGGAAGTACGAGCCCAAGCAAGACCAGTCGGTCATTGCCGTCATGTGCTGCGACACCGTGAACCGGGGCCTCGCCTATGCCGAGGGCAAGGTCTTCCTGCAACAGGCGGACACCACGCTGGTGGCGCTCGACGCAAAGACCGGCAAGGTGGCGTGGACGGTGAAGAACGGCGATCCGAAGGTCGGCGCCACCAACACCAACGCCCCTCACGTCTTCAAGGACAAGGTCATCACCGGCATCAGCGGCGGCGAGTTCGGGGTGCGCGGCTTCCTGGCCGCCTACAACATCAAGGACGGCAAGCTGGCGTGGAAGGGCTTCAGCACGGGCCCCGACGAAGAAATGCTGATGGACCCGGCCAAGACCATGACCTGGACCGACGGCAAGCTCGCGCCGGTGGGCAAGGACTCTTCGCTGAAGACCTGGAAGGGCGACCAGTGGAAGATCGGCGGCGGCACCACCTGGGGCTGGTACAGCTACGACAAGGCGACCAATGCCGTGTACTACGGCACCGGAAACCCGTCGACCTGGAACCCCTCGCAGCGTCCCGGCGACAACAAGTGGTCGATGAGCATCTTCTCGCGCGACGTGGACACGGGCAAGGTCAACTGGGTCTACCAGATGACGCCTTTCGACGAATGGGACTTCGACGGCATCAATGAAATGATCCTGGCGGACATCAACGTCAAGGGCAAGCCGACCAAGGCGCTGGTGCACTTCGACCGCAACGGCTTTGCCTACACGCTGGACCGCGTGACCGGCGCGCTGCTGGTGGCCGAGAAGTACGACCCCAAGGTGAACTGGGCCACCCATGTGGACATGAAGACCGGCCGCCCGCAGGTGGTTGCCAAGTACTCCACGGCGCAGAACGGCGCGGACGTGAACACCAAGGGCATCTGCCCCGCGGCGCTCGGCAGCAAGGACCAGCAACCCGCCTCCTTCGACCCCAACACCAAGCTCTTCTACGTGCCGACGAACCACGTCTGCATGGACTACGAGCCGTTCAAGGTCGAATACACCGCGGGCCAGCCGTACGTGGGCGCCACGCTGTCGATGTACCCCACGCCGGGCAGCCATGGCGGCATGGGCAACTTCATCACCTGGGACGCAGGCACCGGCAAGATCGTGCAGACCAAGGCCGAGAAGTTCTCGGTGTGGAGCGGCTCGCTGAACACCGCCGGCGGTATCTCCTGCTACGGCACGCTGGAGGGCTACCTGAAGTGCGTGGACGCCAAGGACATCAACAAGGAGCTCTTCAAGTTCAAGACGCCGTCCGGCATCATCGGCAATGTGTTCACCTATGAGCACAAGGGCAAGCAGTACATCGGCGTGTTCTCGGGCATTGGCGGCTGGGCCGGCATCGGCATGGCAGCGGGCATCGACCCCGAGAAGAGCACCGAAGGCCTGGGCGCCGTCGGCGGCTACAAGGAGCTGAGCCAGTACACCGAGCTCGGTGGTTCGCTGACGGTGTTCGCGCTGCCGAAGAACTGACGAGACCGCAACCCGCGGGACAGAGATGAAACGCGGGGCCGGGAGAGCGCACTCACGAGAGGGCTCTCCCTTGTATTTCCCACAATATCGGAGACCCTGGAGCCATGAAATTCCGTACGTCAGCGTTGCTGTCTTCCCTTTTTCTGATTGCAGGCGTGGCCTGCACCCTGGCCGTTGCAGCGCCGGACCCGGCGCCCTACAAGGTGACCGATGGCTACAAGGTCGACCCTGAGACCATGAAGGGCTTCCGTACCTGGCGCTCCGCGGCCTGCGACCGCTGCCACGGGCCCAACCAGGAAGGCATGGTGGGACCTTCCCTCATCACCAGCCTGAAGACCCTGAAGAAGGAAGAATTCATCAAGGTCGTGCGTGACGGACGGCTGGACAAGGGCATGCAGAGCTTCGGCAACAACCCGGCGGTGATGGAAAACATCAACCAGCTCTATGCCTACCTGAAGGGCCGGTCCGACGGCGCCATCACGCGCGCCCGCGTGGAAGAAAACAAATGACCGCCCGGCCGCGCGCTGGCAGGCCCGTTGCTTTCGGCGCACGCCTTGGGGCCGTGCTGGCGGGCGTGGCATGCTGCTGCGCGCTGGTTCCGGCGGTGGCCGTGGCCCAGGAAACGCCGCCGCGCAAGGCGCTGCGCGTGTGCCAGGACCCCAACAACATGCCCTTCTCCAACGCCAAGGCAGAAGGCATCGAGAACCGCATTGCAGAGTTGTTCGGCAAGGCGCTGGGGCTGCCGGTAACCTACTACTCGTTTCCGCAGCGGCTGGCCTTCTTTCGCAACACGCTGCGCTACAAGCTGCCGGGGCAAGACTATCCGTGCGACATCGTGATGGGCGTGCCCGTCGGGCTCGACGAGGTTTCGGTCACCAAGCCGTACTACCGCTCGACCTACGCGCTGGTGTTTCCCAAGGGCAAGGGCATGGACAACGTGGCCTCGGCGGAAGACTTCCTGAAGCTCGATCCGGCCAAGCTCAAGTCGCTGCGAATCGGCATCTATGACCGCTCGCCGGCATCGCAATGGCTCAACCGGCACGGCCTGCTGGAGCAGGGCATTCCCTACAAGCTGATGAGCGCAGACCCCGCCCAGTACCCGGGCGAGATCGTCGAGCGGGACCTGGCCGAAGGCAAGCTCGACGCCGTGGTCGTGTGGGGGCCGATTGCGGGCTTCTTCGCCAAGCGCGTCAAGACGCCGAATCTCGTCGTGGTGCCGCTGAAGTCCGAGAAGGGCCTCAAGCTCGACTACCAGATGGCCATGGGCGTGCGCTACGGCGAGCGCGAATGGAAGCAGCAGATCGAGGGGCTGATCGAATCCAAGGCGCCCGAGATCCAGGCCATCCTGAAGGAGTACGGCGTTCCGCTGGTCGATGCATCTTTCGGAGCGCCCAACAACTGATCGGGTCTTTCATGCGCTTCGCCATTGCCTTCCCGCTGCGCGCCCTGCTCTGCGCTCTGCTCCTTGCCCCGGTCGGCCCGCATGCCGAGACCGACAAGCGCGACTTCTCGCAGGCCGAGCGGCTGCTTTTCATGACGCCGCAGCTCAAGGGCCTGCAGGCGCCCATGCTGCTGCGCTACACCTTCGGCAAGACCGGCACCTTCGAGCAGAACTTCGACGACAGCGTGACCGTGGCGCTGAGCGCCAAGGCGGACGGCCGCTGCTGCGACGCCAAGGGCGTGTTTCTGAGCGACGCGCGCAAGGTCCAGGTGCCGGACGTGCCCGCGGCCGAGGGCAACCCCGTCATCCTTTATTTTCTGGAGCACGACGTGCGCGAGATGAAGCGGCTCACGCGCGGCTCCGACTACCACTTTCGCAAGCGCATTCGCATGGCGATCTACCAGGCCGCCGATGTACGCGACGTGTCGCTGCGCTACCAGGGCCGCACGGTCAAGGGAAAGGAGATTGCGTTCAGCCCCTTCCTGGACGACCCGAACCGGCCGAAGTACGAAAGATTCGCGAAGAAGAGCTACCGCTTCACGCTCTCCGACGCCGTGCCGGGCGGCGTGTACGGCATTCGCACCTCCATACCGGGCGAGAGCGCTGCGGCGCAGCCCCTGCTCGTCGAAGAGCTGCTCATCGACGGTGCCAAGGCGCCGGCACGCTAAGGTCGCCTTTTTCGAATTTCCCGCGAAAGCCATGACAAAAAACATTCTCCGCATTCTTTGCCTGCTGGCCCTGCCGATGGGCGTGCACGGCGCCCCGCGCACGAACAACGACTTTCCCACGGTGGACCGCGTGCTGTACGTGCAGGAGTGCATTGCCGCCCATCCGGACGCGGGCAACTTCGAGATGACGAACAAATGCTCTTGCGCGCTCGACGCGCTCGCCAAGGAAATCAAATACGAAGACTACGTGCAGCTGAGCACCGCGGCCAAGGCCACCACCATCGGCGGCGAGCGCGGCGGCTACATCCGCGATTCGGAAAAGCTGCAGGCCGACATCAAGCGCTACAAGGCGCTGCAGGCCAAGGTGACCAAGGGCTGCTTCATCGGCCCGCCGACCGCCCGCTGAGGCACACCACCCAGGGCAAGCTGCCATGACGGCCACCGCACCCCCTGCGCGCCTGATGCTTGCCGCCCTGCTGCTGCTCTTCTGCACCTCGGCCGGGGCCGCGCCGTTCGCCTACATCACCAACCAGGGCAGCCACGACGTGTCGGTGATCGACCTTGCGACGCAACGGGTGGTGGCGAGCATTCCGGTGGGCAAGTCGCCGGCCGGCGTGGTCGCGTCCAGCCGCGCGGGCCGCACCTTCGTCTCCAACCCCGACAGCAAGACCATCTCGGTCATCGACATGCGCCGGCAGAAGGTAGTGAACACGCTGCCTGCGGGCGACGGGCCGGTGGGCATCGACATCTCCGGGGACGGAAAGCACCTGTACGCGGCTGACTGGTACAGCAGCCGTCTGCTGGTGTTCGATGCACTGGCTGACAAAGCCTCGAAGCCATTGGCCTCGATTGCCGTCGGCCGTGCGCCGGCGGGCGTGGCCGCGCATTCGGACGGCGCCACGGTGTTCGTGGCCGAGCGCGATGACGACAGCGTGGCCGTGGTCGACACCGCCACGCGCCGGGTGGCTGCGCGCGTGCGCGTCGGCAGCCATCCGTTCGCGCTGCTGTACGACGCCCCGCGCGCGCGGCTCTATGCACTCAACGTGCAGAGCAACGACGTTACGGTGGTCGATGTGCGCGACACCCGCAGGCCCGCCTTCGTCGCCACCGTGAAAGTGGGCAAGGCGCCCTACGGCGCCGCGCTGGCGCAGGGCGGCGCGCTTCTGTATGTGACCAACCAGCACGAAGACACCGTGAGCGTGATCGACGCCGCCTCGCTGAAGGTGCTGCGCACCCTGCCCGGCTTTGCCTACCCCGAAGGCATTGCTGCGCATGGCGACCGCGTGTATGTCGTGAACTGGATGGACGACAACGTGCAGGTGCTGGACGCCGCGAGCGGGCAGAAGCTCGCCACCATCGCCACGGGGCAGAACAGCCGCGGGTTCGGTGCCTTCATCGGCGCGCCCGTGGAGCCTTGAATCTTTTCCGACGACCTTTCTTTTCTCCTTCATCACGGACGTTTTCCATGCCGACTCAACCTTTCAGCCGAAGAACTCTCTCCGTCCTGCTCGCATCCGCCCTGCTCACCGCATCGGCCTCCAGCCTCGCCCACGGGCCGACGCGCCAGAAAGTGAGCGAGAAAGTCACCATCGAAGCGCCCGCCGATGCGGTATGGGCCAAGGTCAAGAACTTCAACGCGTTGAAGGAGTGGCACCCCGCGGTGGCCGACAGTCCGGCCGACAAGGGCAACGCCGAAGGCTCGGTTCGCACCGTCAAGCTCAAGGACGGCGGCACGCTGGTCGAAACGCTCGAAAGCTACGACGACGCGCAAAAGAAATACAGCTACCGCGCCAAGGACGGCGGCGCGCTGCCGGTCACCAACTACACCTCCATCCTCTCCGTGGTGGCGGACGGCGGCAAGTCGGTCGTCGAATGGCGCGGCGCCTTCTACCGCGGCTTTCCCAACAACAACCCGCCGCCGGAGCAGAACGACGAAGCCGCGCTCAAGGCGGTGACCGGCGTCTACAAGGGCGGGCTCGCCCACCTGAAGAAGATGATGGAGTCGAAGTAGCCCCGGCGGGCTTCGATGGCACCACCATGGGCTCCCAGGAACAACTCGAAGACTGGCGGCGCCTTGCGCTGCGCGTGGAAAGCGAAGTCGCCAAGGCGGTGATCGGGCAGGCGGAGACGATCCGCCTCATCAACGTGGCGCTGTTCGCGCGCGGCCACGTGCTGCTCGAGGGCGACGTGGGCGTCGGCAAGACAACGGTGCTGCGCGCCTTCTCGCGCGCCATCGGCGGCGACTTCGAGCGCGTGGAGGGCACGGTCGACCTGATGCCGGGCGACCTGGTCTATCACACCTATGTCGATGCGCAAGGCCGGCCGCGCATCGATCCCGGGCCGCTGCTGCGCCACGGCGAGCGGCTGGTCACCTTCTTCTTCAACGAGATCAACCGGGCCCGTCCGCAGGTGCAGTCGCTGCTGCTGCGCGCCATGGCCGAGCGCACCGTGTCGGCCTTCGACCGTGAGTACAGCTTTCCGCACATGACGGTGTTTGCCGACCGCAACAAGGTCGAGCGCGAAGAGACCTTCGAACTGGCCTCGGCGGCACGCGACCGCTTCATGTTCGAACTGAACATGCCCAAGCCGAGCGACCGCGCCATTCGCCAGTCGCTGGTATTCGACACGGCCTACCACGACACCGAAGGGCTCATCGACAAGGTGGCGCCCGCCATCCTGCCCTGGGACCGGCTCAACGCCATTGCCGCGGAGGTGCAGCGCAGCGTGCGCGCCAGCGAAACCATCGAGCGTTATGTGCTCGATGTGTGGGAAGCCACCGAAGCGCCGCAGAAGTTCGGCATACGCCTGGACAACGTCGACATGGACCGGCTGATTCTTGCCGGCGCGAGCCCGCGCGGCATGAGCGCGCTGCTGCGCGCGGCGCGCACGGTGGCGTGGCTCGAAGGCCGCTCGCACCTGGAGCCGGCCGATCTTGCGGCGGTGCTGCCTTCGGTGCTTGGGCACCGCGTGTTCTTTACGCCGGTGTACGAGTTGCGCCGCGCCGAGCTGTCGGAAGCGCTGGTGACGCAGATCATGGACAAGATCGCAGCGCCATAACCATGAACGCCCCCCGAAGCGCCTTCGGCGCCTCCCCCCACTGGGGGGCGCACCCAGCGGCCCGGCAAAGCCGGTTCCGCGGGTGCTCCCGAACGGGCTTCGCTGCGCTGGCCGGTGCTATCACGTTGGAAAACTGACCGTGGACCGCGTCGACGAATTCCACTACCAGCTGCCGCGCCGCTTCGGCGGCTGGCGGCCGGGTGCGCAGCGCGGGCTGAGCCAGGGCAGCGGGCAGGAATTTGCCGCGCACCGGCGCTTGTTCGACCACCCCGATCCGCGCCGCATCGACCTGCGCGCCAGCGTGCGCGACGGCCGCGGCGACTGGCTGGTCCGCATCCATCGGCTCCGCGTGGCCATCCCCGTGCACGTGGTGGTGGACGTGTCGGCGTCGATGCATTTCGGCGCCGAGCGGCGCAAGCTCGACGTGGTGGCCGACCTGGTTGAGGCGCTGGGCTACAGCGCCTTTCGGGCCGGCGACACGGTCGGCCTGCTGGCCTTCGACCAGCGGGAGCGCGAAGACCTGTTCGTGCCGGCGCGCCACAGCCGCGGCAACGGCAGCCTGATGGCGAAGATGCTGCGCGAATGCCGCGCGACACCGGGCGCGGCGCCATCCGACGACAGCGCCTTGGCGGGCCTGCGGCGTGCCACCGAGCGACTGGTCGGCCGCGGGGGGCTGGTGTTTCTTGCTTCCGATTTTCACTGGCCCATTGCAGCGCTCGGCGAGCTGCTTCCGCAATTCGCGCCGGCCTGCGTCGTTCCGTTGGTGGTCTGGGACCCGGCCGAAACCGAGCCGCCGGATTCGCGCGCGCTGGTGGCCCTGAGCGATGCCGAAACCGGAAGCCGGCGCAGCCTGTGGATGCGCGATTCGCTGCGCACGCGCTGGCGCAACGCCGTTGCCGCCCGGCGCGCGGAGCTCACTGAGTTGTTCAACGCGCAAGGCATGCCGCCCTTTCATTTGCACGGGCGCTTCGACGCCGAGGCGCTCACGCGGTACTTCATGGAGACGACGGCATGAAACGGCGCCTGGTCGCCCTGCTGGTGCTCGCCATCGCGGCCGGCACGGCAACCGCCGCCACGGTGGAGCAGCCGCGCGCCTTCGGGCATGTGATCGGCGATGTTCTCACGCAGCGCGTGCTGCTCGAGCAGGCCGGGCGGCCGCTGCAGCCCGGCGCACTGCCCAGCGCCGCTCGCATCGACCTGTGGCTGGAGCGCAGGCCTTCGCGCATCGAGACCGATACCGAGGGGCGACGCTGGCTGGCCATCGACTACCAGGTGATCAACGCGCCGCGCGCGCTCACCGCCGTTTCGCTGCCGGCGCTCAGCATCGCGACTGCATCGGGCGAGCCGCTCGCGCTGCCGGCCTGGCCGATCAGCATTGGCCCGCTGACGCCGCTCGAAGTGGCGGCGCAAGGCGATCTGCAGCCGCTGCGACCGGACCGCCCAGTCGCGCCGCTTCCCACCTACGCGCTCGGGCAACAGCTGAAGTTCTCGGTTCTTGCGCTGCTGGCCGTGCTCGTGGCCTGGCTCGGCTGGTGGGCGTGGCGCAACCGGCGCGAAGCGCAGCAGCTTCCGTTCGCAAACGCCTGGCGCGAACTGAAGCGGATCGGCGACCCTGCGAGCCCGGAAGCCTGGCGCGTGCTGCATCGCGCGCTCAACCGGAGCGCCGGCCGCGTGGTGCACCACGCCAGCCTGCCGCAGCTCATGGCCGAGGCGCCATACCTGCGACCGCTGCTGCCGCGGCTGGAGGAGTTCTATCGCGAATCGACGCGGCGCTTCTTCTTTGCCGAGAGCGTTGCTGCGGCCGCGCAGCCCGAGGGCGCCTACCCGCTCCGGCCGCTGTGCCGGGCCCTGCGCGATGCGGAAAAGCGCCACAGGCATTGACGGGAGCAGAGCCATGCGCTTCGACCTCGCCCAGCCCTGGATGCTCGCCCTGCTGCCGCTCGCGCTGCTGCCGCTCTTGCGCAGGCGCAGCGACACGCTGGGCTTTTCCTACGTGGCCTGGCTGCCGGCGGATCGGGTCGGCCGCCTTGTCGGCTTCATGTGGCGCGCATTCGCGGTCGGCGCCATGGCCTTCACCGTTCTGGGCCTTGCCGGGCCGGGCCAATCGGGCGCGGTGGTCGAGCGTGCCGGGCGCGGCGCCGAGGTGCTCATTCTCATGGACCGCAGCAGCAGCATGGACGCGACCGTGCACACCAACGGCCTTCAGACCGCAGGCCGCATGTCGCAGGAACCCAAGGCCAAGGTGGTGCGCGACCTGCTGAGCGAGTTCGTCGCCAAGCGGCCCGACAACCGCTTTGCCTTCATGACCTTCAGCACGGTGCCGGTTGCGGTGGTGCCCTTCACCCAGAAGACCGACACCGTGCAGGCCGCGCTCGCAGCCACCGCCATCGGCCGCGGCCTGCCCGAAACACGCATGGGCGTGGCGCTGCTCGCCGCCATCGAGGAATTCGAAGGCCGAAGCTATTCGGGCAGTCGCGTGATCCTGATCGTTTCGGACGGCGGCGCCCAGCTCGACGAGGCAACGCGCGAGCGCATTCATGCCGGCCTCGCGCGCGAGAAGATCGGGCTCTACTGGATCTACGTGCGCAGCGGGCCGAACTCGCCCAACCTCAACACCGAGACGGTATCGGCCTACGGCCTTGGCGAGGAATTGGCGCTGCACAAGTTCTTCAAGACACTGGCCACGCCCTACCGGCTCTACCAGGTGGACGATTCGAATGCCATGGCGGCCGCCATGGCCGAGATCGACCGGCAGCAGAATTTTCCGCTGACCATTCACGAGCGGGTGCCGCGGCGCGACCACGGCGCGGCCTTCTATCTTGCGGCCATGCTGTGCTGCGCGGGCCTGCTCGCGTGCCGCTCGGTGCAACTGCAAAGCTGGCGAAAAAGCACATGAAGCGGCGCACGGTTCACCTGGTGTTTGGCGTGCTGAGCCTGTGCTGCGTGGGCATAGCTTGCGAGCGCGGGCTGCGCCTGCACCGCACGGCCGGCCTGAACACCGAAATCACACGCATCGCAGCCACGCCCGCAGGCAAGGACGCAGCGCCGGCGCCGCTTTCGGCCCCGCGCGAACTGCAGCTGGCGCAGGCCCTGGCCCTTTCGAAAGCCGGCGCGCACGATGCCGCGCTCAAGGGCTATGCGGCGCTGATCCAGAGCGGAGAACGCGACCCGGTGGCGCGGCAGGCGCTGTTCAACCTGGGCAACATGTACCTGCGCCAGGGCATGGCGCAAGAGGCCGGCGCGCTGCCGCTGTTCGAACTGGGCAAGCAGCGGCTGCGCGACCTACTGCGCGCCGCGCCGCAGGACTGGGACGCGCGCTACAACCTGGAGCGTGCGCTGCGGCTGGCGCCCGAAGACCATGAAGCTTTTTCCGCCGAGCAGCAGCCGGCGCACGAGCAGCGTCGAGTCCGGGTTCCGGGCTTCGTCGCCGGAGACCTGCCGTGACGCCATCGATGCCGCCGCAACGGCGCTCCGCCTGGCGGCGCATCGGCGGCACCACCGGCAACTGGCCGCTGGTGCTGGCCCTGCTCCTGCTCGCACTGGCCGTCTGGCCGCCGCGCCTGCAGTTGCAGCAACCGGTGTTCAACTGGCAGGTCAGCTTCGACATCACGCAGAGCATGAACGTCGAGGACGTCGAGCTGAACCACACGGCCGTCAGCCGCCTGACGCTCGCGCGCGCCGCCATGCGCGATGTGCTGGGTGCGTTGCCTTGCGGCTCCAAGGTGGGATGGAGCGTTTTCGCGGACTACCGTTCGCTGGTGATCCTCGCTCCGGTCGAGGTCTGCAGCCACTATGAGGAGCTGCTGGCCTCGCTGGAGCGCATCGACGGCCGCATGCGCTGGGCCAACGCCAGCAACGTGAGCAAGGGCGTGACCTGGGCGGTGCGCGGCGCCCGAAGCGTGGGGCCGGACACGGGCTTCATCTTCATCAGCGACGGACAGGAGTCACCGCCGCTGCGCATCAACGAAACACCACCGATGACGGACATCAAGCCCGGCGATGTGAAGGGCTGGCTGATCGGCGTGGGCGGCGATGTGCCGGTGCCCATTCCCAAGACCGGCAGCACCGGCGAGCCCGCCGGCTACTGGCGGGCGGACGAGGTAGTGCAAGGCTCGGCCATCGGCGGCACGCTGAACCATGAGCATCTTTCCGAACTGCGGCAAGACCACCTGCGATCGCTGGCCGAACTGGTGGGTGTGAACTACCGGCGCCTGCAGACACCCGATGCATTGAAAACGGCGATGCTCGACCGCCGCTATGCGCAATACCTGCCTGCGGATGCGGACCTGCGCTGGATTCCTGCCCTGCTCGCGCTGCTGTTGCTCGCGTGGCGGTTCGCACCGGATTTCGGCTGGGTGCGCGAGCGGCGACCGAAGGCGCGAAATAAGAAAGCGGCTGAACGGTTGCAGCCGCGCGGCCTCACGCGTCCGGCGTGACGTGCGCTGCGGAAAGCCGGCGTGAATTGGCCGGATCGCGAAACACCAGCGGATGCTCCACCGGCGCCGCAGGGTCGCGCGCGGCGGCACGCTCCACCGCCTCGACCACCCGGTGGTGGTCCGGGCTCTTCGCGCACACCGGGTCGGCGGCGGCCGCATCCTGTGCGAGCAGGTAGGCCTGGCAACGGCAGCCCCCCAGGTCCTGCTCGCGCTGGTCGCAGCTGGCGCAAGGCTCTTTCATCCAGCCGGTGCCGCGGTAACGGTTGAAGCCTTCGGAGTCGAACCAGATGTCGCGGAGGCCCTGCGCCTTCACGTTCGGAAACTCGAGTCCCGGCAGCATCTTGGCGGTGTGGCAAGGCAGCGCGGTTCCATCCGGCGCCACGGTAAGAAACATGCTGCCCCAGCCGTTGACGCACTTCTTGGCCTTGCCCTCGTGGTAGTCGGGCGCCACGAAGAAGATGCGCATGCGCTCGCCCAGGCGCTTGCGCCAGGCGTCGGTCACCTCCTCCGCATGCCGCAGCTGCTCGTGCGTGGGCAGCAACTGGTCGCGGTTGACAAAGGCCCACGAGTAGTACTGCGTGTTGGCAAGCTCCAGGTACTCGGCCCCCATCTCGTGCGCCATTTCGATGATGCGGTCGATGTGGTCGATGTTCATGCGGTGGATCACCACGTTCAGCACCATCGGCCAGCCCTGGTCCTTGATGATCTTCGCCACCCGGTTCTTCAGCTCGAAGGTCTTGGTGTGCGAGAGAAAGTCGTTCATCTCGCGCGTCGAATCCTGGAACGACAGCTGCACGTGGTCCAGGCCCGCGGCCTTGAGCGCGGCGGCGCGCTGTGCCGTAAGGCCCACGCCCGAGGTCAGCAGGTTGGTGTAGTAGCCCAGGCGCGCGGCCTCGGCAATGATGATTTCGAGGTCGTCGCGCAGCAACGGCTCGCCGCCTGAAAGGCCGCACTGCACGGCGCCGAGCTCGCGGCCTTCGCGCAGCACGCGCAGCCAGTCGTCGGTGCTGAGCTCGTCCTCCTGTTTGGCAAAGTCGACCGGGTTGAAGCAGAAGACGCAATGCAGTGGGCAACGGTAGGTCAGCTCGGCCAGCAGCCAGAGCGGCGGTCCGGGGCGTGGTGCGGCATTCATCATGGGCGTCATGGGCGTCATGCAGGGTCCCAGCGCAGCCAGTTCTGCTGCGCCGCCATTTCGACGAAGCCGCGCACCTCGGGTTCGAGCCCGGTGGTGTCGAAGGCTTGTTCCAGGTCGGCCACGATCTGTGCCACGCTGCGCTCGCCATCGCAGCGCTTCATGATCTCGCCCGCGCTGCCGTTCAGCCGCACCATGCCCTCGGGGTACAGCAGCACGTGGCAGTCTTGCGCCGGCTCCCATTGCAGGCGAAAGCCGGGGCCGACACGGGGTTTGCTTTCGGCGGTGAGCATGGCTTTGGTTGCTGTCATGTGCTGCTGATCCCGTAGCGCGTGGCCATCGCATCGTTCATGGCCCAGAGAATGTCGAGCTTGAACTGCAGCACGTCCAGTGCGCGCTCTTGCAGCGCCCGGGTGTCGAAGTGGTCGAGCGTGATGGCCAGGCCCTGCTCCACGTCGCGCCGTGCCTGGCTCACGCGGTTGCGAAAGTAGCTCAGGCCGCCCGGCTCGATCCAGCTGTAGTGCTCCGGCCAGGTGGCCAGGCGCTGCTTGTGGATTTCGGGTGCGAAAAGCTCGGTGAGCGACGAACACACCGCCTCTTGCCAGGGCGCGCGGCGCGCAAAGTTCACGTAGGCATCGACTGCAAAGCGCATGGCCGGCACCACATGGCGCAGGTCGGTCACCTCTTCGCGCGACAGGCCCACGGCTTCGGCCAGGCGCAGCCAGGCCTCGATGCCGCCTTCGTCCTTGATGCCGCCGAGCTCGAAGCCGTCGTGGTCGAGGATGCGCTGCACCCAACCGCGCCGCACCGCGGGATCGGGGCAGTTCGAGATCACCGCGCCGTCCTTGATGGGAATCGCGATCTGGTAGTAGAAGCGGTTGGCCACCCAGCCCCGGATCTGCTCGGGCGAGGCGCGGCCGCTGTTGAGCATGACGTTGAACGGATGGTGGATGTGATAGCTGCGGCCGCGTTCGCGCAGCTTGGCTTCGAATTCTTCGCGCGTCCATGCCGGCGCGTTCTTTTCGCCGCCCGCGGCCGGTCGAAACGGATCCTGGATTCTGTCGGCGTGCATGGTGGTGGGCTCGGCGCTTGGCTTCAGAGTTGAATCGTCATCCCGTCCTCGCAGGGCTCGATGCCCGCGCGCCGCAGCAGTGCGTGCTCGTCGGAGTCTTCGTCGAGGATGGGGTTGGTGTTGTTGATGTGAATGAGCATGCGCCGCGTGGCCGCGGGCAGCCGCGTCAGCCATTCGATCATTCCGCCCTCGCCGGACTGCGGCAGGTGGCCGATCTCGCGTGCGCGCTTGCCGCTCACGCCCAGGCGCACCATTTCGTCGTCGGTCCAGAAGGTGCCGTCGACCATGACCGCGTCGGCCGTTGCCATGGCGTCGAACACGGGCGGCGTGATCGCGCCCAGGCCCGGCGCATAGAACAGGCTCTTGCCGCTCCTGCGGTCGAACAGGGTCACGCCGATGTTGTCGCCCGGCACCTGCTGTTCGCGGTGCGGCGAATACGGCGCGGCCTTGCCGGTGAGCGGCATGGCGCGAAAGCTCAGGTCGGGCACGCCCGGGACCTCGAAGGCATTGCCGTCGAGCGCAATCGGGTGACGCGCCACGCCGCAATAGTGCGACAGCACGCGCAGCACGGGATTACCCTGACTCAGGTCTTCGGCGACCGGGTCGGTGCACCACAGCGGCAGCGGCGTGCCGCGCTCGCGCAGCATGAAAAGGCCCGTGGCATGGTCGACCTGCCCGTCGATCAGCACCACGCCGGCAATGGCGGTGTCGCGCAGCGCGCGCCCCGGTTGCAGCACCGGGCTGCTGCGGATCTGCTCGAGGATGTCGGGCGACGCGTTGAACAGCACGCCGTCTTCGCCATGGTCGGGCCGCACGAAAATCGACGACTGCGTGCGCGGCTTGGCGCGTACCGTGCCCGCGCGCACACCGGCGCAGTTGGGGCAGTTGCAGTTCCATTGCGGAAAGCCGCCGCCGGCGGCCGAGCCCAGAACGGTGATGCGCATCGAATGAGGAAGAAAGGGAGTTCGAAACAACCCGCCCCGGGCGAGCCGGGGCGGGTTGTGAAGAGGCGCGCAATCAGCGTGCGCTGACGTACATCGTGATCTCGAAGCCGAAGCGAAGATCAGTTGCCGTCGGGGTTTCCCATTTCATATTGTGTCTCCTGCAAGATGGCACAGCGCCACATGGCAGCTGCGGGAACTTCGAGCGCTCCAGAACGCATATTGAACCGATGCACCGCCGCAACCTAGCCGTGAAATCATGAATGGGACTTCATGATTTTCATGAATAGCGGCCACGAAGTCACCGCGTACCATGGCCCTCGTGCTTTCTACCGGCCTGTACCCAGAAACCCAGCCTTGGCGCACCCACGCAATGCAGGTGCCGCACGGCCACGTGCTGCATGTAGAAGAAAGTGGTGATCCGGCCGGTATCTGCGCCGTGGTGCTGCATGGCGGGCCCGGCTCGGGCACTTCGCCGCTGCTGCGCCGCTTCTTCGACCCCGCGCGGTATCGGGTGATCAGCATCGATCAGCGTGGCGCGGGCCGGAGCCGACCACGCGGTGTGACGGCGGACAACCGCACAGACGATCTGCTTGAGGATTTGCGCCTTGTGCGCGAGCAGCTCGAAGTGCCGCGCTGGCTGGTTGTCGGTGGTTCGTGGGGCGCCACGCTGGCGCTCGCGCATGCAGCATTCGAGCCGCAGGCAGTCGCGGCTTTGCTGCTGCGCGCGGTGTTCTTGCCGAGCGCCGAATACATCGAGGATTTCTTCCAGGACACCGCGCGCCGTGCGCCTGGCGCATGGGCGCGGTTTGCATCCGCGGTGCCGACGGATGAGCACCACGACATGCTGGGCTATCTGGCTGCCGGCCTTCAAGAGCCGCCCGCCGACAGCGATACGGACCTGCCCCGTCGGCTTGCCCTTGCCTGGTGGCAATGGGAGAGAACGTTGGCCGGCGGCGAACCCGTTTCGAATACCAATGTGCAACCCGACCGCCAGACACTCGACGCGCTGGTCGACCGCTACCGCGTGCAGAGCCATTACTTGCTGCATCGCTGCTGGCTCGATTCGCCTCCCCTTCTCGAACGGCTTGACGCGCTCCCCCAGGTGCCTACCCTGTTGCTCCATTCGCGCGACGACCGCATCTGCCGCCCCGAAGGCGCACAGGCGGTGCACGAGCGCATCGCGCACAGCCAGCTGCGTTGGGTCGACGGCGCGGGCCACGACCCTTCACATCCGGCGATGGCTTCGGCCATGGTCGCCGCGCTCGACAGCTATGCGCTGCATGGCCACTTCGGCGACAGCCCCGTGCCATGACGCTGCGCCTGAAAATCAACCTGATCGTCAGCCTGCTTACGCTGCTGTTCGTTGCGGCCATGCTCGCGCTGCAGGTGCGCGCCATGCGCGAGTCGGTGCATGAAGAAGTCGTGGCTGCCAATCGCGTGGCCGCGCAGTTGCTCAACCGCACCGCCTGGCTCTACGCGGCGCAGGGCACGCCGGCCATGCTGTCGTTTCTGCAAGGTGTGGGGCGCGTGCGCTCCAACGACATCACGCTGCTCGACAACGACGACCGCGTGCTGTACAGCTCGCCGACCTCGGTCTACAAGGCCGGGCGCGATGCGCCGGATTGGTTTGCCGGCCTGGTCTCGCCACCGCCGTCGCAACTCTCCATCGCCTTTCCGGGCGGGCGGTTGATGGTGCTTTCGAACGCATCGCGCGCGGTGCTCGACGCATGGGACGACTTCGTTCTTTTGATGCTCAGCGCGCTGGGCCTGCTGGCGGTCGTCAATGCGGGCGTGTTCTGGCTCGTGGGGCGTGCAACCCGGCCATTCGCCGACATCGTCCATGCCCTCAACCAGCTCGAAAGCGGGCGCTTCGATGTCGCGCTGCGCGCCCTGCCCGGCACCGAAGCCGCGGCCATCGGCGCTGCGTTCAACCGCATGGTCGGCATGCTGCAGCAGCACATCGAAACCGAGCGGCGGGCCGTGCGGGCCGAAGGCCGCCTTTCGGAAAGCCGCGAGCTCGGCCGCTGGGTCGACCAGAAGATCGAACAGGAGCGCCGCCTCATCGCGCGTGAGCTGCACGACGAACTGGGGCAATCGGTCACCGCAATGCGCAGCATGGCGCTTTCGATTGCGCAACGCGTGCAGGCGCTCGATCCGCAGGCCGAGCAGGCCGCACGCCTGATCGCCGAAGAATCGGGCCGGCTCTACACCGCCATGCACGGCATGATTCCCCGCCTGACGCCGCTGGTGCTCGACAAGTTCGGCCTGGTGGCGGCACTCGAAGACTTGGTGGAGCGCACGCGCAACAGCCATGGCGACGTGCAGGTCGAATGGCATCAGGAGCTGGAGCTCGACCGCCTGCGGCTCGACACCGACACCGCGCTGGTGCTGTACCGCGCCGCGCAGGAAGGCATTACCAACGCCCTGCGCCACGGCGAGGCGCACCGCATCGTGCTGGCCTTGCAGGGCGAAGAGCAATCGGTCAAGCTCACGCTCACCGACGACGGTCGCGGCCTGCCCGGCCCTGAGGCTGCAAGGGAAACCAGCACAGGGCACTATGGCCTGCGATGGCTCGCAGAGCGCATCGACAGCCTGGGCGGCGAATTGCGCCTTGAACCCGCCGAGCCCAGCGGCGCCCGACTGACGGTGCGGCTGCCCATGCGGGCAGGCGAAGCGGAGAACACGAACACATGACCCAGGCAGTTCAGGCGGCTCAGCCGATTCGAGTGATGCTGGTGGACGACCATGCGCTGGTGCGCATGGGCTTTCGCATGCTGCTGGCCGACGCGCAGATCGAAGTGGCGGCCGAAGCCGACACCGGCGAACAGGCCTGCCAGGACTACCCGCAGGTGCGGCCCGACCTGGTGGTGATGGACCTTTCGATGCCCGGCATGGGCGGCCTCGAAGCCTTGCGGCGCCTGTTGGCCCACGACCCGAAGGCGCGCGTGCTCGCGCTCTCGGCGCACGAGGACACGATTCATCCGCGCCGCGTGCTGCGCGCGGGTGCGCTGGGCTACCTGGCCAAGCGCAGCGCGCCCGAAGCGCTGATTGCCGCCGTCAAGGCGGTGGCGCGCGGCGAGCGCTACATCGACGCGAACACCGCGCAAGCGCTGGCCACGGCGCAGATAGAGGGTGAGGCCAACCCCGCCGACCTGCTCAGCGAGCGCGAGTTCTCGGTCTTCATCCAGCTTGCGCGCGGCATGACGGTGGCGCAGATTGCGAGCACGCTGAACCTTTCGCTCAGCACGGTGGGTTCGCACCTGTACCGCGTGAAGCAGAAGCTGGGGGCGACCAACCAGGCGGAGTTGACTTGGGTGGCGCTGCGGTGGGGGTTGATTCAGGTTTAGCGTCGGCTCAATTGCGATCGAGAACCGGCCAGCCGGCTTTCAGCGCATGGGCACGCAACCGCTGGTCCGGCGCAACCACCACCGGATCAGACACCGCCTCCAGCAACGGCAGATCGCTCGTCGAATCGGAATAGAACCACGACTGCTCCAGCGCATCGAGCCGCGTGCCGCGCAGCGCAAGCCATTCGTTCACATGCGCAAGCTTGTGAACACCGAAGCACGGGTCGCCATCGATGCCGCCGTCGAGCGTGTCGTCGATCACGAGTGAGCGCGTGGCCAGCACGTCGGCAACGCCGAACACACGGCCGAAGGGTTCGGCGATGAAGCGGGTGGTGGCGGTGACGATGGCGCAGAGGTGGCCGGCGTCCTGGTGCTTTCGCACCAGCGCACGCATCTGGCCGGGCACCCGCGGTTCTATCTCGGCTTCGAACTCGGCCGCCCATTTTCGCAGCGTCGCCATGCCGAAGCTTGCCAGCGGCGCAACGCTCACGCGGTGCAGCTCGCGGATGTCGAGCGTGCCGTCCACATACTGCTGGCAATAGCCGAGGTAGACCGTTTCGGCATCCGCCGGCAGCACGCCGCGCGCCACAAGGAGGCGCGTCCACGCCATGCCGCTGTCGAACGGAATGAGCGTGTGGTCGAGGTCGAAGAGTGCCAGTTTCATTGCATGCAAACCGGCCGCCAGCCGCTGCTGCGTCAGGCGGCCGACGCCTCGTGCGGCTGGAGCTGCGCTTGCATGAGCAGCTGCGCAGGCAGCACGCCGCGCAAAGCGTTGCACACCACGAGCTTCTGCGCCGTTTGCAGGTCTTGCAAATACAGGCTGCGTTCCGCGGCCTCCCAGATGGAATCTTCGATGAGCACGCCGCGCATCACGCCGGGCAGCGCGCCGTCGGAGACGGGCGGCGTCCACCAGCGTCCGTCGATGCGCGCGAAGAGCGTGCTGCGCCCACCTTCGACGAGCCGGCCGTCTTCGGTGAAGAACAGGCTGTCGAAGGCGCCGGCGCGTTCGGCGGCGCGCACGCCGGCGTCGTAGTGCTGGCGCACGGTCGTCTTGAACGCGCCCAACGGGCTGGCATTGGGCAGGCGCTGGTCGGCCACGATGAGCTTTACCGCGCCGGGAGGCAGAGGCGGCAACGGCGAGTGCGTGATGCCGATGCGCCCGTCGTGCGCGAGCGCCAGGCGCAGGCGTGAAGGCTGGCTGGGCGAAAGCGCGGGAAGCGCATCGCGCAGCGCTTCCATTGCGGCATCGCGGCTGAACCTGAAGCCCAACGCGCGTGCGCTGCCCGCTAGCCGGCCCAGGTGCCGGTCGAGGTAGCGGATGCCGTCGCCCGGTGTAACCAGCATGGTTTCGAAAAGCTCGAAGCCGGGGTCGAGCGCAGTGAGAAAGCGCGCCTTGAGCAAGCACTCTTCGAACTCGTCCGCCGCGACGCTGTCTTGCACGATGCCCGCCCCGACACCCAGGCGCAGCGGACGCAAGCCTTCGGCCTCGTCGCCGAGCGTGAGTGTGCGAATGGCCACCGAGAGGCAGAAGTCGCCGATCGACGCGCCCTGCCCCGGCGCATCGATCCAGCCGATGGCGCCGCAGTAAAGGCCGCGTGGCGTGCTCTCGAGTTCCGCAATCCACTCCATGGTGCGGTGCTTGGGCGCGCCGGTGATGGAGCCGCAGGGAAACACCGCGCGCAGCAGCTCGGGCATGCCGACGTTCGCGCGCAGCCTTGCCTGCACCGTCGAGGTCATCTGGAACACCGTGGCGTAGGGTTCAACGGCAAAGAGCGTCGGCACCTTGACCGAACCGACCTGCGCCACGCGGCCGATGTCGTTGCGCAGCAGGTCGACGATCATCACGTTCTCGGCGCGGTTCTTGGTGTCAACCGAGAGCAGGCGTGCCATTTCGCTGTCGCCCTCGGGTGCGTCGGCGCGCGCGGCGGTGCCTTTCATGGGGCGCGCGGTAAGCACGCCCGCGTCGTGGCGCAAAAATAGCTCCGGCGAGCAAGAGAGCACGTGGGTCGCATCGCCCTCGCCGGCCTTGCCGGTGCCCTCAGGCAAGGCGATCAGCGCGCCATAGGCCACGGGCTGCCGCTCGCGCAGCCGCCGGTAGAGGGCCACGGGCGAGCCGTAGCTTCGGCCATGCAGCCGGTAGGTGAAGTTGACTTGGTAGGTCTCGCCCGCGGCAATGGCCTCGTGAATGCGAGCGATGGCCTCGGTGAAGGCGGCTTCGTCGATGCTGGGGTGCAGGTCCATCACGCCGGCGGGCTGCGGCTGGCCAGCTGCATGCGGTTCACCAGCCTCGTGCTGTTCGAGCTTTGCCAGCCAGGCACCCGCCTCGCCGGCCGAGAGCCGGGCGCATTCGCGGAACATGAGCACGCGCAATGCCGAAGCGTCGGCCGGAGAAAGCCGCGCCTGCCCCGCGTGAAGCAGTTTGGCGCCCCATTCGTAGTCGGCCAGCAGTACCGCGTGCAAGCCTTCGCGCAAGTCGGCATCGACCTGCGCCCACACCTCGTCGAGCCGGGCCGCGTCGGTGCACCGGTGTTCGCGGACGAACCCGGTGTGCAGCCGGCTGGTGGGCCGCTCGGCCGTGGAGCCGCAGTCGTCGAGAAGCGCGAAGGCGGGCAAGGTCAGCTCCAGTCGTCCATGTCGTGTTTGATGCGGTGGCGGTTGGCAATCAGCTCGTCCACCGACGGCTCGTTGCTCAGCGCGCGGCGGATGGCGAGCTTGGTGGCTTCGTAGTTGGTGCGGTACATGTCTTTCTTGTCGAGATTCTCGTCCTTGGCGCAGCGCGGATCGATCCACACCAGGCTGATGATGCACAGCGTGTTGGCCAGGTTCCTGGGAATGATGCCATCGATCAGGCAGTCGACCACCGCGTCGGCCGTTGCGCTTTGCACCACCCCGCCAAACAGGTCGATGTTGGCCGAATCCTTCAGCGTGACCTTGGGCACCATGATGGTCGCGGGCCGCACGAGCTGGTTGCAGGCACGAATCGCGAACATGGCGGTGTGGCCCTTGCTCTGGGCCATCATGCCCGCGAAGGCATGGCCCACCGGGCCGTCGGTCGCGCCGATCAGGATTTCGGGCATGGCGTCGGTGAACTGCCCTTCCCTCGCAAGAACGGTGGCTTCGCCGGCGTGAAAAATATAAGGATGCGTCATATCAAAGGAAGATTTGGCAGGAGGGTTTTTGAAGAAACGTGGGGAAGCGGGTCACAGGCACACGATGAGTTCGCCCTTGCCGTCGGCGGAAAGGTCGCCCAGGTGGCGTTCGATGCGGCGCATCGGCAAGTCGCTGAAAAGCCCGCCATGGCGTGCAAGATCGCGCGCCAGCAGCGACCAGAAGACCGGCGTCGCGGCGCGGTTCGGCACGAAGGTCGGCGCCGACCGGGTGCCTTCGGGCAAGGCTGCCCGCGCCTCCGCGAAAACAATGCTGCCGCGGCGCATGCCATAGCCGGCATGCGCGCCAACACTGCCGCCCACGGCAATCGTGCCGGCCACCATGCGTGAGCCCAGGAAGGCGCCCGCCCCGCCATGGACCAGCGCGGTGCCGCGGCGCATGCGGTCGCCAAAACGCTCGCCCGCGTTGCCATGAACGACGAAGGTGCCGCCGCGCATGCCGTCCATGCTGCCGGGCAAGGTGCTGGCGGCAAAGTCGCCGACGTCGCCCTTTACGTCGATGGTGCCGCCGGCCATTTCGCAGGCGGCCAACAGGCCGGCGCGGCCTTCGATGCGCAGCTCGCCGCCGCGCATGCAGCCGCCCGCATAGTGGCCGGCATGGCCTTCGATGCGGATGCGGCCGGTGTCCATCTGCCAGCCGATGCGGTCGACGCGCTCGAGGTTGCCTTCGAAGCGAAGCACGCCCTCTTCCTTGTCTGGCGCAATGCTGAACAATTCGGCCAGCGCAAGCATCTCGTTGCCATGGCCCACGGGCAGCTGTTCGACTTGCGCCGCCGAAAGTCCGGCCAGCGCTGACGGCGTGATGCCGCGCAGATCGACGCGCAATGCGGGCACTTGCCGCAGCCTGAGGTTCCATCCGCTCATGGCGCATCTCCCGCGCCGAGCAGCTTGTGCAGATGAAAGTGAAACGGGCCGAGCTTGCCGCCGTAGTTGCCCGCCGAAATACGCACCAGCCCGCCGGCCGGGCCAATGCCAATTGCCGCTTCCATGCCCACGCACATGGCGGCAGCCACATCGGCTTCGGTCAGGCCGTCGATCACGATCTCCATCACGCAACCGATCTGCGCTGCGTGCGTACCGCCATTGCTTGCCAGCTCGCTGTGAGGCACCAGCCCGACGAGGCTCGGACAGAACGCACCATTGGTCGATGCGTTCAGGTTTGCGTAGCGGCTCCCCACCTTCGAGCCCGACCGCACCACGCCACCCGGAAACGGCATGACCACATTGGGCAGCCGCTTCATCGCGGCCACGGCGGCCTCGGCGGCCGCCAGCGCGCCGTCGGTGTCGCGCGCGAGCAGCAGCAGGTTGCCGCCGCCCACGGCCTTGACCACGGGCGTGTCTTCCTGCGCCACGAATTCGCCGTCCATCACCGGCACGCGCCAGTAGCGCACGCCGTCGATCACCTTCGAGATCTGCCAGCCATCGCCGAAGAAGCGCAAGTTCTTGCCAAGCGCCGCAACGTCGCCGCCGGCCGTGCGCGGCAGGCCGGCAAACACCGCCGTGGTCGGGCAGGTCAACACGCATTGGCCGACACGGCGCTCCAACTGCTTGCCCAGCTCCTTGCCCGACATCGAAAAGATCAGCACGTTCACGCCCGGCCGGCCGTCGGGTGTTTCGTGCGGGCCCAGCTCGCGCTCGATACCCGCCTCGCAGCCGCACGCGATCACCGAGGTTGCAAAGCCCGTGGCCGATACCGCCGCATGGCGCGCCCACTCGAGCGTGTGCGCCGTGATGACGATGCGGGTCGCCTTCATCGGAAAGGCCTCGGCGAAGGTCTGGTCGATGACGACGCCGTTGCGCTGAACGGATGAAGGGCCCGTCATGCCGCGAACGCCTTCTTCATGACGAGGCCTCCTGGAAGCACTCCGCCGGCAGCAGCCGCCCGCCGTTGCAGCAGCGGCAAAGCTCATCGTGGCCGATGGCAATGTGGTCGAAGTTGACCGAGCCATGCGCGGCCAGGTGCCGGCGCAGCCGCTGCTCGATGCCGCGGTCGTACTCCGGCGCCACAAAGTGCGTTCCGCCCGTGGGCACCGCCGTCACTCGCCCGGCGCGCGAGACCAGCACGCCGTCCTTGAACACGTATTCGGGCGTGGCGAACATGGCCTCGCGGTTCTCGTTTTCGCGATACACCGCGATATCCGCCGCGGCGCCCACGCCAAGGTGGCCACGGTCGCGCAGGCCGAGCAGGCGCGCGGGGCCGGCGCGCGTCATGATGGCAATCTCGTAGAGCGACAGCTCGCGCGTGATCGAGCGCAGCGCGGCCTGCGCCGCCACCTCGGGGTGCAGCTTGGCCAGTTGCTCCTCGCGAAAGCTGCGGTCCATCAGCAGGCGGATCAGATGCGGGTAGCTGGTAAACGGCCCGCCGTTGGGATGGTCGGTGGTCAGCACCACTCGCCACGGATCGTCGACGAGCAAGAAAATTTCTAGCCCGATGACCCACTGCAGCGCGTTCACATAGCTCTGCTCGCGGTAGCGGAACGGCACCACGCCGCAGCCGGCTTCGCATTCGATATCGGCGCCGATCCATTTGCGCGGATCGGCCAGGCCCGATTGCGCATGCTGGCGCATGGTGTCGCCCGAAGCTGTGACGGTCTGGCCGAACATGATCTGGCCGACGTCGATGCTCACGTTCTTGTTGGCGTTCACCGCTTCAGAAAGCTGCAGCGCGGCGGAAGAAAACTTCTTCGGCCCCTCTGTACCGTAGGCATGGAACTGGATGTGCGTGAGGTGCCCGGGCAAGCCGTCCAGCGCGGCAATGGTGTCGAGCGTGGACTGGATGTTGCCCGCCACCCCCAGGTTGCTGCCGTGAATGTGCAGCGGATGCGGCACGCCAAGCTCGCGCAGCGCGCGCGCCAGCGTGTGCACCACCTGCCTGGGCGTGACCTGCCAGTGCACATGGTTCTCGTCGACATCGAGCTTGCGCTGGTTGAACTTGAAGGCCGAGATGCCGCCCGGGTTCACCACCTTCACGCCCATCGCCTTGCTGGCGTTAATGGTCCAGCCCGCGTAGTCGCGAATGCGCTCGAAGTCCCAGCCCTCGGCCAGCATGCGCAAGAAGAGCTCGTCGTTTCCGAGCATCACGTATGCGCCATGGTCGAGGATGGGCGTGTCGCCCATTTCCATGTGCGTGTGGCGTGCGTTGCAAGCCATCATGGCCGGCTCGAAGGCCGCCGTGTAGCCCATCTCCACATAGCGGTAGCCCGTGGCCAGGGTGCCGGGCGCGCAGCCGCCGCACGATGCAAGCTCGAGCAGGTTGTCCGGCAGCGCCAGGGGGTTGGCATTGGCGTGATGGTCTTCGGGCAGCAGCATGCGCGCAAGGTTGACCTTGCCGCCGCCGATGTGGGTGTGCATGTCGATGCCGCCGGCCATGACGATGCAGCCGCCGATGTCGATCTCTTCGGTGGCGGCCTCGTGCGGCGCCAGATCGACCATGCGGCCGTCGCGCACGTACAGGTCGCACACCTCGTCGCGGCCGTTCGTCGGGTCGATCACGCGGCCACCGCGCAGGCGCAGCGTCGTCATTGCGCCCGCTCCCGCTTCAGCGCTTTCACGGCTTGCGTCAGGCGCCTGACGACATCGTCCACGCTGGGCAGTCCGTCTTCGTACAACGGCCGCAGGGGCAAAAGCACCGAGCCATCGGTGCGAAACAGATGGCCGCTACAACCGATGCCGGGTGTCGAGACGGGAATGAACACCTGCTTGCGCGCACTCGCCCCCCCACCCTGCGGCCGCATGCCCGGGTGCCCGAGCACGATGCGCGGCATGTCGGCCTGGGGCGGTGCGGGCTCGGGGCCGTAGCTCGACACCCACAGCAGCGCGTCGACTGCGTCGTCGGCCAGCAGGCGGCCGGCATCGAAGCACAACGGCTCATGCTCCAGGCCGAGCGGCCCGGCACGCGAGCGCAGCGGCAGGCCCGAAAGCCAGGTGAACACCTGGTTGACTGTGGCGGCACCGTCGCCACCGCCCAGCGAAAGCGACGCAGCGCGCGTGCTCCGGTTGAGCGTGGCGACGATGCGCTGGATGGCTTCGACAATCAACGCGCCCTGTGCCGGCAGGCGGCCCGGCTCGTACACCAGCACCGAATAGCGCGCCGCCCGCAACCGCACGGACAGGGCAACCAGCTCGGCCGGTACGCGCGCGTCGTCTGGCCAGATGCGGCCCGCCACCAAAGCCGCGAGCAAGCCCACGGTATCGAACATGTCGCCTGCCATGGGCAGCATTTCGGTCTGCACGTCGTCGCGCTCGCCTATGCCGCATCGGCGGAAGAACTCCGGATATCGCGCCGTGGGGTCGCCCGTCATGCAGACGATCAGCTCGGCGCGCGTTCTTGCTTCCGCCAGCGTGGTGGTGAAGCCGCCGCGGTCTTGCAGCGCACGCAGGCCGTGCATCATGGCCTGGCCCTGCGCGGCATCGCAGATGGCGCCGGTTTCGCAGGCCAGCGCGTACAGCGCGCGGGCACCCGCCACATCGGTCCCAAGGCCGCCGAACAGGGGCTGATGGCTGGCTGCGAGCACGGAGGCAGCGGCAGCAATGGCCGTGTCGAAGTCGCAGTCGCTGCCATCGACCTGTGGCTGCGACGCGACGGGGGCACCGTTGAACTCGGCCAGCGCAGCGCTGGCCCGCGGGCAGTCGCTGCCGACAAGCTTCAGCGGCGTGCCGGGCGGGCCGACATCGACGCCGAAGGTATCGCACAACAGGGGGCAGAACGGGCAGGTCCACGGAAGGTGGCCGGGCTGCGCGGCGGCGGGATCGAGTTCGCTCATGGGCTGGCGACCACGCAAGCCATGTGCCATTCACCGCCCGGGCGGGGCCTGCCTAGCGGCGTCTTGGCCGGACAGCTACAGGAAGGCCTTCATGACACACGCGTTTGAGACACAGTGTTGCGATTTTGGCGGTCAATGCGTGCCGGCAGAGGCCATCGGCAGTACTTGCAAGCCCCCGCTGGGATGGCACGGTTCGTGTGTGCGGCGGGTTGATGGCATGCCTCACCCACCCTCGTTGCGCCGGACCCGCCGGATCAGCGGTGCACCCGCGGCAACTGAAGGTCGTGCAATGCGCTGGCGACCAGCCAGGCGTCGGCACCGGCGGCACTGGCAAGCGCCAGGTCCTGGGGGCTGCGGATTCCACCGGCGCCGATGACCATGGCCCCCGGCGCCAGCCGCCGCACCTCTTGCAAGGTTTCCAGGTCGGGCCCGGCGCCGGAGCCGACACGCTCGAGCGTCATCACGATCAGCCGCCGCGGCCACAGGTCCACCGCGTCCCAGCAGCCGGCCTGGTCGAGCCGCCGGCCGTCGCGGCGGTCGAGCGAGAGCGCGGCGCCGGGCACGCCCGCTTCAGCATCGCCGTTCGCGTTTTCGAAACAGCGCTCAAGGGCTTCGCGCGAGCGCAGCGATTCGCTGCCGAAGACGAGCACGATGCGGGACGCGAAAGGCGCCAGCTGCTTGCGCACTGCCTCGCCAGCCGCGGCGTCCGCCAGGCCCACGTCGAGCCAGAGTTCGATATGGGGCAATGCCTCGAGCACATCGGTCAGCACGGCGATCTGCGCCGCGCCGCCTTGCAGCGCATCGAGGTCGGCCACGTACAGCTGCCGCGCCGCGCAGTGCTCGCACAGGATGCGCGCCACCGTCACCGGATCACTGCTGGCGCACAGCGCCGAAACGATCGGCCGGTACGACTTGCGATCGCCGCGCACCGCCCTCACCACCTGGCCCTGCAGCAAGTCGACGACGGGAATCAGGTTCAGTTCGGAAGTCATTGGGAAGTGATGGGGAACGTACCCGGAAAGTGGATGATGAAATGACGACACGCGTGTTTGTCTATGAGTATCTCAGCGGTGGCGGCTGGAGCGACTACAGCGACGATGCGGCCGCCGATGAGCTGCTGCCGCTGGGCCTCTCGATGCGAGACGCCATGGTGGCCGACTTGATGCGCGTCGCCGATTGTTCGGTCTCGGCCGCGGTCTGCGAACCGGGGAACACCCTGCCCGCCGGCGCGGCGCCGCTGCGGCCGCTTGCCAACGAATCGGCTTTCGACTTCGTGGCGCGCCAGAGCGTGCTGCACGATGTGGTGTGGCTGGTCGCGCCCGAGACGGACGGGCTGCTGGCCAGGTTCCAACGCACGGTTGGCAACGCGCGCTGGCTCGGCTGCAGCGCCGGTGCCATCGAGCTGACGGCGGGCAAGAAGGCCACGCTCGCGCACCTGGCGGCCCATGGCGTGCCAACGCCCCTGGCCTTTGCCGATGCGCCCGAGATAGAACGCTGGGTTGTCAAGCCCGACGACGGCGCCGGCGGCGTGGCCACCCATGTGCACACGCGCCACGCAAACGCGCTCGAAGACCAGGACCGGCGCACGCGGGCCGGCGCCACCTTGACGCTGGAGCCATGGATCGAAGGCGAAGCCCTGAGCCTCTCGCTGCTGTGCACGGAGCAGAATGCCGAAATGCTGAGCATCAACCGCCAGTGCATTTCGATCGACTCGCAGGGAAGCCTGTCGTTCGACGGTGTGAGCGTCGATGCGGTGGACCGGGGCGACCCGCGCCGTCAGCCGCTGGCCGAACTGGCCATGCAGGTGGCCCGCGCCATCCCGGGGCTGCGCGGGTTCGCGGGTATCGACCTGGTGTGGCATCCGCGGCACGGGCCGGTGGTGATCGAGGTGAACCCGCGCGTCACCTGTGCCTATGTCGGCCTCTCGGCCGCGCTGGGCCGCAATCTTGCAGCCGAACTGCTGGCGGACCGCGGGCGCGGCGAACTCGCCGAACGGGAACTTGCACGTGCCGACGCCTGAACGCATCACCATCGGGTGGGACATCGGCGGCGCGCATGTGAAGGCCTGCCTGCTGCAAGGCGGCGAGGTGGTCGACGTGGCGCAATGGGGTTGCCCGCTCTGGCAAGGCCTCGATCATCTGGCGCGCGCGCTGCAGGCTGCGCGAACGCGTTGGCCGGTTTTCGATACGGCACGCCACGCCGTGACCATGACGGGCGAAATGGTCGACCTGTTCCCCGACCGCGAAGCCGGCGTGCGGGGCATTGCGGCCGCGCTGGCGGCCGCGCTTCCCTCCCGGCCGGGCGCGTTGCATTTCTTTGCCGGAGACGCTGGCTGGTGCGCCCCCGCACAGGTCACGCGGCATTGGGAGCACATTGCATCGGCCAACTGGCTCGCCACCGCGCGGCATGCCGCGCTGGTGTTTCCGCAAGGCGTGCTGGTCGACATCGGCAGCACCACTACCGACCTGATCGCCTTCGGCAACGAGCGCGTGCTGGCCACCAGCCGCACCGACGCCGAACGCCTGGTGAGCGGAGAGCTTGCCTACCACGGCGTGGTGCGCACGCCCGTGTGTGCGCTCACGCAGCGCATCGAATGGCGCGGCCGGGCAAGCCACGTGATGAACGAGTTCTTCGCCACCACGGCCGACGTCTACCGGCTGTGCGGCGAGCTCGACCCGGCGCACGACCTGTACCCGAGCGCCGACAACGCGGCCAAGAGCCTGGCCGCGACGCGCCAGCGGCTTGCGCGCATGGTGGGCCTGGACGAGCGCGATGCCTCCGCGGAAGAATGGCTGGAGCTTGCGCGTGCCTGGCGCGCGGCGCAGGTCGAGGCCATCGGTTCGCAACTGCGCCGTGTGCTGGCGGTGCATGCGCTTTCGCGCGAAGCCGTGATCGTGAGCGCGGGCTGCGGTGCGTTCCTGGTACCGGATCTTGCAGCGGCGGTGGCAACAGCCGCGTCCGCCCCGCACCGCTTTGCTTCTTATGGCGGCGACGTCGCCAACGTGGCCCGCCATGCAACCCCAGGCACGACCGCCTGGGCGCAGGTGTGCGCACCCAGCGTCGCCGCGGCGGCGCTTTTCGAAAGGGAGCACGACTGATGTGGGTCGTCAAGATCGGCGGCAGCCTTTGCTCGGACCCGGTGCTGCCGCAGTGGCTCGATCTGCTCACGCAGATCGGCGGCGGCCGCGTGACGGTGGTCTGCGGCGGCGGCACCTTTGCGGACGAAGTGCGGCGCGTGCAGGCGCATTGGCAGTTCAACGACCTGGCCGCCCACAACATGGCGGTGCTGGCCATGGCGCAGACGGCGTATCAGCTGCATGCGCTCAACCCGGCGCTGCAGCTCGCAACACGCAAGACCGAGATTCCCGACCTGCTGCGGCGCGGAAAAACCGCGCTGTGGCTGCCGCTTGAACTGCGGCGCGACAAGCCTGATTCGCGCACCGGCTGGGAGGCCACCTCGGACACGATTGCGCTCGACCTGGCAAAGCATCTCAATGCCGAGCAACTGGTGCTGGTCAAGTCTTGCGCCATCGATCCGCAGATGACGCTGGGCGAGCTTGGCGATGCGGGTGTGGTGGACCAGCAGTTTGCCGACCGCTCCGGCGATGCGGCCTTTCCGATCACGCTGCTTCACAAGAACCAGCTGGAGACCATGCGGGCGCTGCTGCTGGGCGAAGCCACCTTCGTTCCGCGCTGAAGCTGCTGGCCGGATACGGCCACACGCCGGGCACTCAGGCGAGCGCGATCTCCACAGCCTCGCCGTGCAACGATGCGGCCAAGGCCACAAGCCGCTCCGGGCACAGCGCCGTCTTGCGATCGGCAACACAAACAGCACTGCGAAAGCCCGCGAAGTCGGGCGCCAGGGATTGCAGCAAGGGAACGTGCGCCATGCGCAGCGCGCCCGCCAGGCCGACGAGCCGGCCCGAAGCGCGCACACGGCCGACGAAGGCGCGCAGGTCCGCCGTCGGCACGGCATCGAACAGGCTGCCGGCCAGCTTGTCGGCAGTGTCGGCCATGAGCGCCGGAAACCCGAGCGTGCAGGCATGCGCGACCAGCGCCGCGTCGATGCCATGGTCTGCAACGAAGACCGGCACCACCGGCCAGTCGCAGGCGGAGAGCGCGTCGAGCACCGCGAAAGCCTCGGGCCCGCGCTCGATGCCGACCTTCACGTAGTCGACACCGCAAACACCGACCGCATCGACTTGCGTGAGGATCCTGTCGAGCGCATGCATGGGCAAGTCGCCGATCGTCGCACTCACCGGCAGGCCGATGCCGTGCGCGCGCAATGCACTCACGATGGCGCCGATGGTTGCCACGGGCAAGCCGCCCAGTGCGCCATCGCTCGGCTCCTTCAGGTCGATGAAGTCGGCCCCGCCGCGCGCGGCAATCAAGGCTTCATCCACGCTGCGCACGCTCACCAGCATGCGGGTCACGATGCGCGCTCCGGTGTGCCGTTGCGGTGCTGCGCGACGGCGGCGCGCAGCCACTCCCAGGCCTCATGCTCTTCGGGGCCGGCGGTCTTGTCGATGGCAATCTGCAGGTAGGTCATTTCGGTTTCCACTTTCTCGGGGGGCAGCATGTGCAGGCGGCTGACCAGCACGGCGCCTTCGATCACCGCGGCCTGTGCCCGGTTGAAGCCGACGAAGGGCGCATGGGTGGCCTCGTGCACCGCCACCATCCGCAGCACCGGCCGCTGCACGTCGTCGCGCTGCTCGGCCAGTTCAAGCTCTACGTGGCGCAGTGCCGCGGCAAGCCGTACGCCTTCAATGCGTTCGGCGGGCAGCGTGGGCCACAGCTTGCGGCCAGTGACGCAGCCCGCAAACACGCGGGTGTCGCACACGATGTTGAGCACCGCATGACCAGTGGCCACGATGTTGTCGTGCGTGGTCGAGGGCTTGAACGGCATCAGCAGGATGCCGTCTTCGCGGTAGCGGATGCCCATTGGCGCCACGTGCGGCTTGCCGCCGGGCGCAACGGTGGTGACCACGGCTTCGAAGATCTGGTCGTTCATGTGGGTGATGGCGCGGCGGCCGTGCTCACGGCGCCGGGCTCTTGCGCGTTGTTCTTCGATGTCTTCATGGTCGTGCCCGGCGCGCACCAGCGCGCAAGGTCTTCAGCAGGCCGCGGCGCGGCGCAGCCCCAGTCGAGCGGCTGGTCTTGCACATAGCGTTTGCCAAGCTGCCATGCGATCTCGGCGCGTGCGAGTTCCACGCCCATGTAGAAGGCATGGTCGGCATCGTCCTGCAGCTTGAGCTGCGGCCAGAGCTCGAAGGCGCCCTGCCCCAGCCGCAAACCGTCGCGGTTGTACACGTGCAGGCCCAGCGGCGAAATCTGCACGCGAAAGTTGGGGTCTCGCACCTGCGAGGCAATCTCGCCGATTTCTTCCGGCGTATCGGGGAACGGATGCTTGGCATGCACCGTCATCAGCGCATCGCTCATGCCCTTGGGCAGCGTGGCATTGCGGGCCGCCGCATGCATGATGCGGCGCGCCCAGTCGGCCTCGCTCACCGCGCGGCGCGCATGCTGGCTCACCTGCGTGGTCAGCACTGCCGCCACGTTCAGCTCGGCGGCAATGCCGAACAGCACCGCGTTGATGCCGCTGGTGTCGGCCTCGGTCAGCTCGGTGACGTTGCCCACGCCAAGCATGATCGGCGCATCGGGAAAACGCTCGCGCAGCCGGTGGTAGCGCACGATGGAGGCGGTCAGGCCGAAGGGTATGGGGTCGAGAATCGAATCGGCGAGGAATGCGCGGCCACGCTGCTGCATTTGCGCCACCGCTTCGTACAGCGATTCTTCGTCGGCCGGCACGCGCGGTATCAGCACCGGTGTTGCGGCCACCTCGTCGGCAATCCACAAGCTGTCGAGCGTCAGGCTCAGCAGGTAGTCGGCGCCGGCCTTGCCGCCGAGCAGCAGCTCTTGCGGGTCGCTCGAATCGACGCTCACCTGAAAGCCCGCGGCCTTGAGCGCCTGCACGCTTTCTGCCAGGTGGTCGAAGCGGGTCTCGGGCAGGCAGCCCATGTCGATGACGTTGGCCCCGTCGGCCGCAAGCTGGCGTGCTCGCTCGACGATCTGCGCCACGGTGAGCCGCGGTGCATCGACGATCTCGGCAAAGATCGCGACCTCGTACTCGTTCAGGTCGACGGCGCGCGCGCTGCGGTTGAAATGGCGCGGCAGATCTTTCAGCTCTTGCGGCCCGCGCTCCACCGGGACGCCGAAGTATTGGCTCAAGGCCTCGACATCGCCGCGGCAGCGGCCCGGCACCATGATGCGGTCGGCGCGGCGTGGCGCGGTGCCCTCGCCATCAGCCTCGGTAATCACCGGTGCCGCAACGCGGCGGCGGATCATGTCGGCCGTCATCAACGCGGCCACCTGCAACCCGATCTCCCGCACTTCCCATGTGAACGGTGCCGCCTCTATGCCGGCCAGCACCCGCGAGAGGCTGGCTTGGGCGAGACGCCCGGTCAGGAAGACGATGTGTTCCATGCGAGAGAGAGTTCCTTCATGCGTGCATCGAGCACGGCTTCGAGTTCGGCGGGCGACGAGACCACCTGGCAAAAATCGATGCCGCGCAGCCGCTCGACGTTGTCCAGTTCGATGCGCCTCGGACGCAGCGTGACCCAGTCATGCGGAGACTTGGTCACCACCACCGGTTCCGTATCGCATGCAAACACGATGCCAGGAATGCCGAGCTTGCCGGCCTGGGCAAACATGTTGGTCGGCAGCGAGTCGCTGATGCCGAATGCGCACTTGGCCACCGTGTTGCTGGTGGCCGGGGCCACCACCACGGTGTGATAGATGTCGTCGTAGAGCATGCCAACGGGCACGCCGCTGGCCGTCTTGTCGCGGAACACCCGAAAGCGCGACTTCAGCGCCTCGATGTGCAGCTTGTAGATGGGCAGCACTTCTTCTGCCGCGGCCGAAAGGAACAGGTCCACCGAAGGCAGCCGCCGCGCAATGGCCAATGATTCTTCGAGAAAGTGGCCGGAGCCCGTGACGCACCAGGCCAGCCGCGAGCGTGGCGGCGCTGCAGGCAACGGCGGCTCGCCGTCTTCCATTGCCAGGGCCGCGCCGCGCGGATCGATCTTGTCGGTACCCGATGAGCCTCCGTTCATCATGTCTGGCGAGCCTGCGGCTCAATCGGGTGGAGAGATCTCGATGTGAAGCTTGTGGAGTTTTCGGTACAAGGTGTTGCGGCTGACATCGAGCGCCTTGGCGACGTTGCTCACGTTCCAGCGGTGCTGCTCGAGCATCTGCAGCAGCACCTGCCGCTCGTTGGCCTGGATCGGATTGAGCTTGACGGCCGGCGGCGCATCGGCGGCCGCGGCTTCGCCTTGGGCGTCGGCCGCTTCGGCAGTCGCGGCAGGCAACGCGTAGGCCGGTGCGGGCGAAGGTGCAGCCCTTGCAACAAGCGAAGGCAGGTGCTCCCGCGTGATGGTCTTGCCGTCTGCGAGCGCGGCTGCACTGCGCAGCACGTGACGCAACTGGCGCAGGTTGCCGGGCCATGGATAGGCCATGAGCATGCGCTCGGCATCTTCGCCAAGCCTGCAGTCGCTGCCGCCCTCGTCCTTCAGCACGTCGTGGATCAGCTCGCGCTTGTCGGTGCGGTCGCGCAGCGCGGGCAGGTCGAGCTCGATGCCGGCCAGGCGGTAGTAAAGGTCTTCGCGGAAGCGGCCTTCCCGCACCAGGCTTGGCAGGTGCTGGTGGCTCGCGCTCACGAGCTGGAAGTCGACCGGGTGCGTTTCTTCGGTGCCCAGCGGCGTGACCTGCCGCTCGTCGAGCACGCGCAGCAGGCGGGCCTGCAGCTCCAGCGGCATGTCGGCAATTTCGTCGAGGAACAGCGTGCCGCCATCGGCCTGCAGGATCTTGCCGCGCCGGCCGCTGCGCTGCGCACCGGTGAAGGCGCCGGCCTTGTAGCCGAAGAGCTCCGATTCAATGAGCGTCTCTGGCAGGCTTGCGCAGTTGACCGCGACAAACGCGCCTTCGGCATGCGGACTGGTTTCGTGGATGGCGCGCGCGAACACCTCTTTGCCCGAACCTGTTTCGCCGCACAGCAGCACGGGGGTTCGGCGCGCCACCACGCGGCGCGCGGTGTCCAGGTGCGCCACGAGCCGCGCATCCTTGAATGTGCGGATGCCGGGCGCACGCGTTGCGGCGGGCCGCAGCGGCGCCCGAAAGGCGTCGGCACCCGCCTCCGCCGCCATGGGCGCCGTGATGGCACCCGCGGCACGCGCACGCGCCGGCGTGGCCGCATCGGAAGCGGGACGACGCGCCACCGCAAAGAAGCGCAGCGCGGCGTTGGCCCGGTACGCCACCACCGGATGGAACGAAGAAGAAAGACTGCGCTGCACGATGTCTTCGAGCGACGTCTGGAACAGGTCGTCGATACGCTGCGTGCGGATCTCGTCCATCGTTTGCACGCCAAGCTGGAACAAGGCGCTGCGGTTGGCCGCAAGAATGCGCCCGTCGTCACCGACGGCAAGCTTGCCTTCGTGCAGTGTGTAGACAAACTCCGGCCGGCTGTGAAAGTGCAGCGGGTGCGCGTTCGAGAAGCGCTTGTCGATGAGGCGGTTCTCGATCATGCGCGCCGTCATGCCAAGCAGCACGAGCACGTGCTGCTGCATGAGGCTCGAGCGGCTGGTCACGTCAAGCACCGCGATGATCTCGCCGGACGGATCGAACACCGGCACCGCCGAACACGTGAGCTGCGTGAAGTGGCTGAAGAAATGCTCTTCGCGCCGCACGGAGATAGGGTGCGCGGCCGCAAGGCAAGTGCCCATGCCGTTGGTGCCGGCTTCAGCCTCGCCCCACATGCCGCCTGCGCGCAGGCCCATGGGTTCGGCTTCGGCGGCAAACTCCGGCGACGACACCATGTGCACGATGACGCCGTCGGTATCGGTCAGCACCACGGCGGATTCCGCATCTGCCAACTGCTGGTAGAGCGTGGTCATCTCGTAGCGTGCGCATTCGATGACGTCGGCATGCTGGTTGCGCCGGCTCTGCAAGGCCGAAGACGCAATGACCACCGGTTCGCGCGGACGGCCCGGATCGAGCTGGTACTGGTTGAGGCAACGGCTCCAGGAGCGGGTGACCAGGTCGTTGCCCTCTTCGTGAAAGCCCCGCCTCACCACGTCGAGCACCCGGTCGGCGTGCCGGTCGCCTTGTCGCAGCGTCAATGTCATTGGATGTCTCCAGCGCGTTCCATCGTGTCTCCTTGGTCGGTCCATTGTTGTACTTGCCGACACGCTGCACACCCGGTGAAACACCAAGCAGTGAAAAGCGCCGCAGTGGATCCGCTCTCTCTGGCCTGCATTTTGCGTTGATGAATCCTGCCTGGGGGCATCGGCTCGCCGGCAGACACACTTTCAAACACATTCGAATCCACTGGAGACATCGCTTGAACACCAGCCAGAGCCCTTCCGTCGGCCACTTTGCTTCGAATGTTCCTCATGGCTCCAGTGCGCCCGCGGGTGCAACGCCCATGGACCTGATCTTCATCGAGGGCTTTCAAGGCAACACGGTCATCGGCATTCACGAGTCGGAACTTCACCACGCGCAGCCGCTGGTGATCGACGTGCACGCCGGCCTGCCCCGCGCACGCGCCTGCGACACTGACCGCATCGGCGACACCATCGACTACGGCGTGGTCCGCGAGCGGCTGCTCCGCCTCATGGCGGAACACCGGCTGCAGCTGCTGGAGGCTTTTGCAGAGGCCATCGCCGACATCCTGATCGACGAGTTCAACGCCAGCTGGGTGCGCGTCAAGGTCGTGAAGCCGCGCAAGTTCGACGATGTGCAGGCGGTAGGTGTGCAGATCGAGCGCCACGCCGCAACGCATCGCGCTTCGAAGCCGGCCCACAGCGCAACCGTGCTGAAGTTTCTCGCCAGCGGCATGGTGCCTGCGAAACACTGAACGAAATACCGAGCAAGAAAAAGAAGCCGACCGGTTCACGCGTCGGCTTCTTCCTTTCAGGTTTTCATCAGAGGTGCGCAGCGAACGGGTGTGCCGTGGTGCCCTTCTTGTCGACCACCTCAGCCGCGGTCGGCGAGCCAGCCACTGCGCGTTGAATGGCTTCGCGCGTAGCCTGATAGTTGTAGTCCTGGATCTTCTTGTCGTCGTCGGCAAGCCAGTGGATGAACACGCCCACGCAGATGAACAGGTTGTCGGCCTCGGCCATGGGAATGGTGCCGTCTTCTACGCTGTCGGCCACTGCCAGTGCAACGGCGCGCTGCGCCGGCCCGAACATCTGCACCGCCTGTTTGGCGCCCTTGATGGTCACTTTGTTGAACATCACGGTGGCCGGCTTGGTCAGCAGGTTGGGCGCCACCACTGCGAGCAGCGAAGTGAAGCCGTCCTTGTTGTTCGTCAACGCGTTGGCGAAGGCGGTCTCGGCGGCGCTTCCGCGCGGTCCGATGATCAGGTCGATATGGGCTACTTCGTTGCCGTCGCCGACGAGCGATTCGCCCACCATCAGTCGATCTATTTTTGCCATGGTTTCGGGTCTCCTCTTAGAGGTCCAAGGTGGTTAGGGTCATTACGACACCGGTCAGAACGACCAGCGCAATGCCATGGTTATCACGATCCGTGCCATCCGCCTGCGGGGCCGCGCGCGGGCGCCGCGCACGAGCGGATCCAGCCCGAAAGCAGCAACGCCGCCACGGTGAAATCGGCGCTGGTTCCCGGGTTGATGCCCGCCTCCTTGAGCGAAACGTCCCATGCCGCGAATTCGGGGTCCGCATCGAGCACCACGCCGTCGCCGGCGCGCTCGCGCCAGGCCTGCGCCGCCGTCATGACAGTCTGTGCCACGCGCCCGCCGTGTTTTCGAACAATGTGTGAATCGGGAAAGGCGCCCAGGCAAGCCAGGTAAAGCCGTTGGACGGAAGCCACAGTGGCCGCATCGGGATGTGCCTCGACGTCAGCCGGCGCGTTGCCCGGGCCCGCTTGATACACGGGCATCTGGAACGCCAGCGCGAACAGGTCCGCGAAGCCGTCGCGGTATTGGCGCGCGATGAGATCGCGGTCGGCCGCAAGCGCCATGGCTGCACGCAGGTCGACCGTTGGGGCGCCGTGCACGTCTTCCTTCGGCGCGCTTCCAAGGCCACCTGGGTGCGCACGAGCGATGGCCCGGTAGGCTGCGCGGGTATCGTCGATGTCGAGGGTGGCCAGCACGGACTCCACAGCGGCACGCAACGCAGCCGGGGTTGCTGCGGCGGGGTTCTGCTCCACGGCCAGCGCAATGGGTGCGCACAGCAAGAGAATGCCAAGGTTGGTGTTGCAGCCCGCGACCGCCCAAGTGGCCTCTACAGCGGCTTCGATGCGTTCCCCTACGCGCAGCCCGGGCGCGAACAGCGGGCCTGCCGCGGCCCTGGCGCTCTCGATGAACATCGACGCCTGCATGCGATGGCCGGGCGAATCGCGGCTGACGTTGCCCGGTTTGCGCACTGCAACATCGAGCCAGCAGGCGCGCAGGAAGCAGGCACGCGCCCGTTCGATGGCCGCCTGCCGCGCGTTCATCAGGCGCGGCGCTCCGGAGGCAGGGTTTCTTGCACACGGTTGTGGGTCTGAGCCATCTTGCGGTCGAGCAGGTCATCGACGATGGCGCGTGCGATGTTGAAGTCCGTGACGCGCTGCAGCCCCTGCCAGGCTGCCACGCCGTTGACTTCCAGTACCTGGATCTTCGGGCCACTGGCGGCGGCGATGAGGTCTACACCTGCGTAGTCCATGTCGAGTGCATGGGCCGCGCCCTCGGCCATTTGCGCGAGTGCCGGTTCGAGCTGGGCGGGCTCGCAGCGCGCGCCCTGGGCCACGTTGTGAACCCAGTGCGTGCTGACGCGCCGCATCGCAGTGATGGCACGCCCGCCGACCACGAGCACGCGCCAGTCGAAGCCAGGCGAGCCCATTGGCGGCACAAAGCGCTGCAGGTAGGCGAGACCCGCATAGCGCGCGTCGGTGTCGGGCATGGGGTGATGTACGCCGTCTACCTCGCCCACGAGCTGCAGGTCTTTGCCTTGCGAGCCGAACAAGGGTTTGATCACCAGCGCGTGCCCCGCGGCCGTTTCGCGCATGGCGATGCGCCTGGCCTGCGCGGCAGACTCGGTTGCCCATGTGGCGGGTGCGGGAATGCGCGTGGCATGGAGCAGCAGGCTGGTCATCGACTTGTCGACCGAGCGCTCGATGGCGCGCGCATCGTTATAGACCGGCACACCGAGCTCGCGCAATGCATGCAGAACGCCGAGTCGCTTGGTCACCTGCTCGAAGCTTCCGCCGGCAATGCCGCGCACCAGCACCGCGTCGGGCAGTTCGCGGCCGTAGCCGGGAATGACCAGGCCGTGCCACGCTGCGGTGGTGTCGATGTTGCAGTCGGCCAAGTCGACGCAGCGGCCCACCGCGCCGCGTGCGCGCAATGCGGCTTGCAACTGGCGGGTATGCCAGCCGATCTCATCCGTCATGATGGCAATACGCGTGGTCATCGTGCGGCCCTCATGCTTGCTGCAGCCACAGGCGCTGCAGCAGCGCCATGTCGGGCGCGCCGCCATGCCATGTGTTGCCGCTGTCGATGTTGCTCACCCACACTTCGGCGGGCGCAAACAGCGCACCGTCGATCTTGTAGAAGTCGTATTCGACCTCCTTGAAGATGTGGGCGAACGAGCGGCCGTGGTCGCGTGAATTGCGCGACGGCAATGCACGGGCCAGTTCGCGTGCTGCCTGGTCGTCGCCTCGAACCGTGAGGTGCACGCGGCCGCCGTAGAGAATGGAATCGTTGGTGCGCCCCATCGCCTCGACGCCATCGGCACTGGGCGAAGGCAGCGGTGCGGTGCCTGCGCCATCGACGATATTGGCGAGCGCGAAACCAAGCTCGTGCGACTTGTGCAGCGCCACTTCGAGCACGCGCGCCACCACCTGCGTGGTGCCTGCAAGGCTGGTGGTGGGCGTGAGGATCAGCGTGAGCGCGTCGGCCGCCAGGTTGCAATCGCGCAGCAGCTTGTCGATCACGACCTTTGGCGGTGCGCGATCGACTTCCAGCACCAGCACGCCGCACTCTGCGTGATCGCGATAGTCCAGTTCGGCGAAGAGCTTTTCCTTGACCGCCAGTGCGCGTGCGGGACCGGAGCCGAGTGAGAAAAACTTCTTTCCGCCGGTTTCTTCCTTGGTCGCCGAAAGGCTCCAGCCGGCGTACTGGCTGCCGAGGCACGCAAGCACGGGCTGCGAGCTGCGCACGTCGAGCCATGTAGGCCAACCCTCGGCATCGTTGCCGCTGCGCAAGTGCACATGGCCCAGCCCACCCATGCAGATTTCGCCGACGCGCAGGCCGGCCTCGATGCTGCCCGGCGCCTCGATACCGGCATCGACGATATGCACGCCGCTCTCGTCGCGGCGCACGTGCAGCCCGAGCGCATCGGCATCGTGCAGCAGGCGTTCGACCAAAGGCCGCGCCATGCGGTTGACGCTCAGGCCCTCGGCAAAGGCCGGCGGTGGTGTGTTGCTCATGCCGATGTCTCCAGTGTTTTGAACAACCGCTCGCGGCTTTCGGTGAGGCGGGCGCGCACCTCGTCCGCGCTGGTGCCGCACGCGGTGAGGGTGCACAGGGGATCGTCGATATCGAAGCGCTGGCCCGCGCCGGGAATGTCGCGGATGCCCGGCCATTCCGCGAGTTGCCGGGCCACGACCTCGTCGAGTTGCATGGGTCGCGGCGCGCAGACGATTTCGATGCCTTCAATGTCTTGCGCATGCGCAGACATCGCTGGCAGCTCGCCATGCAGGCAGGCGCGCAGGTGCGCGTGCATGAGGCCAGGCATTCTGGCCGGCGAGCGGTAAAGGCTCATGCTGGCCGGCGGCCTGGGGTTGACTTCGAGCACGCCGATGGCGTCGTCGTCGCGCATGAAGTCGAGGCTGCACAGGCCGCGCAGTTCGAACTCCGCGGCCAATGCGCGTGCGATCCCGGTCACACGCATTGCGATGTTCTCCGGCACAGGCACCGGCCCGACCGCACCGCAGAACACGAAAGGCCGCGCGCCGAAAGGCCGCACGGTCATTTCATTGAAGCCGAGCACATGGACCTCGCGCCCATTGGCGATGAAGGTGGCGGACATCGGCTGGCCCGGCATCTCGCGCTGGAAGTAGTCATGCGAAGACAGCGGCTCTTCCACCGGCCACGGCGCGTGGCGAACATGCCAGCCGCCGCAGCCGTGCGCGTCTTTCATCAACCATCCGGCGGGGTCTTCGGGAGCGTCCAGCAGCACCTGCGGGTAGGGCATCACGCGTGCGCGAAGAAATCCGAAGAAGCTGGCCGGGTCTCGCAGGCGGCGCACGGCATCGGGCGCGGTGCCGATCAGGGGCAGCACAGCCGCGCCCTGTTCGAGCAAGCCAGGCTCGCCCTCGAAGCCGCTGCCTGCGATCCAGCCCACCACCGGGTCGCCGCCCTCGCCTTCTTGGGCCAATTGGCGCAATGCGGCCAGCGTGCTCGCCGCATCGATCTGCAAACTGCCGGGCGTGCCGATCGGCAACCAGCGCGATGCGGCGCGGCGCGTGTCGAGGTCGCCGAAAAGGTCGAGCGCAACAACGTTGAAGCCGTCGTTCGCCGCCGCCTCGGCCATGGCGCGCGCGGAGATGGCGGCGACGGCAATGGTCTGCATCTCGCGGACAGGCGTGGCTGTCAAGACGCCTTCGCGGCCTGCTCGACCAGGAATGCGCGCGCCACCTCAAAGGCTTCGGCAAAGCTCAGCACCTGCGCCTTCTCGGCCTCGCACATCTGCACCAGCAGCCGATGCTGCGTCTGGTACTTGACGTTGCCCACGGCCAGCGCGCCGATGCCCACGGCCTGCGTGCCCGCGATCGGCTTGGCGTCGTCCATCACGCCGACACCCGCAATGCCTTCGGGCGGCACGGCGTTCACATCGGCGGCAACCTTGAGCCGCGTGGCGGCGCTGAGCGCTTCGCTGGACACCACCTGCACGCCCGCGGCCGCGCAGGCCAACAGCACGTCGGCATCCGCGATGGAGCGCCGAACGGCATCGGGGTCGCCGCCCGAGAGGCCGTGCAGCTTCACGCCGAAGCGCTGGCCGGTTTCGTCCGCCGCTTCTTGCGCCGCGTCGATGCCGTTGCGGCTGGAGAGGTAAACGTCGGCGCCGGCCTGCGCCGCGATCACGCCGGCCACGCGCCCCACCGGACCGGTACCACCAAGGATCACCACACGCTGGCCCTCGAGGCCCTGGGCATGGTGGCGCTTCAAGGCGGCCTCCACGCAGGCCACCATGGCCGCGGCGGTTGTGTAGGCGCCGCTGGGGTCGGCCATGACTGAAACGACGAAGGGCTTGACCATCGAGGTTCTTGCGCGCTCGAGCATGTCGGCGGCCAATTGGGCATCGCGCCCGCCAATGAAGATGCCCGTTCGCGCAACACCCTTGGGACCGCGCGAGAAGATGGTGTCTTGCGTGAGCCCTGTGATGCGGTCGAGCGCCACATCGCAGTAAGGCACGATGATCTGGTAGCCCGCGTCCGCCGCCATGTTGATGTCGAAAGGACTCATCTGCGGACCGGGGGTGAACATGTGAAGAATGCGGGGACGTTCCATGAGGGCCTGCGTGGTGTGGAAGAAGTGGCGTCGGGTTGGGACGAGAGCGATGAGTTCAGCGGGTGCGCGGCTGCACGATGCGGTCGTGCACCGCCGCGCCGCTGTTGCGGCCCGAGACAATGTGCAGTTCCAGCTGCGGTGCGGCGCGTTCGGATGCGCGCGCGGCATCCACAAGCAGTTGCGCCTGTGCTTCCGTGGGCACGATGGCAAAGCCGGTCGGCCCCCAGGAGCTTTGGCCGATGGCGGCGCCGCCCGAGCGGCTCGCGTCCGCGAACCATTGCATCAGCCGCGCGACCGCCGGGCTGGTGAAGATGCCGCCCTGCGCCGGCGCGAAGTGCTCGCCGAGCAGCTGCTGCATGCGGTTGATGCCGGCGGCAAACGGTGCGAACTCCGCGCTGGCGGCGGCGGGCAGAACGCGCATCAAGACCTGGTGGCAAATTTCTGCAGCGGCCGCTTGCGGCAACGGCGGCAAGGCTGCGATGGCTTTTTTCTCTTCTCCGCCTGAAAGCCCGCGGTGCGCGGGATCCTGCACGACGACGATGCGCCATGCCGGCGGGAATGCGATGCGCGACAAGAGCGGCGCGGGCAGGCCATCCGGACCGGGGCCGCCGTCGAGCAGCAGGCCGCCCGCGTCGAAGCCCGCAATTCCGATGCCCGAGCGCAGCCCGCGGCCAAGCCAATGCGCCAATGTGGCAGTGCCGAGATCGAGACCATGCCACTCGGCAAAGGCTCGTCCGATGGCCGACGCCAGCTGCGTGCCCGAGCCAAAGCCCGCGTGTGCCGGCAACACCTGGCGCAATCGAAGCGAAAGCGGCGCGTGGCAGCCGCTGCGCTGCTTCAGCCGTTGGAGATGGGCTGCGGCCCGGTCGAGCTCCGCCCCCGCGGCCGGCGTGTCGGCCGTCAGGCGGTCAGCGTCGGATGCCGTCAGTTCGACCTCGGTGGTGAACCCGTCGATGACCACCCCGAGGCTGCCGAACGAGCGCCCCAGTGAACCAGAAGGGTCGAGAAAGCCCAGGTGCAGGCGCCCGGGAGCACTCACGCCCACTGTGCGAAAGCTCAGGTCGTGCCGCGGAGCAACGGCGAAGTCGGCGGAGGTCATGGGTGGGTTCGGGCGGCGGGACGAAGTCATGGACTTGCATGTCATAGCAAGGGCCGTTCCGTCTGCGCGTCCACAGGGCGGCGCACGCGGGCTCGCGTGCGGTGAGTGCGGGCGATGTCCCAGGAGCGTGACAATGTGTCACGCCTTTTCCAAGGCAAGGAGGATGGCTGCCGCAGTGCGGCGACGGTGCTATCGGAGAAGCACCAGGCCCGACGGCGTGGCAGCGTCGGCCAGCGAAATCGGCTCGAAGCTCAGGCCGTGCATCTTTGCGAACGCACCGGGCGAGCAGCCCCTGTGCTTGCGAAACACCAGCCCGAAGTAGGCAGGATCCGTGAAGCCGCAGCTGTAGGCCACCTGCGAGATCTGGGTGTTAGAGATGCTGGAAGTGCGCAGCATCCGCATGGCGGCCTCCATGCGTTCGTGCAGCACCGCATCCAGAAAGGTCATGCCGCGTCCGGCGCTTGCGAAGGCCTTGTGCACGTAGCGCACCGAGACGTTGAAGTCGGCCGCGAGCTTGGCCGCGCTGACCTCCGGGTCGGCATAGTGATCGCGAATCCACATGCGCATGCGGGCGTGCAATGCACGATCGCGCGCCGACACCGCTTCCGCGTCGTGCACGAGCTTGTTCTGCGAAAGCGCCATCGACAGCATGGACAGCACATGCTCACCGACCAGTTCGCGCTCGAACGCGCTGGCCGCGGCATTCAGATGCTCCAGGCTCATGGCGCGCAGGTAACCTGCCAGCACGCTTGTCCACCCCTTGTCGCCCTTGAGCGCAACAGCGGCGGCGTTGCTCGCATCGGGCAGCCAGCGCGCCACAAGCGATTGCGACAAGCCGATGATCCAGGCATCGGTCCCGTGATGCGAGCACAGCCGCATGGGCTCGTTCGAATCGATGATCAACATGTCGTTGACACCGATGGTGGCGCTGCGGCCCTGCTGCTCGCTGGTGGTGAAGCCGTTGTTCAGCTTCACCAGAAGATGAAAAGGGTACTCGGCGGCTTCCTGTATCCGGCTGGGCACGCCGCGGTACACGTCGAGCGGGCTTCCACGAGCCCGCATGAAAGTCACGCCATTCGAATTGACGACGACAGTTCCTGGCGGAAGGTGTCGCGCTCGGGGCTGTCGTAGCTCGTGAAGCCGCGCTTGGTGCCCATCTCCTCGGCCCAGAACGCAAACTTGTCGCGCGCCGACAGCGCATCGGTGTCGATGCGCAAGATGGCGGAGGGTTTTTCGTCCATGGTGGCTTGGGCCTGCGGGATTATTTGGCAACTGTTAACAGTTTGCAATCCGGGCATCTTCTGATGCCGTGCATCTAATCCATAGAGCCGCGCGGGACTTCCCAGCCGCCCGGCGGCTTCAGCAGTTGCTTTTCGCCTCTTGCGAAGCCAACTTGACGCATTGCGCCGCAGCATTTCGCGGTGCCGGGGACTTGGCAAGCCACGTCAGAGCCATGGCTTGGCCGGCCAGAAAGCCGATCAGCACACCCGCGAGGGTTGTTCGCCAGGTGCGAAAGAACGGAATCGCGTCGATATTTCCGCGCCAAAGCGACGAAAGCTGGTTCACCACTCGCCCATTTCGCGCACGCGCTGGTCGAAATCCATCCGATCCAACCGCTCCAATTGCTGCATTCGTTCGAGCACGCGCTCTTCGTTCGTGTGCCGCGTTCCGTTGAGCCTTGCAAGGCTGCGCGAGATGCTGGCCCACAGCGAGCGGGTTTCAGCAGGCTTTTGCCGGCGAGCGGTTCTTGAAGTGTGGACCAGACTTTTCATGGCGTTTCGTTGGGATGGGCGTTCGATCTGGAGAGCAACGCTGTCCCGAACGAAAACGCGTACCGCGTACGAACTGGAAGAAGCCGGAAATCGGTCATTTCGCACACTCGCTGCAGCAGACGCTCCGTCATGAACGTTCATCGCAACCTCGTGCTGTAGCGCCGGCTCAAACGGCTGCGAAACCGTTCGGGTTCGGCCCTGGGCCGGCCTTCGGGTCGCGGCAGCTCCGACAGGAACATCGAAACGACCAGCGCCGCCGCACGCTCGAATTCAAGTACCTGGAGCACGCTGTAGTGGCGCCCTTGCAGGCGTCCATCGGCACTGGGCAAGCCCCGGACTTCAAGCAGAACCTCGGCCGCCAGGTCGCGGTCGCTGCGCGGCTTTCCGTTGGAAACGAGCCAGTTGTCGATGTTGTCGCTTGGCATGAACCGAAAAGCGGCAATCACCGGAACATATTTGCATTCCTCGCCGATCAGGATCGGCAGATCCATCGGACGGCTGAATTTCTCTTCTTCAGTTTTCAGCATATTTGCCTCCCATCTTTCAATGCATGCCGCAAGCGGCTTGGCCAACTGCTAGAGCGCCCTGGCCGCCTGGCTCAACTGGTAGCCCGTGCCCCAGATCGACTGCAAGCTCAACCCATGCTTGCCCGTGTGCAACCCGAGCTTTCTGCGAAGGCACGACATGTTGGTGTCGAGCGATCTCGATTGCAGGTCGAACCCTCTCTCCCACACGGTGGACCAAAGCCACTCGCGGGTCAGCGGCCTGTCGATATTGCGAAAAAGCTCCATCGCCAGGTCGAACTCGATCGGTCGCAACTTGACCTCATCGCCCGCCACATCCGCCTTGCCCAAGGGCAAGACGAAGCGGTAAGCGCCCCACCCGGCCACGCGCTCCGGCACAGGAATGCGGTGCTGGCCGAAGAACGACTCCAGTACCGCGTATGCGCCTTCGAACGTGCTGGGGGTCACCACCACGCTATGGAAAGCGCCCGAATACACATCGGACAGGAACCGGGCCTGGCGCTTGGAGGTACTCAGCACCAGGGGAAGGTAGGTGCCCAGGCTCTTTCGCAGCTGCGCAACGAGCAGTCGCGCTTTTTGCGGGTCCTCCGGGCACATCAGCAGCACAGCGCCGAAGGGCGCCGCCGAGCTGCCGCACTCGTGCAGCAACTCGGGCACGCCGCCAAAGGTGACGGGCGTGTGCCCGAGCCTGCGAACGGCGCGACGCACGCGCTCGCGGGTTTTAACGGTGGAATCGACGATGGCAATTCGATATCCACCATCACCTTCGCGCAACACGGCTTACTGTTCCCCGGACACCTCGATGTCCACGCGCCGGTTGGGCTGCAGGCAGCTCACCAGCTCCGGCGTCTTGCGCATGCCCGGGCATTCCGCCACCGGTTGCCGCTTGCCCATGCCCTGCGTGCGAATCGCCCGGCCGTCGATGCCCTGCTGTACCAGCAGGTCGCGCACCGTGTTGGCCCGCGCCATGGACAGCGCATCGTTGTACGAATCGCTGCCCAGGCGGTCCGTATGGCCGGTGACGCCGATCGCAGTCAGCGACTTGACGTTGCCCTTGATGTCGCGGGCCAGCGCCTCGACCTTGCGGCGGCCCTCCGGCATCAGGTCGGCCGCGCCGCCGCCGTCGAAGCGAAAGAGGCCGTCGGCTCCGAGCGTCACCTTGCGCAGCACCGGAGGCGGCACCGGGACGGGTGCCACCGCGGCTACCGGCTGCGCCAGCACGTCGCTGCAACCGGCCGGCAGCCAGTGGAAGGTCTGTGCCTTGTAGTCCTTGTCGAAGATCGCCTTGTACTGGCAAGTGGTAACCCCGCCGCCGGCCTTGCGGAAGTGAAAGATGTAGTCCCATTCGCGCGGGCCGGCCATGCCTTCCCTGAAGTGCGGACGGCCGAGCAGGTCGTACAGCTGGTCCTTGGTGACGCCTGGCGCCACCGCGCGCAGGTTGGCCAGGTTGGGGAACGTGCCCTCCTTGAGCCAGGCGTCGTTGTCGATGCTGGGGAAGACCACTTCCGTGGCCTTGCCGTCGTCACTGATGCCCTTGCTCACCGAAGAAGTACCGCAGGCCTGGAGCACCAGAAGGGCCGCAGCCCCCGCTGCGATGGCCGAGAAGCGGTGAAATTGCGTTTTAGTCATGATGATGTGTTCCTGTTTTGTTGCGGACGGCTTACCAATGGAAGCCCGCACCGGCCGACACGCCGACCTTGCCGCGCGAGTTGGCCGAGCCGCTGAACTTGACGATCCAGCGACCGTTGTCCGACAGCTTGGAGACGCCGATGGCCAACGCGGCCTGGCCGTCGTAGCCCGCCACGCCCGCGGCCAACATGCTCTTGCCCGGGATGTAGGCTTGCGGCATGCCCGCCATGGCCATCGCGCCCGCCGTGCCGGCGCTCGCGTCCTTTGCTGCGCCCTTGATGTCGCCGCGCAACTGGTTGACGCGCGAATCGGTGTACGCGTTGGCGCCGGCGATGCCGCTGTTCAGTTGATTGACGTTGACTGCATCGTTGCCGGCGACGCCCGGTGCCACGTTGTGGATCGTGGTCGGGCCCGTGTTGTTGCCCAGCGTCACGTTGTTGTAGTTCACCGAACCATCGGCGTTGGTGTCGTACTTCACACCGCCGGCCTGCACCGCCTGCAGTTGGCGCACATTCACCGCGTCGGTCGCTTGCGTGCCGCCCGCCACATTGGTGATCTGCCGCTCGTTGCCGGCGCTGCCCACCGACACCGCGCCCTGCGTGGAACCCACCGCCGTGTTGGAGAACAGCTCCGTGCCGCCCGCCATGCCCGCACGGTCGGCCGTGGAACCCGCGCCCAGCGCCACGCCGTTGGCGGCCGTGGCCACAGAGCTGTTTCCCACCGCAATGGAACCCGCGCCTTGCGACACGGCCTGCGGGCCGATGGCCACGCTTTCGGCGCCCGCGGCATTCGAATCGGCCGCCGCCGAGTTGGCGTGGAAGTACTTGATGCCGGCGCCGCCGATCGCGATGTTGTTGATCGCCTGGTTGGTCGCGTAGAGCTGGCTGCCGTTGATGGCGTCCGTGCTGGTGGCGCTGATCTGGCCCGCCGCCACGTTGGTGATCTGGCGCTCCTGCCCTGCACTGCCCACGCTCACCACGCCGACCGGTGCCGCACCTGCGAAGTTGTAGGTGTCGCCGCGAATGGTCACGCTGGGCGTGGCCACTGCCGTGCCGGTGGTCGAACTGTTGCCCAGTGCCACGCTGTTGGCGGTAGTGGCCGTGGCGCCGGTGCCGACGGCTACGCTGTTGTTGGCGCTGACCGAAGCGCCAGAACCCACTGCGGTGCTCTCTGTGCCGCTGGCCACCGGAGCCACATAGCTCGTCGTTTGCGAGCCGGTGATCCACTTGTTGCTAGCCACTGCAATCGTCGCATTCACAGCCTTCAGCTGTGCGACATTGACTGCATCGCTATCAGCCGTGCCCGCCGCCACACCGGTGATCTGGCGGAAGATGCCGTTGGCGGCATCGCCCACCGAAACCGCACCGCGCGTGCCTGTCGTGGCATTGATTGCCGCGATCTGCGCCGCATCGCCCGGCGGAGGAACGTAGCCGGCAATGCCTGATGCCGTGCTGGCCACTGATCCGCTGCCCAATGCCACGGCATTGTCAATCGTTGCTCTGGCGTTTGAGCCGATCGCGACAGTATCGTTAGCGGTCACATTGGTGCCTGCGTAAGACCCGATTGCCACGTTGTTGTCACCCGTGAGCACGTTGCCCGAGGCGCCGCCGACCGCGATGTTGAAATTCCCGGCCATCAGGACGCCGGAATCAGCTCCAAGCGCGGTGTTGCCAGCGCCTGTGGTGTTTGTCCCCGCGCCGTTGCCGACCGATGTATTTGCACCAGTCGAGTTGATCGAACCCGCCGTGTTTCCGATTGAGACGTCCGTATCGCCGTTGGCCCTGGCGCTATTACCCATTGCTATCGCGCGGTCGCCTGCTGCCGTAGCAGCCACACCTGCGGCAATCGAATTCAGCCCGGTCGCTCCATCGTTGTCGTAGTTGCCGCCCTGCACGCTGTTGTCGTTGACGCTGTAGTAGTGCGTTGCGCCGGCATCGACCTTGGTAGTCAATGCATACAACTGCGAGCCGTTGATGGCGTCGGTGCTGCCCGTGCCGATCAGGCCGGCAGCCACGTTCTGCACGCGGCGTTCCGCGCCCACCCCGCCCACGCTGACCACGCCCACTGGTGTGCCGCCGGCATAGTTGTAGGTGTTGCCGTTGATGGTGCTGCTGCTGTACGCCGTGGTACCTGCGGTCTGGGCGGTCAGCGCGCCCTGCATGGCGGCGTTGCTGCCCAGCGCCACCGAGTTGCTGAGGGTGGTGGTGATGTTGCGATGCCGCTGTTGGCCTGCAGGCTCCCGGCTATGGCAACGGCGTGGGTGCGTCCGTCCAGACCGGTGAAGCTGGGCTGGCTGGATTTCTGCGCAAGCGAATAAACCAGGCAGTTGTGCCGTGCCAGGTCGGCCGGCACCAAGGGTGTCCCGTGCGCCTTCAAATAGGCGGGCGACGCAACCCACCATTCTTCGCAGCTGGCCAAGCTCTTGGTAATCAAGGTGGAATCCGGCAGCGCATAGGCCAGGCGCAAGCCGACGTCGAAGCCTTCTTCGATCAGATCGACGAAACGGTCGTTGCACACCAGATCGACCGACACCTTGGGATAAGCGGCAATCAAGGCCGGCAACCAGTGCGCGAGCTCCTGCAGGCCGAACGACATGGGAGCGTTGATGCGCAGCACGCCAACCGGTTGCACCTGGTGCCGCGTCACCGCGAGCGCAGCCTCCTCGAGTTGCTCGAGAATTCGCGTGCTGTATTCGTGATATGTCTGGCCAGCCTCCGTCAGGGCAAAGCGCCGAGTCGTGCGATTCAGCAGCTGAGTGCCCAGCAGCGCTTCCAGCTGGGTGACCTGCCGCGATACGACGGTGTGCGACACCTGCAATATCTTTGCGGCGGCCGAGAAGCCTCCCGCCGTCACCACGGTCTGAAACGCCTTTATTGCCGCGATCTGGTCCATGTCGATGACGCCTTACTGCCTGGCTCGGGCGCAGCAGTCCAGTTGCTCGAGAATTTGGTGTGCCAAGCGAACGCGCGACTCGTTGGGATAGTTCTTGTTGGCCAGCACCACGATACCGATCTTCTTTGCGGGCACAAACGCTACATAGGCACCAAACCCGTTGGTCGATCCGGTCTTGTTGATCCACACCTCCTTCTGCGGAGGCTGAGGCGATTTCAGCTCAACTACAGCATGGCTCTCCAACGCCATCTTGGCGGAATTGCCCTCCAGCAGCGCGTTCAATGTGGCCGGATAGCTGTATTGCTCCCAGATGAGGTCCTGCGTCATCGCACCCAGCTTGTAGTAACCGGTGTGCGTGCCGGTGATCGCGCGCTGGAGCTTTTCTTCCAGCGATATCAAGCCCATGTTGGCTTCGACAAAACGAATCAAGTCTTTGGCGCTGGTTTTCACTCCATAAGCCTCGGCGGCAAGCACCCCGGGGTTCACCCTGACCGGCTCGTCGTTCCTGTTATAGCCCTGGGCGTAAAGCGGCATCTTGCCCCCTGGCACATTGATGAAGCTGTCGAACATGCCAAGCCTGCGAAAAAGCTGCTGCTCCATCGCTTCTTCAAAGGGCATCTGCATGCTTTTTGCAACGACCACACCGAGCATTCCGATACTGGGGTTCGCATAGCTTCTCTCCGTGCCTGCAACGTGCGCGGGCTGCCAGGCCTTGAAATAGTCCATCAGCTGCCCCGTGTTCCCGATGGCGTCGGGAACCCGCAGGGGAAAGCCTCCAGCGGTGTGAGTTCCGAGGTTGACCAGCGTGACCTTATCGAGGCTGGTGCCTCGAAGCTGAGGCAGGTACTTGCCCGGGCTGTCAGTGAGTGAAAGCTGGCCGTTGGCCTGGGCGTAGGTTGCCAACGTGGCGGTGAATGTCTTGCTGACCGATCCGATTTCGAAGATCGTGTCTTCTGTGATTTTTTGCTCCGTCTTCTTGGAAGCCACACCGTAGCTGTAGAACCACTGCTCGCCCCCCGCGGCAATCGCAATGGCCAGACCGGGAATGCCGTGCTGCCGCATGGCGTCTTCGGCTGCGTTCTTTACAACGGCGTCCATGTCCGCCTTGCGGGCGCTCGGCATGGCGTAGCTGTTGAACGAGGCGACACACGCAACCAGCAACCATCCAGTGCTGAGCTTTTTGATCAGGCGCATTCGATCTCCCCGGGTCTCTTGTTCATGACAATCGGAATTATCAGCTTCGCATGGCCGGGCGGCGCCTTCGAGCCGGCTTGGCCGTCGGTTTGCGTGAGCGGCGCGGCACAATCGGCCGCGTGCCGCTCTTCAAAGACAAACTGCTTGCCGTCCTCCCGCTGGCTCTGGCTTTCGGCATGCCCGTTGCCAAGGCGAATGAGCCTCTGCTTCTCGTCACCTCGCCGGTAACCCTGCAGGCCGCCGAAAAATCAGGCGCCAGCTTCGCTCGATGGTTCGGCGAAATGCCCGCGTCAGGCGACGGAACCGTCACCAACCACAAGCTGATGGCTTCGCCGGCGTGGCAATCCATCGCGCGCCCGCTGAGCGAAAGCCTCGTGCGCATCCAGCGCAGCGACAAGCAGGCCGGTGTCGGGATCTCGCGCTATCCGCACCGGCTGTTCGACGCGCGCTGGCTCGCGAGCCCCGATGCGTTTTTCGAACTCGTGGGCGTCGCCAACCGCATGGACCGGCGGCCGTTCCAGAGCGGCGCATGCGGTGAGACGCGGCTCGTGTACCGGCTCGCCTACCGCACGCCCGCAATGCAGTCCCGCCTGCCGATGACCGTCAATGTCGAACTCCGTGGCGATGCGCCCGATGCGGGCGGTAGTTGCGCGCGCGCCGTGCGGCGCTGGCAACCGCCGAAGACTTCGATGACTGACGAAGCGCTCGGCCGCTGGCTGGTGTCGCCCGACGGTCCGCTTGCGCCGGAGCGCCTGGCGACCGCGCGGATTGCGCAAATCACCACCAACCTGCAGAGCGTACGCTGGCCCTCCGCGGTTAGGCCCGACTTGGGTGGCCACGCGGAATACATGCTGCGCGCCTTCCGCTGGAACGCAGGCGCACAACGCTTCGACGTAGCGCCGCTCGAAAACACGCCCGACGTCGCACGACTCAAGGCCAACGCTCCGTTGCGCAACGAGCTGCGGCAGTGGCTGCAGCAGCCTGCCAACATGCGCGCGCTGGATGAAGCCACGCTGCAGTTGCCCGAGAAGTTCCTGGCGACTGAATCCGTCTCCGTAGCACCTCGCGGCCTTGAACGGCTGGCAAATCGCCCCTTTGCCCAAGTCTTTCCGTCCGGCGAATGGCAACCCGTGCCCGGCAGCCGCACGCTTCAATCGCCGCAGGCGATACTGCGCCGGCTCGACGATCTCAGCTGCGCGGGCTGCCACCAGAGCCGCGCGGTCGCGGGCTTTCACCTGCTGGGCATCGACCGGCGCGGCGCATCGCGCACCTTCACAGCGGGCAATGCGCTTGCACTGCCGCACTCGCCACACCTGCAAGACGAACTTTTGCGGCGCGGCCGCTATGTGCATGCGGCCCTGTCGACACCTCAGCCCGATCCTTTCCGCCCGCTGGCCGAACCAGACGACGCGAACGGCACGGTGAAAGAAGCAACAGTCGGCGCAAGTTGCGAACCCACCCGCATCACACAGTCGGCCAATCCCTGGCTCGATCGCGCAGAGAAACTGCCGCGCATCGCCTGCGAAGGCGCCCTTTCCGTCTGCGAGAAAACCTCGGTCGGTTTTCCGGGCGGCATGTGCTCCGGACCGTGCGACCCGCGTGACAAGAACGGCACCTGCGGCGGCATCGCGATCTTGAGCGACTTCAACCAGTGCCTGGCCGCGAACAAACCATTTGGCGAATGCCTGAGCAAGCACACGCGGCCCGGCAACCTGCGAAGCTGCTCGGCGCAGCAACCCTGCCGCGACGACTTCATCTGCGCGCAGGCAGAGGGCCAACCCGAAGGCCGCGGCGCATGCATTCCGCCCTACTTCCTCTTTCAGATGCGGGTAGACGGCCACTCCTGAAGACGGAAGTCTGCAGGCCGCGCGACCACTGCGCCTGCCTCGTGCATCAGGGCCGCTCAGCGCTCCTCGAACCAGCGGTCTTTCCCAAGCATGACGCGGTGATGCCCGTGCCCCGAAGGCATCATCGGAAAGCAGTTCTCCTGCGGCGCGACCTGCACGTCGAGAAAGAATGGACCGTCGCTCTCAAGGCATTCATTCAGCGCGGCCTGGAGCTCGGCAGGGTCCGACACCCGCCGTGCGCCCCAACCGAAGGCCTTGGCCAGCGCCACGAAATCGGGCAGCGCCTCGTTCCAGCTGTGGCTCAGCCGGTTGCCGTGGTTGAGCTCCTGCCACTGGCGCACCATGCCCATGTAGCCGTTGTTGCACAGCACCAGCTTTACCGGCGTGCGGTGCTGCACGGCGGTTGAAAGCTCCTGGATGTTCATGAGCACCGAGGCATCTCCGCTCACGCAAACGACCAGCGCCTCCGGGTGCGCCACCTGCGCGCCGATGGCCGCAGGCAGTCCGTAGCCCATGGTGCCGGCACCGCCCGAGGTAAGCCAGCGGCGCGGCCGCTCGAAGCGCAGATATTGCGCAGCCCACATCTGGTGCTGGCCCACGTCGGTCGACACGATCGCGTCTCGCCCGTCGATGGCCTGCTGCAGCGACGCCATCAGTTGCTGAGGCAGGATTGCATCGCTTCGCGGCTCGAAGCCGAGGCAATCTTCCGCACGCCAGCGCTCGATGCGCTGCCACCAGGGCGCGAGCCGCTCCGGCGCAAAGCTTTCGGCGGGCAGCATTGAAAGCAGGGCATCGACGATGGCGCCGCAATCGCCCACCATCGGCACATCGACCTTCACCACCTTGTTGATGCTGCCCGGATCGATGTCGATATGGATCTTGCGCGCATGCGGGCAGAACTCATCGAGCTTGCCGGTGACGCGGTCGTCGAAGCGCGCACCCACGCACACCACCAGGTCGGCCTCGTGCATTGCAAGATTGGCCTCGAGCATTCCGTGCATGCCCAGCATGCCGATGAACTGGGGGTCAGACGCAGGAAAGGCGCCGAGCCCCATGAGCGTGAGCGTGCAGGGTGCATGCAGGCGGTGCACCAATTGCGCGAAGGCCTCACACGCAGCGGGTCCCGAGTTGATCAACCCGCCGCCGCCATAGAGCACCGGCCGGCGCGCCGTTGAAATCAGGTCAGCCGCCCGCTGCAGCATGGCGCGTGGGGGCAGCGCCGCCCTCCCTGCGCGCAAAGCACGCATCGGCGCAGATGCGGTGCCATGGCCCAGCCGAGCAAGCTGAACGTCCTTGGGTACATCCAGCAGCACCGGCCCCGGCCTCCCCGAGGCCGCGATTTCGAGCGCGCGCCGCACCAGTGCCGGCACGTCGTCGGCCTTGCGCACCTGCTGGTTCCACTTGGTCACGGGCCGCGACATGCCGAGCGCATCGCTCTCCTGGAAGGCCTGCGTGCCGATCACGCCGGTTGCCACCTGGCCGCTGATGCACAGCAGCGGAACCGAATCGCTGATGGCGTCGAGCAGGCCGCTGATGGTGTTGCCAACGCCCGGCCCCGAAGTGACGAGCACCACGCCCACGCGCCCCGTGGTGCGCGCATAGCCTTCGGCCGCATGCACCGCCGCCTGCTCGTGCCGCACCAGCACATGGCGCAGCCTCGGCTCGCCATGAAGCGCGTCGTAGAGCGGCAGCGCAGCGCCGCCGGGGTAGCCAAAAAGCGTGTCGACGCCGCATTCGACCAGCGTGTCGAGCAGGGCCTCGGCGCCGTTGCGAACGCGGGAAACCGGGCCGGGCGGCAGGGGTGGAGAAGAAGTGGAAGGAAGGTCGAGCAGTCGCATGCCGTCGATTCTTCCGGCTTTGATGCAGAATTTGCATCTTTCTTTTGGCTCATTCGGCTTAATTCATGAAAACCAATCGTCAAACCGGCAATAACGGAGAAGGATCTTTCGACAAGACCGATTTGGCGATCCTGCGGGTGCTGCTGCTCGACTCCCGCAAGACACTGCAGGAAATCGGCAACGAGGTCGGCCTGTCGCCCACCAGCTGCTGGACGCGCATCAAGAAGCTCGAAGCCACGGGCGTGATCAAGCGCTACACCATCGACGTCGACCCGGCCAAGCTCGGCTATCACGACTCGGTCATCGTGCAGGTCACGCTCGAAAGCCATACCGACGAAACCCTGTACGACTTCGGCCGCACGCTCGCCACCATCCCCGAGATCCAGGAGGCCTACCTGGTCTCGGGCGACTACGACTACTACATCCGCATTGCTGTGCGCGACACGCGCGACTACGAGCGGTTGCTGCGCGAAAAGCTCTACAAGATTCCCGGCATACGCCACAGCAAGTCGCACTTCGTGCTGCGCGTGCTGAAAGAAACCAGCGTGCCTGTGATCTGACCGGCACAACGCGGGCTCGAATCGGTACTATCGGCCGGCCGCCGGGCGGGTCTAAAAAAACAGAGCGTCGTGTCGATTTCCCGGCGGCTCGTTCGTCGTGCCAGTAGAGGGTCGTCCTCTGCACTTCAGGAGAACACATCCATGGCTACCAACACCATTCGTCTGCACCGCGTACTGCGCACTCCGCCGGACCGGCTCTACCGCGCCTTTACCGAGCCCGCCGCCTTCGAGCGCTGGCTGCCGCCCTTCGGATTTACCGGCAAGGTCCACAGCATGGAGCCAGTGGTCGGCGGCACCTGGCGCATGTCGTTCACCAACTTTGGCACGGGCCACAGCCACTCGTTCGGCGGCAAATACCTGGAGCTCGTGCCCGGCGAGCGCATTGCCTACGATGCGGCCTTCGACGACCCCAACCTGCCGGGCACCATGAAGACCAGCGTCACGCTGACGCGGGTGTCTTGCGGCACTGAAATCTCCATCGTCCAGGAAGGCATTCCCGACGTGATTCCTGCCGAGATGTGCTACCTGGGCTGGCAAGAGTCGCTGGTTGCGCTGGCCCAGCTGGTCGAGCCCGATATTCCGGGTTGAGAAAACCGATGGCGCCCCGGCAGTCGTTCTCCACGATGCCTTTTGCGAAGGTCTATCCCTTGTATGTTCAAAAGGCGGAACGCAAGGGCCGGACGAAAGAAGAAGTCGATCAGATCATTTGCTGGCTGACGGGCTATGACATGCCCGGGCTGCAGCAGCAGATCGAGCAGGCGAACAATTTCGAAACCTTCTTCGCCCAAGCTCCGGCCATTCATCCGAACAGTTCGCTCATCAAGGGCGTGGTGTGCGGGGTTCGCGTGGAAGACATCGACGATCCGCTGATGCAGAAGGTCAGGCATCTGGACAAGCTGATCGATGAGCTCGCCAAAGGCAAGGCAATGGAGAAAATTCTGCGAAAGTAGTTTTTCTGCAAGCGGTTGCCGTTCACAGGCTTTCGGCAATCCGCTCCCGCAGCCATCGGTGCGCCGGGTCGCGGTGCCGTCGCTCATGCCACAGCATGGCCATTTCGTAGCCCGGCACCTCCAGCGGCGCATCGACCACGCGAAGCCCCGGCGCGCCGCGCGCCAGCCGCTCGGGCAGCATCGCGACCATGTCGGTACTGGCCAGCACCGACATCATGAAAAGGAAGTGCGGCACCGACAATGCCACGCGGCGCTCGAGCCCTTTCTTCGCGAGCGCCTCGTCCGTGGGCCCGATAAAGCCGCCGCCGCCCTGCGACACCACCACGTGCTCCAGCGCGCAGAACTGCGCCAGTGTGAGCCGGCGCTTCAGGCGCGGATGGCCTGTGCGCCCGGCAAGCACATAGCGCTCGTGGAACAGCACCCGCCGGTGCAGCCCGGGGGGCGCACCCACGCTGGTATGAAAGAACAGGTCGATCTCTCCCTGCTCCAGCTGCCGGGGCATGCGCGAAGGCACCGCCTCCACCACGGCCAGGCGGGTGTTCGGCGCTGCCGCGCGCAGCCCGGCAAGCGTAGGCAGAAGAATCGCCGACTCGGCATAGTCGGCCGCGGCCACGCGCCAGGTGGTGGTGGCCTCGGCGGGGTCGAAAGGCCCGGTGGGCGCCACGGCGCGGCCCAGCGACTCCAGCGCCGCACGCAGCGGCTCGCGCAATTCATCGGCGCGGGCGGTCGGCCGCATGCCGCGTTGCGCGGGCACCAGCAGCGGGTCGCCGAACACTTCGCGCAGCTTGGCGAGCTGCACGCTTACCGAGGGCTGTGAGAGGTTGAGGCGCTCGGCTGCACGGGTGACGCTGCGTTCTGCCAGCAGCACATCGAGCGTGAGCAGAAGGTTGAGGTCGAGCCGATTGAAATTGTTCAACACTATTCCTGGAATTTTAAATATTCATTTCCAATATAGCTCGGCTGTACCTAACCTGCATGCATCGTCATTCAACGCAACATGCAGCCGTGAAAATTCTTCTTGTTCATGCCCACCCCGAGCCCCGCTCCCTCAACGGATCGCTCAAGCAGTTCATGGTGGAGCGCCTCGTGCAATCCGGACACGAAGTGCGCGTGTCCGACCTTTACGCCATGCGATGGAAGGCAACGCTCGACGCGGACGACTTCCCGCACATCGAGCCCGGCGCGCACTTCGACCCGGTGACCGACTCGTTGCGCGCATTTGAGGGCGGCACCCAGCGCGACGAGGTCGCGGCCGAACAGGCCAAGCTGCGGTGGGCCGATGCGGTGATCTTCCAGTTTCCGCTGTGGTGGTACACGATGCCGGCCATCCTCAAGGGATGGATCGATCGCGTGTATGCCTACGGCTTTGCCTACGGCGTTGGCGAGCACTCCGACTCGCATTGGGGTGACCGCTTCGGCCAAGGCGTGATGAGCGGCAAGCGAGCCATGCTGGTGGTCAGCACCGGTGGCTGGGCTTCGCACTACAGCGCCAGAGGCATCAACGGACCGATGGACGACCTGCTGTTTCCCATTCACCACGGGGTGCTGTACTACCCCGGCTTCGACGTGCTGCCGCCCTACGTGGTCTACCGCACCGGCAAGGTCGACGCTGCCGCCTACGCAAGGATTACCGAAGAGCTCGGCCGTCGCCTGGACACGCTGTGGACGACGGACCCGATTCCGTTCCGCCCGCAGAACTTTGGTGACTACGACATTCCGGCGCTCACGCTGCGCGACGAGATCGCGCCGGGTGAATCAGGCTTTGCGGCGCACACTGCTCCGAAGAAGGGCGCGAACGTGCGCTAGCAGCGGCCGCCGCCTTCCCCGGTTACTCGGCTTCGATGCCAGCGGCCTTCACGATGCGGCCCCATTTCTGCGACTCCGCCGTCTGGAACTTGGCGAGCTCCTCAGCCGAGGTGGTGAACACTTCGGTGCCCGTCGGTTCGTAGAACGCGGTCTTGGCAGACTCGCTCTTCGCGGCCTTCACCAGCAGTTCGTTGAGGCGCTTGACCACGGCCGGCGGCGTCTTCGCGGGCGCATAGGCCGCAAACCAGTAGCCCATTTCATAGCCCTTCACGCCGGCCTCGGAAATGGTGGGCACGTCGGGCGCGAGCGGTGAGCGCGCCGCGCTCGACACACCCAGCGCGCGCAGCTTGCCGCCCTTGACCTGCGGCAGCCCGGTGGCCGCGTCGGTGATCATCATGTGGATCTGCCCGCCCAAGAGGTCGGTCACTGCCAGCGTGTTGCTCTTGTAGGGCACGTGAAGCAGCTTGATGTCGGCCATCTGCTGCAGCAACTCGCCCGCCATGCGGCTGGACGAGCTGCCGCTGCCAAAGCTGTACTTGCCCGGCTCCTTCTTTGCGAGGGCGATGAATTCGGCCACGCTCTTGGCCGGGAACGAGGGGTTCACCACCATGATCTGCCCACCCTTGCCCAGCGCGGCAATGGGCGAAAAGTCTTTCACCGGGTCGTACGGCAGCTTCTTGAACAGGTGCTCGTTGGCCGCGTGCGTGGTGTTGGTGGTGATCAGCACGGTGTAGCCGTCCGCCGCGGCCTTGGCCACCTGCTGCGAGGCGATGAAGCCGCTTGCACCTGCCCTGTTGTCGATGACCACGGGCTGCTTTGTTTCCGCCGTGATGCTGTTGCCCAGCGCGCGTGCGATCTGGTCGGTGGCCGTACCGGCTGCAAAGGGCACCACGAAGGTGATGGGCTTGTCCGGAAAGGCCTGCTGCGCATGGCCAAGCAGCGGCACCAGGGCCAGTGCGGCAGCCGAAAGGGTGAGGGAACGTCGTTTCATTGTTTTGTCTCCGGATGGATGGGTGAGGAAAAGAAGTCGAATTGCCGCTATGGCCCCGCCAGCAGCGGCACAAGCGGGCGCGGCACGCGAATGGGCATGTCCAGCAACAGGAACGAGAGCGCCTTGCCGTGCGCATCGAGGTTCAGCGCATCGTTGACGCCGCCGTCGAGCACCGCATCGAGCACGAAGTTCATCGCATGCAGCCTGGGCAGCAAAAAGCGCTGCACCCGCGAGGGCTCGCGGTGGCGAAACTGCGCGGCCACGCGTTCAGGCGTGAGCTGCTCGGCCAGCAGCGGGTAAAGGTCCGGATGCCAGGCGATCACGCTGATGTTGGAGCGATCGCCCTTGTCGCCGGTGCGGCCATGGGCGGCACGGTAGAGCGGCACTTCGATGAAGTCTGTCGGCGTGTTCATGCCAGAGCCTCCGCGCCAAGCAGTTCGAAGCTCACCGGCACCGCTTCGCGCGGCAGCAGGCACGACAAGGTATTGAGCCGCGGCGTGAGCGCGGTGCGCACACCGCCGCCGCCCGCCGGCCCGCAGGTGTAGAGCGCCACGACTTCGCGCGTGAGGCGCTCGGCCTGCGCACGGTCTGTATGCGAGGCCGCGATGCGCAGGCGCACGTCGCGCAGGCCGGCGTCCGGCGTATCGGCCAGCATGCGGCCGGCGTCGTCGCCAAGAATGCTCAGCGCACCGATCAGGTCCACGCGCAGCGCAAGGCCGCCCAGCCGCTTGCGCAGCACGTCCGCCGCGAGCCGCGCACGCGCCTCGGCGCGCGGCCCCGCATAGGAAATTTCGCCCTCGGCCAGCCAGCCGCCTTCATGGCACACATTCACCTTGTAGTGGCTCGGCCGCGCATGGCCGCGCACGCCCGACAACGCCACGCGATTCGCAGCGTCCGGCAGCTGCGTGACCTCGGCTTCGGCGATGTCGGCCACCACGTCGGGCGTGAGGTAGGCGCTCGGGTCGTGCACCTCATACAGCAGCTGCTCCTTCACCGTGGCCTCACTCACGAGGCCGCCGGTGCGGTCGGCCTTGCCGATGGTGCAGTGACCGTCGGCATCGATCTCCGCAATCGGGAAACCCACTTCTTCGAGGCCCGGCACATCCTTGTAGCCGGGGTCGGCAAAGTAGCCGCCGCAGACCTGCGCGCCGCATTCGAGCAAGTGGCCGGCCATGGTGGCTCGGCCCAGCCGGTGCCAATCGTCGGCGCGCCAGCCGAAGTGCGACATGGCCGGGCCTACCGTGAGAGACGGGTCGGCCACGCGGCCGCACACCACGATCTGCGCGCCCGCGTCGAGCGCTTCGGCAATCGGCTCGGCGCCGATGTAGGCGTTGGCACTGACGATGTGCAGGCCGTCCATCTGCGCGCCAAGCGCTTCGTGCAACAGCGCAAGATTCGAGGGGCCGGAGAGATCGTCACCCTCCACCACCGCGATGCGCGGCGCAGCGGCCCCGAGCTCGCGTGCCATGCGGGCGATGTGACGGGCCGCGGCGCGCGGATTGGCGGCGCCAAAGTTGCTCACGATGCGAATGCCGTGCGCCAGGCAACGCGCCAGCACGGGCCGCAGCATGGCATCGAGCAAGGGCTCGTAGCCGGCGTCGGGGTTGTCGCGTCGGCGCAGTTGGGCGAGCGCGAGCGTGCGCTCGGCCAGCGTCTCGAAGATCAGGAAAGCGCGTTGCTCCGCCGGGCCGCCTTGCAGCCGGGCGATCAGCGTATCGACCACCGGCCCGGCCGCGTCGGTGCGGTCGCCGGAAAAGCCGGCAGCGCAGCCGATCAGCAGTGGGGGCGAGGCGGTGGCGTTCATCGAGGCGGACTTTAGGCAGCCCGCCTTCATCCGTAAAATCGAAAATTCAGATCGATTGATCCAAATTCCGGATCATTGATCGAGCCGGATGCCGACCTTGCCGATGATGGCCCCCCACTTGCGGCCCTCGCTGTCGATGAAGGACCTGAATTCTTCAGGCGAGCCGCCTCCCGTCACAAGCCCCTGACCAGCCAGCAACTCGCGCACGGCCGGCTCCTGCAGTACGGTGTTCACGTCGGCATTGATGCGGCGCACCACCTCTGGCGGCGTGCCGCTTGCGGTGAACAGGCCGTTCCAGGCCAGCGCCTCGAAACCGGGGTAACCGGACTCCGCGACCGTGGGCAGGTCTTTCATGAGCTCGGAGCGCTTTGCGCTGGTGATCGCCAGCAGCTTGATGCGCTTGCCCTGGATAAGCGGCAGCAGTGCCGGCGCCACGGTGAACAGCGCTTGCGTATCGCCCGCCGCCACCGAAAGCCCGGCCGGCGGCGAGCCCGCGTAAGGCACGTGCACCGCCTCGATGCCGGCGGTGCTGCGAAACATTTCCATCGTGAGATGGGAAGAACTCCCCGCTCCCACCGACGCATAGCTGAACCCGTTGCCCTGCTTCTTCGCCCATGCCACGAACTCCGGCAATGTGTTCGCGGGATTGCCGGCCTGCACTGCCAGCACATTGGGCTGCGAGGTCGTGAGCACGATGGGTACCAGGTCGCGCGCGGGTGCATACGGCATGCGGCTGTACATGTAGGGGCCGAAGGCAATCGGCCCGTTGAAGCCGATGCCCAGCGTGTACCCGTCATGCGGCGCCTTCGCCACCGCGTCCATGCCGATCAGGCCGCCCGCGCCGGGTTTGGTCTCGATCACGACGGGCTGCTTCCACATTGTTCGCAGCCGGTCGGCCAACGTGCGCGCGATCAGGTCGAGCGAGCTGCCCGGCGGCGCGGGAACGATCACGCGCACAGGCTTTGCCGGCCACTCCTGTGCTTGGGCAGCCAGGCTCATTGCGCATGCGAGAAGGAATACGGCGAGCTTGCCCCTGTTGTTCATTTTCAAGATCCTGGCTTGAGCCGACCGGCTACCTTAGCTCAGCATTGCGCCGCTGGCGTGCCCAAAGAAAAAGCCGGCCTGCTTTCGCAGGACCGGCCTTCGGTGCATCGTCCTTGCAGACGAGGTGTGCGGCTGCCAGGCAATTACAGCGGCAAGGCGTCGCCGCGCGCGGCAGCATAGGCTTGGGCACGCACCGTTGCACGGTCTACCGCGCCCGCCACCATCGGGGCGACACCCGACGAGGCGCCTTCGGCGTACGGATCGGCGTTGCGAACCGTGGCCACCGCTTCGGCGCGTACGGCTTCGCGGCTGTTCATGGCGACCGGCGCAGAGGTTGGTCCCGAATCGGCACCGGTGGCGTAGGGATTGCCCACACGCGCGGCAACCACAGCGCCGGCGGCCACGTCGGCGCGGCTTTCGGCGGAGGTCAGGGGATGGACGCCTTCATAGGTTTCGGCATGGGCGGCACCAGCAGCAGTTACCAGGGCCAATGCAGCGGCGGAAAAAAGCTTGGAGGCGGTCATTCAGGTTCCTTTGTTCAATAGCTTGAAATGGGTTGGAGATGCTTCGAACCGTTCTTGCTCGATGCGCAGGTCCGTGAAATCAATTCTGCGACCACATCTAAGTACAAACCCTTGTCGAATGGAATCCCGGCAACCGCGACGTGGAAACGATGCGCCGGCTTTTGAAATGACGCGCGAAAACTGGTATGGCTCAGCAGTGCGGATGCCACAAGTCACTTCACATTGCGCAACAAGGCCGCTACATTCGACGCTTCGACAAACAACCAGACCGGAGGTGCGCGATGGAAGACACAGCTATTCAACGCCCCACTCCCGGCCGGTTTGTCGATTCTTCAATGGCCTGCTGACGCGCTTTCTCCCGTAGCGCGAGCCCTGAACGGGCACAGCCGGTTCGACCATTGCGGCACTGCTGCCGCAGCGACAAACCGCCCGAGATTCAAACGCCGCCGTCGGCATGCAGGTGCCGGCCGCGATTGCCCGTTTCCAGAATCATCAAGGCTCACCATGCTTGAACCCCGTGCCGCGAATGTGCGGCATTTCGCAACTTCTGTTTTCGATCCTCAGCAGGCATCCGCTGAAGAGTGGAGGAAGGCCCTTGCCTACTGGCGCCTCCGCAACGAGCGGGACTTTCCGGGCGAACCCTGGCCGAGCGATGCAGACACGATGCAGAACGTGCGCCAGCACACGCCCCTGCAGGTCGTGCATCGCATTTTTGCGCTGGATGGCTGCGGTAGCATCGTCGGCAGCCTCAACATGAGCTTTCGCCGCGAAGGCACGCCCGATTACCAGGCTTATGCGCCCTTCGTGGATGTGTGGGGCGGTGTGCTTCGGTCACATCGGCGGCAAGGCATTGCCACCATGCTCATGCGCGCGCTGCTTGCCGCCATGAAAGAGCGCGGCAAGACAATGGCGACCATCAAGGCCTCGCTTCCCGAGGGGCACGCATTTCTCGCGGCCGTCGGTGCGGCCGAGAAGCACCGCAGCATCGAGAACCGCATGGTGTTCGCCGATCTCAATGACGCCGAACTCGCTCGCTGGCGGGCCCATGCGTTCGCAGCGGGCCGCGGGTTGCGCTTGGAAATCCACGCCGGCCGGGTGCCCTTCGAGCGCCTTGGGATGCTGATGGCGCCGCTGTCCGCGCTGCTGAACGACGCCCCCACAAGCCAGCTCGAGTGCCCACCCATGCGCTATGAGCTCGAGGACTTTCGCGCCTGGTATGCCGAAATCGACCGGCGCGGCGGCGAGCATTTCCTCGTGCTGCTGCTCGACGGCGACGAAGTGGCCGCGGTGTGCGACGCCAGCTGGAACCAGCTGTACCCCGACCGCATGTTCCAGCGGCTCACAGCCGTGGATCCTCTCTGGCGCGGAAAGGGCCTGGCCAAGGGGCGTGAAGGCCGTCATGCTGCAGCTGGTGCGCGAGCGCCATCCCGCCGTCATGATGGCCGTGACGCACAACGCCGAGGTCAATGCCCCCATGCTCGCCATCAACCGACGGCTGGGCTTTGCCGCGCACAGGCATGATGCGGCCTACCAGATCGGCCCGGAAAGCCTGAGGGCCTTCCTCTCGATCCGCCCGCTGGCCCCGAGGGAGCAACATCGATGAAAGCACCGCCACGACTGCAGTCGCTGGTCGACGAAGGACTGATCGACACGGTGGTACGCCAGCTGATGAGCGGCAAGGAAGCCATGGTGTACGTGGTGCGCTGCGGCGACGAGACACGTTGCGCCAAGGTCTACAAGGAAGCCGACAAGCGCAGCTTTCGTCAAGCCGTCGACTACACCGAGAACCGCCGCGTGCGCAATTCGCGCGAAACGCGTGCCATGGCCAAGGGCACGCGCTTCGGCCGCCAGGTGACCGAGGCCATCTGGCAAAGCGCCGAGGTCGACGCGCTCTACCGCCTGGCGGCAGCCGGCGTGCGCGTGCCGGTGCCCTACAACTTTCTTGAAGGCGTGCTGCTGATGGAACTGGTGACCGACGCCAACGGCGACGCGGCGCCGCGGCTCAACGATGTGGCCTTTACGCCTGAAGAGGCAGTGCGCCACCACGGCAGCCTGCTGAAGGAGGTGGTGCGCATGCTGTGCGCGGGCGTGGTGCACGGCGACTTGTCTGAGTTCAACGTGCTGCTGTCGGTCGACGGCCCGGTGGTCATCGACCTGCCGCAGGCGGTGGATGCGGCGGGCAACAACCACGCCAGGCGCATGCTGCTGCGCGACGTGGAGAACCTGCGCAACTTCTTCGGCCAGTTTGCGGCGGAGCTGCTGGACACACACTACGGCGACGAGATCTGGCACCTGTATGAGCGCGGCCTGCTGCGCGTCGAATCGGTGCTCACCGGCACGCACGTGCGCGACACCGGCCCTGTCGACCTGGGCAATGTGATGCGCGAAGTGGACGATGCGCGCGAGGAAGAAGCGGCGCGCCGGGTGCGCATGCAGCTGCCGCGGCTCTAGGCAGCAGCTTGATGCTTGGCGGGGCAACCTGTCATGGCCGCTGGTTTCTCTGGTCGCGCAGTTGATCTTCGGCGCGTTCGAGTTCCGAGCGAAGCGCGCGGATCTCCTGCTCGAGCTTGTCGATGCGGGCCGCGCGGCTCTGCTGAGTTTCCGAGCCGTGACAACGCGTGCGCAGCGCGGCCAGGGTTTCGGCCAGCTGCCGCCGGCGCAGCATCTGGCCCCGGGAGCGCGCAAGGTCCATCTCACGCTCGAGCGCAGCTTCTTCCGCCTCGCAGGACGCACCCTCCGCTTGCCTGGCCTGCTCCACCGGCTGGGCAAAGACGGGAGCTGCCCAAGCCAGCGCGATAGCCATGAACCAGCGCTTCACGCGCGGTTTCCCTCGCAGGCTTGAAGCTCATCCAACCCATAGACATCCATTGCGGCTCCCATTGCATGTGCGGTGCAGGCGCCCGCGTTCGGGCGCATTCTGTCCCAGTTAGAAGGAAGCGCTTCACGCCAGTTCCTCCACCCGCAGCGCCGTGATTGCTCCCGCCACCGCCGGGAGCGCCTGGAGTGCGCCCAGGGCCAGGTCCATCGCGGCTTGCCGCACCGGTTGGGTCAGCACCAGCACCTGCGGGGCAGTGCCGGCCTGCCCGGCCGCAAGCGCGACTTGCCGCACCGGCAGCTGTCGGCCGGCAGCCCAGCCCGCTACGGCCTCGATGCCGCTTGCGGCATGCACGGGCACTCGCAGGTAGTGCGACGAACACACGTCGGCGCGAGAGACCACAGGCAGAGTGTTCATTGCATGCGCATGAAAGCCCAGGTGCGGCACCCGCTGGGCGGCGCTGGTGCCCGCCAGGCGTGCGACATCGACCAGGTCGGCAATCACCGCCGACGCGGTCTGCTCCGAGCCGGCGCCCGCGCCGTAGTACATCGTCACGCCGGCCGCGTCGCCCTTGACCATGATGCCGTTCATCGACCCGTTCACATGCGCCATGAGGTGCGAGGCCGGCACCAGCGCGGGCTGGACGCGCAGCTCCACGCCGTCTTTCCGCCGCCGCGCCACGCCCAGCAGCTTGATGCGGTAGCCCAGCTGCTCCGCGCAGGCCACATCCACCCGCTGCAGCGCCGTGATGCCTTCCACCTGCACGTCATCGAAGCGCACCGGCGTGCCGAACGCATTGGCGGCCAGCAGCGTGAGCTTGTGCGCGGCGTCGATGCCCTGCACGTCGAAAGCCGGGTCGGCTTCCGCGTAGCCCAGCGCCTGGGCCTGGACGAGCGCGGCGCCGAAGTCCAGGCCTTCATCGCGCATCTTGCTCAAAATGAAGTTGGTGGTGCCGTTGATGATGCCCGCCACCCATTCGATGCGATTGGCCGTGAGCCCTTCGCGCAGCGCCTTGACGATGGGAACGCTCACCGCCACCGCGCCTTCGTAGGCGACGGCGACGCCATGCTGCCGGGCGGCTGCGAAGATTTCGGCGCCGTGCACCGCCAGCAGGGCCTTGTTCGCCGTGACCACATGCTTGCCGTGGGCAATGGCGGCCAGCACCCAGTCGCGTGCCGGGCCGGTACCGCCGGCAACTTCGACCACCACGTCGACGTCGGGGTGTGTGGCAACGCGCAGCGGGTCGTCCGTCAGCGGAACGTTCCCGCCCACGACGGCGGCGGCCCTCGCCAGGTTGCGCGCCGCGACCATCACCACCTCGATCGGCCGCCCGGCGCGGCCGGCAATCTCGGCCTGGTTGCGGGCCAGCACGCGAAACGTGCCCGAGCCGACTGTGCCAATGCCGATCATGCCCACGCGCAATGCGTGGGGAGCCGCGCTGCGGCTGGGCAAGGGTTCGAGTAACTGGACTGGATCGCGGTACATGGAAATCTCCGGATGAAAAAACAAAAACCCAGCTGCCAGAGCTGGGTTTCAATCATTCGGAGAGAAGAGCGATACACCAGGTGGCTGCCGAAACGGCCACCTGCGCGTGCTCAGGTGGCCGCGGTGGTAATGGTGGTAATCATTCGTGCAACCAATGCCCCATTCGCCCGCGCAAAGGCAGGCGGCATCATGCGGGCCATGGAGGCGGCGCAATCGGCGGTGGGGAAAAGGCAGCAAGACATGAGAGGCGCAGTGTACAGGAGCCTGCCGGGGCATTGCGCACGCTTTGCCGTGCCAACCTGCGGAAATATAGGGAGCAGGCCTACAGCGCACGGGCCGCCGGAGGCCTAGCGTGGTGGGCAAAGCAAAGAACTGCATCACCTGGAGGCAGCACCATGAAGAACTTCGTCCTAGAACCCCGCATGCGAGCAACCATTGGCGGCGCCTTTTACCCGAGCGGCTACTCGATGGTGATGTTTCCGAGCGCGGAAGACGCCAACCGCATCGGCCATCAGCTGCTCCAGAAGGGCGTGAGCGGCGACGAGATCTACCTGATTCCGCCGCAAACGGTGCTCGAGGAGATCACCCCCACTGTGAAGGAATCCGACGACCCGCTGCCTTCGGCGGGTACCGACGCCGCCACGGTGCGCGCCTACACCAAGCTCGCGCGCGAAGGCCACACGGCCTTGCTCGTCAAGACGAAGAACGAAGAGGAAGCGAACCGCCTGATGGAGGTGGTGCGCGCCGTGCCGTATTCGATCGCGCAGCGCTACCGCACGCTCGTCATCGAAGACCTCTGAACCGCTTGCCCCCGGCGGTTCACGCCGCTGCCGCGGCGCGCCGAACAACGTCGCGCGCCATCGCCTGCGCCAGTTCCTGTTCGCCAAGAAATACCGTTGCCGCCGTCTGCTGGGTCAGCAGTTCGGCTTCGTCTTCGTTGTGGCTGCGAATGACAGTGTCGATTCCGGGGTTGAGCGTGCGCGCGGTTTCCATCATCTGGCGCACGTTCAGGGCGTCAGGCGTTGCGACCACCAGCACACGGGCTCGCGCAATGTGCGCCTGGATCAGCACCGCCGGGTCGGCCGCATCGCCCCACACCGCGGCAACGCCGGCTTCGCGCAATTTCTCGACCAGCTCGCGGTTCTGCTCGGCCACCACATAGGGAATGTCGTTGGCCTCCAGCTCGGCCGCAATGCGCCGCCCGACGCGGCCGTAGCCCACCAGCACCACCTGCCTGGAGAGGTATCTGGCCTCGGTGGTGGTCGGCAGCTCGGCCAACGGATGGTCTCGCGACTCGAGCCCGCGGGTCACCGGCAAGCGGGCATGCAGCCACTTCTGCAACGGCGCGATCAGGCTGAACCACAGCGGATTGGTGGCAATGGAAATCAGCGCGCCGGCAAGGATGAGGCTCTGGCCCTCGACCGGCAGCACGCCAAGCGATACGCCGAGCCCCGCCAGGATGAACGAGAACTCCCCGATCTGCGCGAGGCTCGCGCTCACCGTCAGCGCCGTACCCAGCGGATAGCGGAAAGCCAGCACCAGCGCGCAGGCGGCAAGCGACTTGCCCAGCACGATCACGCCCACCACGGCCAGCACCTGCAGCGGACGCTCGATGAGCACCGAGGGGTCGAACAGCATGCCCACCGACACGAAGAACAGCACCGCGAAGGCGTCGCGCAGGGGCAGCGATTCTTGCGCGGCACGGTGGCTGAACTCCGATTCGCGCATGACCATGCCCGCGAAGAATGCGCCCAGCGCAAACGACACACCGAACAGCGCCGCCGATGCGAAAGCGATGCTGACGGCCGCCGCAATCACGCACAGCGTGAAGAGCTCGCGTGAGCCGGTACGTGTGACCTGCCAGAGAATCCAGGGGAAGGCCCGCCTTCCGACCACGAGCATGAGCGCCACAAAGCCGCCCACCTGCAGCAGCGTGAGCCCGAGCGTCTGCCACAGCGGGTCCGCGGAACCTGCCGCATCGGCGGCAGGGCCACCCAAGGCTCCTGCAAGCGGCGGCATCAGCACCAGAACCAGCACCATGGCCAAGTCTTCGACCACCAGCCAACCCACGGCGATGCGGCCGGTGAACGAGTCGAGAATGCCCAGGCTTTCGAGTGCCCGCAGCAGCACGACCGTGCTTGCCACCGACAGGGCCAGCCCGAAAACCAGCGCCTCGCCCCAGGACCAGTCCCACCAGAGCGCCAGCGCACCGCCGAGCAGCGTGGCCACCGCAATCTGCGCCAGCGCTCCTGGCAAGGCGATCTTGCGTACGGCCAGCAGATCGTCCAGCGAAAAATGCAGGCCCACGCCGAACATCAGCAGCATCACGCCGATTTCGGCCAGCTGCGCCGCAATGCCCGCATCGGCCACGAAGCCCGGCGTGAAAGGCCCGATGATCACCCCCGCCAGCAGGTAGCCCACCAATGCGGGCAACCGCAGGCGCACTGCGAGAAAACCGAACACGAGCGCCAGACCCAGGCCGGCGGCGATGGTGTTGATGAGGGAAACGCTGTGGGGCATCGTTCCATTTTGCAGGAACGATGCGCGGCCTTTTACTTCATCCGGCCCTTCATGGGGCCGTCATCGTGCCTTCAGGGCCGTTCAGTCGGCCATCTTGCTGACGCGCGCACCTTCGAGCACCTCAGGCTCCTGCGACTCGACCCAGCTTTCATTGTTGAGCCCGGCCTTCAGCCGCTCGGTGTCGAGTTCGTTGGTCCACTTGGCCACCACGATGGTGGCCACGCCATTGCCGATCAGGTTGGTCAGCGCACGCGCTTCGGACATGAAGCGGTCGATGCCCAAGATGAGCGCAAGGCCGGCCACCGGCACATGGCCCACGGCCGACAGCGTGGCGGCCAGCACGATGAAGCCGCTCCCGGTCACGCCCGCTGCGCCCTTCGACGTCAACAGCAGCACGGCCAGCAGCGTGATCTCCTGGGTCAGCGTCATCGGCGTGTTGGTGGCCTGCGCAATGAAAACCGCCGCCATCGTCAGGTAGATCGAAGTGCCGTCCAGGTTGAACGAATAGCCGGTCGGAATCACCAGGCCCACGCAGGCCTTCTTCGCGCCCAGGTTTTCCATCTTCTCCATCATGCGCGGCAGCACCGATTCCGAAGACGACGTGCCCAGCACGATCAGCAGCTCTTCCTTGATGTACTTAATGAACTTCCAGATGCTGAAGCCGTGGAAGCGCGCAATGAGCCCCAGCACCACGAAGATGAACAGCAGGCAGGTCAGGTAGAACGTGCCCATGAGCTTGCCGAGCGAGAACAGGCTGCCCAGGCCGTACTTGCCGATGGTGAACGCCATGGCGCCAAAGGCGCCGATGGGCGCGAGCTTCATGATGTAGCCCACGATCACGAAGAGCACGTGCGAGCCCTTCTCGATCACGTCGAACACCAGCGTGCCGCGTCCGCCGAAGCGGTGCAGCGCAAAGCCGAACAGCACCGCGATGAGCAGCACCTGCAGGATTTCGCCCTTGGCAAAGGCATCGACCACCGTGCTGGGAATGACGTTGAGCAGAAAGTCGACCGTACCGGTCATCTTGCCGGGGCCGGTGTAGGCGGCGATCGACTTGGTGTCGAGCGTGGCCGGGTCGATGTTCATGCCCGCGCCGGGCTTCAGCACGTTGACCAGCAGCAGCCCGACCACGAGCGCGATGGTGCTCACGATCTCGAAGTAGAGCAGCGCCAGGCCGCCGGTCTTGCCCACCTTCTTCATGTCTTCCATGCCGGCGATGCCGACCACCACCGTGCAGAAGATGATCGGCGCGATGATCATCTTGATGAGCTTGATGAAGCCGTCGCCGAGCGGCTTCATGGCTTCGCCGATGGCGGGATAGAAGTGCCCGAGCAGCACGCCGATGACCACCGCGGTGATCACCTGAACATAAAGCGAGCGGTAGAGAGGAAGTTTCTGGGTCGGTGTGATTGTTGTGTCTGCCATGTCGTGCCTCCAGGGGGTGCGAAACTTTATGGCCGTTCTCGCGGCTTTCCATTCGTAGAAGCCACATCGCTGGAAACAAAAAAACCCGCCGAAGCGGGTTTTTCGATCAGGTTCCGGTCAGCATGCTCAGTGCATGTGAAGCCCGCCGTTGACCGAGAAATCGGCCCCGGTGGAATAGCCGCCCTCGTCCGTGGCAAGCCACGAAATGATGGAGGCGATTTCGCTGGGTTCGCCCAGGCGCTTGACGGGAATGGTGGCCACGATCTTGTCGAGCACTTCCTGGCGGATGGCTTTCACCATGTCGGTGCCGATGTAGCCCGGGCTCACGGTGTTGACCGTGACGCCCTTGCTCGCCAGCTCTTGCGCCAGCGCCATCGTGAAGCCGTGCATGCCGGCCTTGGCCGCCGAATAGTTGGTCTGCCCCGCCTGACCCTTGGCGCCATTGACCGAGCTGATGTTGATGATGCGGCCCCAGCCCTTCTCGACCATGTCGCCCACCACCTGCTTGGTGACGTTGAACATGCTGTTGAGGTTGGTCTCGATCACCGCGCTCCAGTCCTCCGGTGTCATCTTCAGGAACATGCGGTCCCGGGTGATGCCGGCGTTGTTGACGAGCACGTCGATGGGGCCGTGCGCCGCCTTGGCGGCGGAAAACGCCTCCACCGTGGATTGCCAGTCGCCGACATTGCCGACCGATGCGTGGAACTCGAAGCCCTGGGCTTTCTGCTCGGCCAGCCATTTGGCATGGTCGCGCGTGGGGCCGCAGCCTGCGACGACAGTGAAGCCGTCCTTGAAGAGGCGTTGGCAGATGGCAGTTCCGATGCCACCCATGCCTCCGGTGACATATGCAACTTTCTTGCTCATGAAATTTTCCTTGATGTGTGCGACGCAAAAGCCTGAACGGCCGCCTTCACTCTAGCGAGTTTCAAGCCATCGTTCTCTGAGGAAAACACTGAGCCAAGCTTGCAACCAGCTGTCAGGGCACCGCCAATGTGCAACCAGATGCGCAAGTCTGTACCTTGTTGCTCCTTTCGCAGCACCTCACGAGTTCGAAAGTATGAGTTTCAGCCCTCGGCACACTCCGCTGGCGACCAGCGCCGTCACGGCAAGCATGGCCGCGGTGTGAACGCCAACCGCCGCAAGCGCCAGCATCAGCGTGCCCGATGCGGCAACGTCCAGGGCCGGCGTGTCGCCCATGCAGAGCGGAACCAGCGCCGGCACCAGCATCAACCCGGCCCCGTGCGCGGTGGCCATCATGAAAGACCAGAGCGCCAGCCCGGCATGCCCCGCCGGCGCACGCACCGCCTTGGGTGTGCGGCCTGAGAGGTGCAGCACCACGAAGACGACGACCAGCACGCCCGCCACCACTTGCATCACCGTCCGGTCCACCGACACGCCGAACGCCACTGCGGCCGCCACCAGCGCGACCGACGCGGCGTGCCCGACCGCAATGGGCACCAGGGCCCGCAGCGCCTGGCCCCGATCTTTCGACCGGACGCCCCAGGCCGCGGCCCACATCCAGCCGGTGGCCGGGTTCAGCCCGTGGATGGCGCCGAGACCCACCACCACCAGCCAGGGCCAGAGGCTTTCCACTGCATGACCTCGCGTTCAGCCCGGTTGCCGGTCAGTTCGACGGATGGCAGCAGGCATGGGCCGCCGGTTTGCTGGCTGGCGCGGGCTCGTAGCGGTCGTGGTGGCGCACCCAGTCCATGGTGTAGACCGCGTTGTGCTCGTCGCGGCCCTTGGGCGTAAGGTCGAGCAGGTTGTACGTGCCCATCATCACTTCAACGCCGCGCTCGTAGGTCGAATAAGTGTGGAAGATCTCGCCCGCGTCGTTCTTGTAGAACACGCTGATGCCGGGTGCCTCCTCCGCCGGGAAGGGCCGCACGCTGTAGTTGTAGTAGACCTCGCCCTGGCCCTCGGCCCATTCCTCCGACTTGAAGCTCACGCCGAAGTCGTAGTTGAAATCGCTGCCGAAGGCCGACACCCACTTGAACTGCCAGCCCATGCGCCGGCGAAAGCGCTCGATCTGGTCGAGCGGCGCGCGGGACACAGCCAGCATCGTGACGTCGCGGTGCTCGAGATGCACCTTCATGCCGTCGACGTGGTCCGCCATGTAGGAACAGCTCGGGCAGCCCTGCTCCCAATCGGGGCCGAGCATGAAGTGCTGCACCAGCAACTGGCGGCGGCCCTCGAACAGGTCGGCAAGCGCGCGGGGGCCGTCGGGCGTGTCGAAGGTGTAGTTCTTCTCGACGCGGGTCCACGGCAGGGCGCGGCGCTCGCGGGCGATCTGGTCGCGCAGGCGCGTCAGCTCCTTTTCGCGGGCCAGCAGCGCCTTGCGCTGCGCGAGCCAGCGTTCCTTGGCAACGACGGGGTGATCGGCAATGCCGGTTTCAGCAACAGTGGTGTTCATGGCGGTGTGCTCCTTGGCTCGATGAATCGTTTCGCGGGCGGATACGCTCACGCCCTGGCGGCTGTTTTCGGACGGCGCACGGCGCGGACTTTTCCGCTGCCCCCGCCGCCGCAGTAGAAGAGGTCTCCCCCGTCGGATTCGAGCCCGCTCACGCCGGTGCCGCGCGGCATTTCCAGCCGCTCGAGCACGGCGCCGCTTTCGGGGTTGATGCGGCGGAGCTCGCTCTCGTCGCCCTCCCAGGTGCCGTGCCACAGCTCGCCGTCGACCCAGGTCACGCCGGTAACGAAGCGGTTGGACTCGATGGTGCGCAACACGGCGCCGGTGGCCGGGTCGATCTGGCGGATCTTGCGGTCGCGGTACTGGCCCACCCACAGGCTGCCCTCGGCCCAGGTGAGCCCCGAGTCGCTGCCGTTGCCCGGGGCGGGAATCGATGCGACCACGGTGCCCGTTGCCGGATCGATCTTGTCGATGCGCGCCTCGGTGATCTGATACAGATGAGTGCCGTCGAAGGCTGTGCCGGCATCTCCGGCGCAAGCCAGCGTGCGCGTGGTCTTGCCGCTCACGGGATCGAAGGCAATCAGCCCGTCGCGCGTGGCGGCCCAAACGCGTTGGCCGTCGTGGGTCACGCCGCCCACGCTCGCCTCGCCGGCCAATGGGCCGTACTCGCGAACGATCTCGGCTGCGCGCGCCGTCACGGGGGTCTGGTCCTTGCCTGTCTTGCTGCCAGTGCTCATTGCTGCTCCTTGTTTGCGCCCGGGAATCGGGGCCTTGGAGACAACTCTATTCAATCGGCAGTGCGGCGGGGAGTAACAAGATCGTCGTGAATCCGGTCAGCGGCGGCGAAAGCCAGCGCTGCGCCCGCGCCCGCCCGATGGCGCGCACGCGCCCCGCAGCCTCCAACTCGGCGAGCGCGCGCTGCACAGTGCGCTGGCTGGCTCCCAATGCCAGCGCCAGGGCCGAGGTGGACCACGCCGCGCCGTCGGAAAGCAGCGCCAGCAGCGACGCCTGGTCGCCGTCGATGGGTGGCGCCAACACGGCAACCTCGCGCCCGCCGTGCGGCTTCAGGACAAAACCCCGCGCCGTCGCCTCGATGCCCGCCAACGGCGCAACGAGCGCGCGCAGCCTGCCGACTTCGACCCGCAGGCGCGCCCGGAGCGTCTCGTCGGGGTGGCGGGTGTTGAACGCATAGGCGATCAGCGCTTCGCGATCGACATCGCCGGGCCAAGCCTCCGCCAGCGCGCGCGCCAATGCGAACAGCACCGGGCGCCGGGCCAGCGGCCGCCATGCATCGCCCGCGCCGACGCCGCGGCGGCATGCGTCGACCACCAGCGCGTCCGAGGCTAGGAGCGCTTCCACCTCGTGCAGGCGCAACGTCTCTTCGCCGCCGGCGGAGCGGCGCCGCGCGGCGGGACGATCGAGCGCGGCCCGCGCCTCCGCCACCTCGGCCAGGAGCGCCGGCACGCGCGCGCGTTCGGCCGCCTCATGTGCGCGGTCGAGTGCCGCCTGCGCAACGCCGGTGCGCAGCGATCGGAGCGCCAGCTCGGCGGCGGTGAGCTCGGCCACCGCCGCAAGCGACGGTGACAGGCCGCGCGCATCGAGCGGCGCCAGCGTGGCCGCCGCCTCGTCGAGGCGGCCGAGCAGCAGGAACTTGCGCGCCGCAATCAGTCGCGCCTGCAGCGCATTGCCATGGTCGGCATGTGCCTCGAGCGTGGCGGCTGCCGCGGCAAGAGAGCGCGGCGATCCGCCAAGGTCGCGCATCGCGAGCGCCACCTCGGCCTCGGCAACAAGGCAGCGGGCGCGTGCCAGTTCCTCGTGGGCGCCAAAGCCTCGGGCGGCCCGCCGCAGGAGCTCGCGCGCACGTGGATGCTCGCCAAGCTGCGCCATGGCAATGCCGCGCAGGGCCAGCGCAGGCGGGTCGTCGCGCAAGGCGACCCGCTTGAGGGCACCGAGCGCGTCGCCGGCGGCAAGCGCCCGCGCGGAGGCGGCGATCAGGGAATCCATAGGTCGCGGAGGTTAACCCGGCCTGTCGGCCGGCCCATTGGAGTTGTACAGTACAACCTCTTTAGAAAGGAGGCCGGTCTTGAAACCTTCCAACACACAGGCCGAGTTGAAATTCCCCAGGCCGCTGGTCACCGTCGACGTCGTGATCTTCACCGTGCTGGAAGATGAACTCAAAGTCGTCCTGATGCGCCGCCCCAGCGATGCCCACGAGCCGTTCCCGGGTCGCTGGGCCCTGCCGGGAGGGTTCATCGATGTCGACAAGGACGCCAGCCTGCTCGGCTGCGCCCTGCGCAAGCTGCAAGAAAAGACCGGTGTTTCCGCGCCGTACCTGGAGCAACTGGGCAGTTGGGGCGGCGCAAGCCGCGACCCGCGGGGCTGGTCGACCACGCACGCGTTTTTCGCCCTCGTGCCGAGCCAGGACCTGGTGCTCGAAAAAGGAGCGAACGCCGCGCAGGTGGAATGGATCGAGGCCACCGCGGCCGCCCGCAAGCGCCTGGCCTTCGATCACGCAGAAATCCTCGAAGCCGCCATCGCCCGCCTGCGCAGCAAGGTCGAATACACCTCGCTGCCAGCCTTTCTGCTGAGCGAACCCTTCACACTGCCGCAGTTGCAGCACACCTATGAGGTCGTGCTGGGCCGCCCTGTCGACAAGAGCGCCTTTCGCAAGCGGATGCTCGACGCCGGCTTCATGGAAGAAGCCGGCACTGTGGAAGGCACCTTCGGCCGGCCGGCCATGGGCTACCGCTTGCGCGACCGGTCTCAGGCAGCCCTGTTCCCCCGCACCTTCAGCCCGCGCGACTCCTCGGAGCTTGGCGCTTGACTTCCTCTCGCTAAGTTGTACTATGCAACCCATATAGTTGCACAGTACAACTCAACTAAAGAACACACCATGAAGCAGAACATCCAACTTCTCCTGATCGATCCCCAAAACGACTTCTGCGACCTTCCGGCCAGCTGGCTTCCGGCAGACGCAGCCACGGGCGCGCAGTTGCAGCCGGCACTGCCGGTTGCGGGTGCCCATGCCGACATGCTGCGGGTGGCCCAACTCATCCGCGAGGGGGCGCAAGGCATTGCGGGTATCACCGTTACGCTGGATTCGCACCACAGGTTCGACATTGCGCACCCCACGTTCTGGCAAGCGCGCGATGGCGCCGGTGTGCAGCCTTTCACCTCGATCACCGCGGCCCAGGTCAATGCCGGCGACTACCGTCCGCGCGACCCCGCTGCCCTCCCCCGGGCGCTGGCATACATCGACGAGCTCGAGCGCCGCGGCCGCTATACGCTGATGGTGTGGCCGGTGCATTGCGAGATCGGCAGCTGGGGCCACAACGTGCATGGTGCAGTAAAGGCCGCCTACAACACCTGGGAGGACGAGCAACTGCGCGTGGTGGAAAAGGTCGGCAAGGGGAGCAACCCCTGGACCGAGCACTACAGCGCCATTCAGGCCGAAGTGCCGGACGAGGACGACCCCGCCACCCTGCTCAACAAGCCGCTGGTCGGGTCGCTCGACCGCGCCGACCTGATCGTGATTGCCGGCGAAGCCAGCAGCCACTGCGTGAAGGCCACCACGGAGCACATTGCCGCCAACCTGCCCTCCGGCAATCCTGCCAAGCTGGTGCTCGTCACCGACTGCATGAGCCCGGTGACCGGCTTCGAGGCGCAGCACCAGGCGTTCCTGCAAGACATGGGCAACCGCGGCGCCCGGCTTCTCACCAGCGCCGAAGTGCGTTCCCTTTTGACCGCCAACACCTGACCGAACGAACAGCGAAGGACCGCACCATGCAACCCATCATCCATAGCCTGCTGGACACCGACCTGTACAAGTTCACGATGTGGCAGGCCATGCTGCACAGCCACCCGCAAACGCAGGCCGAGTACACCTTCGTCTGCCGCAACCAGCCCGCTTATCCGCTGGCCGAATTGCTCCCGGACGTCAACGAGCAGCTCGACCACCTCTGCACCCTGCGCTTTGCACCCGGCGAACTCGCCTACCTGGGAAGCCTGCGCTACATCAAGAGCGACTTCGTCGACTTCCTGCGCATCTTCAGCTTTCAGCGCGAGTTCATCTCGGCCACGGTCGAAGGCGATGCACTGCGCATCCGCGCGGTGGGGCCTCAGGTGCACACCATGGCTTTCGAGATCTTCGTTCTCGCCATGGTGAACGAGCTGTATTTCCGCCGCTTCGATGCGGAGGCCGCTCTGGCCGAGGGCCGTAAGCGCCTGCAGGGCAAGATCGAACTGCTGCGCGGCTTTGCGCAGGAGCCGGCGGCCCGGCACCCTTTCGAGTTTTTCGACTTTGGCGTGCGCCGCCGCTTTTCACGCGACTGGCAGCGGGAGGTGGTCACCACGCTCAAGCGCGAGGTGCCCATGTACTTCAAGGGCACTTCCAACGTGCTGCTGGCCAAGGAGTTGGAGCTGGTGCCCATCGGCACCATGGCGCATGAATACCTGCAAACCTACCAGGCACTGGGTGTGCGGCTGCGCGACTTCCAGAACGCGGCGCTCGAAGGCTGGGTGCAGGAGTACCGCGGCGACCTGGGTGTGGCACTGACCGACGTGGTCGGCATGGACGCCTTCCTGGCCGACTTCGACCTGTACTTTGCCAAGCTGTTCGACGGCCTTCGCCACGACTCCGGCGACCCGGTCGTTTGGGGCGAAAAGGCACTGGCGCACTACACCAGGCTGCGCATCGATGCGCACACCAAGCGGCTGGTGTTCTCCGACGGGCTCGACCTGCAGACGGCCATCCGGCTGTACCGCACCTTCGCCGATCGCACGCAGACCGGCTTTGGCATAGGCACCAACCTGACCAACGACGTCGGCCTTGTGCCGCTGAACATCGTGATGAAGCTCACCGGGTGCAACGGCCAACCCGTTGCCAAGCTGTCCGACAGCCCCGGCAAGACGCTGTGCGAAGACCAGACCTTCCTGGCCTATCTGCGCCAGGTGTTTCATATCGAAAGCTGAAAGCCATGCTCCGAATCACCGCCGCCCAACTCAACTACACCATCGGCGACCTGCGCGGCAATGCCGCGCGAATGATCGAGGCTGCACGCAAGGCGTCGGCTGAAGAAGCCGACCTGGTCGTGTTTTCCGAGATGTCGCTCACCGCCTACTACCCGGCCGACCTGCTGGAAGAGGAAGGCTTCATGGACCGCGTGGAGGCCGCTTTTCAGGAGCTGCTGTCGGCATCCCGCCAGATGCCGGCGCTGCACTGGGCCGTCGGGTTGCCAGCGCGGCGCGAAGGCGTAGGCAAGAAGCTTCGCAACGTGCTGCGCGTCATTCGCGGGGGCGAAGTGCTGCTCGAATACGCCAAGCAGCTGCTGCCCACCTACAACATCTTCGACGAGCGTCGGCACTTCGAACCGGGGCCCGACGTGGCGCGCGTCCTTCGCATCCGCGAATTTCAGGTCGGCCTGCTGATCTGCGAAGACGGCTGGAACGACGAGGGGCAGGACTACCTCGTGAATCCGTTCGAGCGCATGCGCGATGCGGCGCCCGACCTGGTGGTGTCGATCAACGCAAGCCCGTCGAACATCGGCAAGCGCGAACAACGTCACCAGATCTTCGGCTCGGCCAGCCGCCGCAACGGCCTGCCGATTCTCTACGTCAACCAGGTGGGAGGCCATGACCAGCTCGTGTACGACGGGGCCTCTTTCGCGGTCGAGCCGCAGGCCGGTGTGGTGTACGAGGCTCGCCGCTTTGCGGAAGATGTGAGCACGCTCTGCTTCGACAAGGGCCGTTTTCTGACGCTGGCCGGCAAGGCCCCGCCGCCGGTGACACCCGAGGGCCTGCCCGCGCTGGAGTTCTACCGCCAGCAGATCGTGCTGGGCTTGCGCGACTATGCGCGGCGCTGCGGGTTTCGCCAGGCCGTCGTCGGCTCGTCGGGCGGCATCGACTCGGCGCTGACACTGGCGCTGGCGGTCGAAGCGCTGGGGGCAGAGAACGTGGTCGGCATCACGATGCCGTCGAGCTTTTCATCGGAGGGTTCGGTCAGCGACTCCGAAGCTTTGTGCCGCAACCTGGGCGTATCGCTGAAGCACCATGCCATTGCCGGCATCGTGTCGCAGTTCACGCAAGGTTTCGAATCGGCATTGGGCGGCGAGCTGCACGGCGTGGCTCTGGAAAATCTTCAGGCGCGCGTGCGGGGCACCGTTCTCATGGAGTACTCCAACAGCTTCGGCCACCTGCTGCTGACCACGGGCAACAAGTCCGAGATTTCGGTCGGCTATTGCACGCTCTATGGCGACACCAACGGCGGCCTGGGGCTCATCGGCGATCTCTACAAGACCGAGGTCTTCGCGCTCTCGCGGCACTTGAACGAAACGGCGGGGCGAGAGATCATTCCCCAGGCCATCATCGACAAGGAACCCTCGGCCGAGTTGGCACCGGGCCAGAAGGATGTCGACAGCCTGCCGCCCTACCCCGTGCTCGACCAGATCCTCAAGCTGCTGATCGAAGGCCCGCGGCTCGCCCAGCACGAGTACCAAGAGGCGCGCACGTTCGTCGACACGCTGCGGGCGCAAGCTTCCGGCGAAGTGCTTGTCGAGCGCATCCGCGGCATGGTCGCGCGCAACGAATACAAGCGGCGGCAATCGCCGCCCATCGTCCGGGTCAGGGCGCGAGCCTTCGGCTCCGGACGCCAGATGCCGATCGCAGCCAAACTGCCTTGAGAACCCAATGACAAGCCAAACCCAAATCCAAACCCAAGCCAAAGCACACGATGTCGCCGTCTACATCGGGCGGTTCCAGATCTTCCACAACGCGCAGTTGGCGCTGCTGCGGCGCGCGCTGGCCGCTGCGCCCGAGTGCGTCGTGGTGTTGGGCTCGTCTTTTCAGGCCCGCACGCCGCGCAATCCTTTCACCTGGGAAGAGCGCGCGGAAATGATCCGGCTCGCGCTTCCGCAAGCGGACCGGGAGCGGGTGAAGTTCTTGCCTGTGCGCGACTACTACGACCAGGCGCGCTGGGTGGCCGCCGTGAAGCAGGGCGTGGCCGAGATGTATTCCGGTCAGCCGTCGGTGGTGCTGGTGGGCCACCTGAAGGACGCGACCAGCGTGTACCTGCGAGATTTCCCGCAATGGACGCTCGACGACACTGGCTTGCAGGGCGACATTCATGCGAGCGCCTTGCGCGACGCCTACTTTGGAGCGGCGGCCGATGGGTCGCTGGAGCCGGCCCTGGCTGCATTGGTGAACCAGGCGCCCGCCAGCACGCTGCAGTTCCTGAGCGCCTGGGCGAAGCTGCCGCACTATGCCGCGCTGGTGCAGGAATGGGAGAGCCTGCGCCAGGACAAGGCCATGTGGGCGGGCACGCCCTACCCTGTCATCTTCGTCACGGTCGACACGGTGGTGCAATGCGGCGACCAGGTGCTGCTGATCCGGCGCGGCCGCTCGCCGGGCAAGGGCATGCTGGCGGTGCCGGGCGGCTATCTCGAGCCGCGAGAAACGGTGTGGCAGTCGGCCCTGCGCGAGCTCGACGAGGAAACCGGCTTGCGCCTGCTCGACAGCGACATTCAAAGCGCATTCAAGGCGGTGCAGGTGTTCGACAACCCGGACCGCAGCCAGAAGGGCCGCGTCATCACCCACGCGCATTGGTTCGACCTGGGCCCGCGCCGCCCGCCGGAGCTGACGGCCGGCGACGACGCGTCATCCGCCGAGTGGGTGCCCATTGCAAAGCTGGCCGGCATGGAAGACCAGTTCCATGACGATCACTTCCACATACTCGATTCCTTCTTCGGGCTTACGCGGTCCAAGTGAGGGCCGCCGCAAGCCATAGCTGGAGCACCTGATCCCGCCTCACCCCGTGCGGCGAATTTCCCGTTGCATGCGCGCGGCATGGCGGCGGCGCTGCTTGCGCCGCCGCGCAAGCAGCGTGGTCGTCACGCTGATCGCAAACAGGCCGATCGCCTGCTGCAGCAGCTTGGCAGTGGCCTTCCTTGTGCGCACCTCGAGTGCCCGCTGCGCGTTTTCCATCTTCTCGACGGCCTCGAGCTTCTCCGTTCCGGGCTGCCGTGCAGCGGTGCCGTCTGTGCCCATGCGGGCCTGCTCCGCCGCGGCCTCTGTCGCAGCCTGCGCCCTGGAGGCCGCGACCGAGCCCTGGGCATTGGCATAGACCTTGGTGAACTCCGCACCCAACAGAAAGATTTGCGCGGCGTAGTACACCCAGGCCAGCAGCACGACCAGCGAGCCGGCGGCCGCAAACGATTCGCTGACGCTGCTTTTACCGAGGTACAGGCCGATCAGCACCTTGCCGATCTCGAAGAGAACCGCCGTTACCGCCGCGCCAATCCACACGTCGGGCCAGGCGATGGGCGTGCTCGGCATCAGCTTGAAGATCATCGCGAACAGCAGCGTGAGAATGCCCAGCGTGACCAGCGCGTTGGCAACCTGCAGCAAAAGCTCCCACCCCGGAAAGAGCCCGCTGCTCCAGTTGTCCACCGCCGCCAGCACGGCGCTGACCACCAGCGACACCATCAGCAGAAACGCCAGCCCGAGAATCAGGCCGAACGACAGCACCCTGGCACGCAGAATGCCCCACACGCCGCTGGGCTTCGCGCGTTCGGGCACATGCCAGATGCGGTCGAGCGCGCTTTGCAGTTCGGCAAACACCGTGGTGGCGCCGACGATCAGCACCACCACGCTGATGGCGCCGGCAATCAATCCGCGAGACGGCTCGTTGGCGCTCTTGACCAGGGCCTGCACCGCCTGCGCGCCCTCCTGGCCGATCAATCCCGACAGCTGCGCGGCAATCTGGCCCTGCACGGCCTCGGTGCCGAAGAGTGCGCCCGCCACCGCGATCACGATCACGAGCAACGGCGCCAGCGAGAACATCGTGTAGTACGAGATCGCCGCGCCCATGCTGGGCGCGAAATCGTCGATCCAGGCCATGGCCGCCTCCTTGAAAAGGCGGGGTAGATGCTTGAGCTTGTTCATGGTGGACATTGGCCGGGCCCAATCAATGTCGATGTTGGATGCCAGGCGCGCCCTCGCCCGCCTGCACGCCGAACGTGGCTCTTTCATGCAGGCTTTGTTGTAGGTAGACACCGCGTCGGTGTGCTGGCGCAGTCGGATTCCGGCCACTGCGCCAGCGCACGCGGCGGTGCCCTCCTCACCACTTCACGCGCACGCCCACCGATGCATTGATCGAGCTCTTCACCCTGGTGTCTCCGCCCGAGGCCCACAGCTTGCCCACTTCGCCGTAGACGCTCGTCCTGTCGCCGAGCGCCAGGGTGAAGCCGCCGGCCAGCTCGGTGCTCGTGCCGCCGGTGGACGATGCGATGTCGGTGCGGGTCGCGCCGTTGACGAAGCGCGCGACGTCCGCGCCGCTCGAGCTCCGGTAGACGTTGAAGCGCCCGTAGGGCTGCAGCGTGCCCAGGCCGGTCGCAATCGTGCCCTTGACACGCACACCCGCGCGCACGATCCAGCCGCTGTCGGCGTCGGGCTGCACGACCGCGCCAGAGATGACCGAGTTGTCGAGGTCCATGTGCTGGTGCACCAATTGCAGCTGCGGCTCGACGCTCCAGCCGCTGGCGCCCAGCGCAAAGGCCTGGCCCACTTCGATGGAACCCAGCAGGCTGCGGCCCTTGCCTTCGACGCCCGCGCCCAGCACCGGCTCCACCGTGTAGCGGTGGCGGCCCGACTGCACCACCGCGTCGGCATAGAAGCCGCCGTTGCCGGTGTAGGTGCCGTAGATGCCGAAGTACTGGCTGCGCAAGTCGTTGCGGCCCACGTGCTGGTTCTGCAGGCCGCTGGCAAAGCCGCTGACTCGCCCGTCGCCGTCGAGCTGGCCCACGTAGAGGCCGGCGCGCCAGTTGGTTGCGGCCATCAGGTCTGTGCCGGCCTGGAAGCCCGTGAGGCGGCCCTTGCTGGAAGGCGAGACGGTGCCGCCCTGGCGAATGTCGATGTCGGTGGAGAGCACGCGGGCCCAGGCGCGGCGCTCCGGGCCTGCCGGGTTTGTCGAAGTTGCAGCGGCGCCCCTGGCATCGTCGTCGCCTATGCGCTTGTGCAGGTCGCCGATCATCGCGAGGTTTCCTTGCCGCAGCTGGCTCGGCAGCGCCGCATACAGCGAGGCTTCGGCGCGGTAGGTGGGCACGATGATGCCGAACACAGGTCCGGGGGCGGCAAGGCCCTCTCCGCTCGGTGCGGCGGCGCCGCCGCCTTCGGTCGGCGGGTTGCCTCCGCCTTCCCCGGGGGGAACGACGGTGGTAGTGGACCGCAAATACCAGTTCTCCCCCGCCCCCGAGGCATCGGCCGCATGCAGCCGGTACTCGTAGGCCCCCGCATCCACATGGCCACCGGCCAG